>NZ_QWES01000041.1:0-21418 GCF_009936115.1 Anaerotruncus sp. 80
AATACCAGTCGGAAAACACTTCCGACTGGTCAGAAAATTTTATTTTTTTAATTGTCTACTTGACGGGTAGCAGTTCAGCTTGAGACAGTCCCTTTCTCTATTATCTCGATGTACAATTAATCTAAATTGTATTCCTTTGCCAACTCTGCAAATCTAGGCAGGGAATTCATAATCTTTTCGCGGGATACGCAGTATGCCATTCTCACATAGCCTGGGCCTGCAAAAGAACTTCCCGGCACTAACAGAAGATTATGTTTCTTTGCCGCTGCTACAAATTCCTTTTCGTTCTTTACAGGAGACTTCATCCACAGGTAAAATGCACCTTCCGGCTTGGTGCATTCAAATCCCAGCGCAGTCAGGCCGCCGTAGAGCGCTTTTGCATTTTCTTCGTAGTAGGAAACATCGCACTGAGCGTCAACACACCTTGCGATAACCAGCTGCATTAAAGACGGCGCGTTGGTGAAACCGCCCAGACGGTTAGCAACAGTTACAGCCTGAATAAATTCTTCAGCACCGTCGGATTCGTCAGGAATTACAACATAACCGATACGTTCACCTGGAAGTGACAGGGATTTACTGTAGGAATATGCCACAACAGTATTATCGTAGTATTTTGTCATATACGGTACATCTACACCGCCAAATGCCAGTTCTCTGTACGGCTCATCAGAAAGCAGGTAAATTACTGTTCCATATTCTTCCTGCTTTTTCTTTAAAATATCAGCAATGCCCTTTACAATTTCCTCCGGATATACTGCACCTGTTGGATTGTTCGGATTGTTAACGATAACAGCCTTGGTCTTAGGGGTAATTTTGGCTTCAAATTCATCCAGTTTTGGCATAAATCCGCCTTCAGGATTTGGAGAAACTGCAACAGTTACGCCGCCGTAAGTCTTAATATAGTTGCCGTACTCAAGGAAATATGGTGCAAACACGATTACTTCTTCACCCTCATTGAGCATCGTTCTGAGCAAAATATTCAAAGCACTCCCTGCTCCGACAGTCATAATGATATTATTTTCTGTAAAGCTTGTGCCGAAACGCCGGTTCAAATTGCCTGCTACAGCAGCTCTGGTTTCTGGAAAACCTGCATTACTCATATAGCCATGTACATACAGCGGATCATCATTTTGGATAATATCTATGATTGCTTCTTTTACTTCCTCTGGCGCTGGAACGCTAGGGTTACCTACGCTGAAATCAAAAACATTTTCAGGACCAAATTCTTCTGCCATTCGCTTTCCTTCTTCAAACATAGCTCTTACAACAGAGCTTCCTTCTACAAAAGGAACCATTTTCTTTGAAATCATGTTTCTCTACCTGCCTTTCTTTCATTGAAGTTCTGAGTTTTCATCCTATCAAATACCTATATTTTACTCCAAATAGCTTTGAAATTCAAACAACATTTCAGATTATTTCAAAATTCTTTTACACTTTATCACTGTTTTGTGCTGTCGTGAATATTGATAAAAAACATACCGTGCTGGGCGTGAACTCCAACACGGTATGGATAAAGATAACTTGACGTTTTCTATTTTCTTGTCTCTTCAAATTCCTTCCATGCAGCTTTGCGGAAATCTTCGTTGAGAAGATATTCACAGGCAACTACGGTTAAACCTTTGGCTGCCAGCATCATACCGTCAAAGCCCTGCTGCGAGCCTGCTGCCTTGCAGAAAGGTTCTGTGTGGCAAGCGATGTCACTAGGACCCATTTTGAAGTAGGATCCGAGGGTCGGACACGCGTAGGTGATGTCACCTACGTCCCATGCAAAGTTTCTGGAATCTGTCTGGGTATAGCTTTCTCCAATGCTGTCCAAATACTGTGCCAAAACCAGCCCCATCTGATGATTGGATTTGGTATCTTTCATCGGGTTTGGAACAACTTCCCAGTCGTAAGTGCAGCCTGTTACCAAGCAAGCCGCTTCCGCACAGTTACGCAGATTCTGCACAACTCTGTCAAGATGCGGAGATGTGTCGGAACGAAGACTGAATTCCAGTCCGCAGCTGTCAGGAATGGTGTTGGAAACCAGTCCTCCGTCGGTTACAATGCCGCTGATGACATCGCAAGGACGGTTCTGCTGTCGGATTGCATTCATGTTGCTCATGCAAAGCATGCCGGCAGTCAGTGCATTTTTGCCAAGCACCGGATCGCCTCCTGCATGAACGCCATATCCGTGGAAGTGCAGCTTTACAGTGGTTGCAGCCACCAGATTTCTCTCGATGACAGTTTCTCCCTCACCGTGGGCTGTGAATACGCAGTCCACATCGCTGAAAATGCCTTCGTTTACCATAACCGCTTTAGTTCCGTAGTTAGAAACAGTTCCTTCTTCAGCCGGCGCGCCGATGACACGGACTTCGCCTCCCAGCTCCTCCTGAATTTTGCTCAGGGTAATTGCGCCGCCTACAGCGGAGCAGCAGAACAGGTTATGGCCGCAGGCATGTCCGATTTTTGGAAGTGCGTCATACTCTGCAACATATGCGATAACAGGTCCCGGTTTTCCAGATTTTTTCACCGCGGAAAAAGCAGTTTCCATGCCTAAAAGATTTCTTTCTACAGTAAAACCGTTTTCAGAAAGCATATCAGTAAGCAGCTTCGAAGCCTTAAACTCCTGATGTCCCAGCTCCGGGTTTTCCCAGATGGTTCTGCTCATAGCAGTCAGCGCCTGTCTGCGGCTTTCCAGTTCCTCGGTGATTTTTCCAATATATTTTTCAGCTAACATGATTTCTCCTTACGTGAAATTACATGAAGATGGTTGCGCCAGGTCCAAGAGGCAGTCCCAGAACGTACCATACTACAATCAGTACAACCCAGGTCAGACCAATGGTGATTGCCATCGGCAGCATGGTTGCGATGATAGAACCCAGACCGGATTTCTTGTCATATTTCAGCGCAGTCATGATGATAAACGGCATAAACGGCTCCAGCGGTGAGATGGAGTTAGTTACAGAGTCAGCGATACGGAATGCTGCCTGTGTAAATGCCGGTGAAAAGTTCATCTTCATGAACATCGGTACAAAGATCGGTGCCATCAGCGCCCATTTTGCAGATGCACTGCCGATTACAAAGTTAATCAGCATAGTAATACCGATAAATGCCAGGATGAGAGGAATACCAGTCAAGTTGGTGCTGCTTAAAAATTCAGAGCCCTTTACTGACAGATATAATCCCAGATTGGACTGTGAAAATGCTTTTACAAACTGACCTGCAAAGAAGCACAGTACGATAAATCCAGCCAGACCGGACATGGATTTGCCCCACATATTTACTACATCTGCAGATTTTTTGATTGCTTTAGTGCGAATACCATAAACAATGCCCGGTACTAGGAAGAAAACAGTCAGAATTGGAATCATGCTGCTCATAAACGGTGACTGAATAACGCCGCCGTCTTCTCCACGGAGGATGCCGTTTGTCGGCACAATGGTAATTGCAACCACAATAAGATAAATTAAAACAGAGATACCCGCCCATTTCAGTCCGGATTTTTCTTCTGCTGTTACTGCAGAAAGTGTGGTATCTTCTACAGTACCATCTCCGTCTTCAGCTTTGTATTCGCCCAAACGAGGCTCAACCACTTTTTCTAAAACAATAGTGCCTGTGATAGTCAAAACGATGGTAGATACTGCCATGAAGTACCAGTTTACAGTCGGATTTACCAGATAGTCCGGGTCGTAAATCTGTGCTGCGTCCTGGGTGATACCAGCAAGCAGAATATCTGTCTGCGTGATTAACAGGTTTGCAGAAAGACCTGCAGCTACGCCGGCAAAACCAGCAGCAAGACCTGCAATAGGGTGTCTTCCCATACCCTTAAAAATCATAGCGCCAAGAGGCGGGATAATGACGAATGTTGCAGAACCAGCCAAACTTCCCATAATACCTACAAACAGTACTACAGCAGTTACAAGTACTTTCGGCGCACCTGCAATAGAAGATTTGATTACAGTGGTTACAAGCCCTGTTTCTTCAGCAATACCGATACCCAGCATAGCTACCAGGGTCATACCCAGCGGGCTGAAAGTTACAAAGTTTTCAACCATAGACTGCAGCAGCCAAATCAGACCTTCTTTGCTCATCAGGTTCATGATATACTGCTCTTCACCGGTGTTTGGATGTGGAAATACAATATTACCGCAAAGACCGGAAATGACGAATACTACGATCGTCAGAATGATGAAAATGTAAACGGGATGAGGCAGCTTGTTTCCGAAGCGCTCAATACCGTTCCAAATTCCGCGTTTCTTTTCGTTCATTTTTTACTCCTTTGGTTACATCATTTCTTTTGTTAAACAAATTAACTTAACGCAATAAAAGCAGGCATATCAAATGCTGGTGCATTCTGACATGCCACACACGTTCTCTATGATACCGCAAAACCTTACAAAATTCTAGTAAATTTTTTATTTTTTTCATATAAAAACTTTACTACTTTACTTCAAGAAATATCCAAAAGCTGTCGGCAGCGGTATTTCTGCAGCTAACTGCGCATCGCTTGCCCACTGGAAAATTTTCGGCATTTTTTCCACTGCAATAAAATAACCTGTCATATGCCACTCTACATGGGTAAATACATGGCAGTAATCAGTACTGCGCAAAAGATTCTTCGGCGTACAGCCCCAGCGTTCCACTTGCTCTATGGCTTGGGCGGCAGTCAGCCTTTTCTCTACATTAGGCAACTGATACAGTCCCGCTAAAAGACCTGTTTCAGCACGCCTGCAAACAGCCGTTCCTAAAGGCGCCTGCAGGATAAAAACAGTCATGTCCACTTTTTTTCTTGCCTTTTTCTTCGCTTTCACAGGTAGTGCAGCTGCTGTACCTGCGGCTTTCGCCTCGCAGTAGGCGTTCACCGGACAGATTTCACACTTTGGTGCGCCTGCCGGTCCGCAGATAAGCGCCCCCAGCTCGATGAGTCCCTGCGTAAAATCGCCGCAGTCTTTTTCTGGATAAAGGGAGGACAGGTAAGCAGTAATCCGCTTCTTCAGCCCGGCATTTAAAATATCCGTATCGTCGTTATTTAAACGGCTCATCACCCGCAGCACATTGCCGTCCACAGCTGCGGTCTTCTGATTAAAGCATATGGATGCAATTGCCCCTGCCGTGTAATCTCCAATGCCCGGAAGGGCTTTAATAGCATCAAACTCCTGCGGAAAAATACCGCCCATCTGCGCTTCTATCTGCTGGGCGGCTTTATGCATGTTTCGGATTCGATTGTAATATCCAAGACCCTGCCAAAGCTTCAGCAAGGTCTCTTCCTCCGCAGCTGCAAGATCAGAAATGGTCGGCAGCGCCTTCATAAAGCGCAGATAATATTCCCGTACTGCTTCCACTCTGGTCTGCTGCAGCATAATCTCTGAAACCCAGACATGATATGGTTCTTTGTCTTCTCGCCAAGGCAAATCTCTGCGATTTTCGCGGTACCATGTCATCAGCGTTTCTGTAAAAGTTTTATCGATTCGTTTCACCATTTTGTTTAACCATTTGCTCTTAAAAATCCTTCGATAATCTGCTGTTCTGCTTCTTCCTCAGTAAGTCCCAGAGTTCTCAGCTTCAAAATCTGCTCGCCTGCCACTTTGCCGATAGCTGCCTCATGGATCAGTTCTGCATCAAGGTGACCGGCATAAAGCTCGGGCGCCGCATTAACTCTGCCTTTTCCTACGAGAATTGCGTCACATTCGGAGTGACCTGTACAGCGGTTGTTGCCTTTTATCTTGGAATGATATTCCTGATAGGAATTGCCCTTTGCGACAGAGCGGGAAATCAAATCAATGGCGCTGTCTTCGCCATTCATATCCACATCAAAATCTGTCATGACGTATTCGTCTCCGTCTGTCATCAGACTTTCGTGAATCAAAAGCTTCGCCCGGTCCTCAAGGCTTCCTGTGGTAGTTCTGACGGAATGATCCACACCACCCAGCTGAATGGTGTTCATCTCAAGCACAGCGTCCTCAGCAAGTTCCACATGGGTTACCGGACTGATTTTCTTCTGCCCGGTTCCTTCTCCGGTTCCCAGATGCTTTTCTTCATAAAGAACTTTAGCACCTCTTTCCAGATAGAAGCTATGAATACCGTTGTGTGCAGCTTCCCCTTCATCGTCGGTATGCACACCGCAGCCTGCTACAATCACTACATCAGCACCTTCACCAACGTGAAAATCATTATATACAAGGTCACTCACGTTACCGCGAGTCACACAGGCAGGAATGAAAACCTTCTCTCCTTTGGTGCCTGCTTTGATGTAAATATCAATACCGCTGCCGTCAGCCTTACCCTCAATCTGAATGTTGTCGGTGGACTGTCTGCCTGCGCAGCCGCCGTTTTCTCTAATGTTGAATGCCCCTGTATAGCCTCCCTCTGTATAATCAGAGACTGCTTTTAAAAGTTCTTCTGTCAGCTTGTCCATCTTTTACCACTCCTTTCCAATCGGGCAGATGCCGGCTTTTTCACCTGCCAAAAGCTGCGGCATAATTTCCTGGCTCGGACCTGAAATGCGAACTTTTCCGTCCACAATTACCGCAATTTCATCTGCAATCTCAAGAAGACGCTCCTGATGGGAAATAACCAGAAGAGCCTTATCCTGTTCTTTTTTAAGATCCTCAAAGGTCTCAATGAGTCCTGTAAAGCTCCACAGGTCAATACCTGCCTCCGGCTCGTCGAAAATAAGCACCTTGCTGTCTCTTCGCGCCAGTACGGAAGCAATTTCGATTCTTTTGATTTCACCGCCTGAAAGGCTGGCATTGATTTCTCTATCGATATAATCCTTGGTGCAAAGCCCCACCTTCGCCATCAGCTGACAGACATTTTCATCGCCAACGTCTCCGCCTGCTGCCAAATCAAGAAGAGAACGCACGGTAATCCCCTTAAATCTGACCGGCTGCTGAAAAGCATAGCTGATACCAAGCTTCGCTCGTTCTGTAATATCTTTCTCCGTAATATCTATATCTCCAAGGCTGATTCTGCCGCTGCTGACCTGATTCAGACCCGCAATAACCTTCGCAAGGGAAGTCTTGCCGCCTCCATTTGGACCAGTAACTACAGTCAGTTTCCCCGGTTTTAGCTGCAAATCAATTCCTTTGAGAACCGCATCTCTGCCATCCGGTTTCCAGCACACATTCTCAAGTGTTAGCATGTTGTTCCTCCAAAAAACTTAATAATTGTTACATACTTTTCTATTTTATACCATTTACAGCAGAATTGAAACCTTTTTCTCTCGAAAACGCCGCGAAAAAACACCTCCCGCCTGCACTGCATAAAAGAGGTGTTAGATACTAAAAGTTATGCGTTTAATTTTGCTACCGCTTCAGCGCCTGTCATACCGACCTCAACGCCCAGCTCCGCAGCCTTTGCAGAAACCGCCTTTACCGGATTTGCCAGCGTCTCCTCAAAACAGCTGCCGCCTACAATTGCAGCAGCGTCCCCAAAGGACTCAGCCGCCGGCAGATTGAGATAGCCGCACATTACATATCCCTTCCTGCAAGGAATCAAAAGCATATTCGGATGTCCTTCTCCGCCAGGGGCAACAACTCGCAGTCCCTGAACAGATTGTCCGTTTACGTTTAACATTTCAACTTCTATCATTTCCATCTTCCTCCTGTATGGTATTCTTCTGGATTTATTATACTGCCCCTTTACTCGGAAGTAAAGAGCCTCTTCTCTTCTCGTTTCTTCCGTTTCCATTCCTCAATCTGAGAAAGCCGCTCCTTTACCAGCTTTTCTCTGCCCTGGGTCGTCGGCTGATAATACTGTCTTCCTTTCAGTGAATCCGGCAGGCAAGTCATAACAGTCAGCTTTTCTTCTGTGTCATGGGCATATTCATATCCTTTTCCGTAGTCTAGTTCCTTCATCAGGCTGGTCGGTGCATTGCAAAGGTGCAGCGGCACCGGCTCTGCCGGCATATTCTTTACATCTTTCTTACACGCTTCGCAGGCTTTGTAAAGAGCGTTGGATTTGCTCGCCATGGAAAGATACACCACAGCATGGGTCAAGTGCACATCACACTCTGGCATGCCCAGAAAGTGGCAAGCCTGATAAGCCGCGACTGCTATCTGTAGTGCTGCAGAATCTGCCATACCTACATCCTCGCTGGCAAAGCGCACCAGTCTGCGCGCGATATACAGTGGATCCTCTCCGCCATCCAGCATCCTGCAAAGCCAGTACACTGCAGCGTCCGGGTCGCTGTTTCGCATGGATTTGTGAAGCGCTGAAATCAGATTATAGTGTTCCTCTCCATTTTTATCGTATAACAACGATCTGCGATTCATGCATTCGGAAAGCACTGAATCAGTCACATGAACTGTGCCATTTTCGTCAATTTCACCGTTGAGCACCGCCATCTCCAACGTATTCAGCGCTGTTCTTGCATCCCCATTGGAAAACCTGGCAATAACCGAAAGATCCCCTTCCGTAATATCAACATCCATATTTCCAAAACCCTTTTCGCTGGTAATGGCATGCTGCAGAAGTCCTGTCAGATCCTCTTCGCCAAGAGCTTTCATCACAAAGACCTTGCATCTTGATAAAAGCGCAGAATTAATTTCAAAGGATGGATTTTCCGTCGTTGCACCAACTAGTATGATACTGCCCTTTTCCACATAAGGAAGAAACGCATCCTGCTGCGCCTTATTGAACCTATGGATTTCGTCCGCAAAGAGCAGTGTGCGAATCCCCATACGCCGGGACTCTTCGGCTCGTCCCATAACCGCTTTGATTTCTTTGATTCCGCTGGTTACCGCACTGAACTCCACAAAGTTCGCCTTGGTTTGCTTTGCGATAATCCTTGCAAGAGTGGTTTTTCCCACACCCGGTGGCCCCCAGAAAATCATCGAAGAAATCTGATCCTTGTCTATGAGCTGGCGTAAGATTTTCCCTTTTCCAATCAGGTGCTGCTGCCCCACATACTCGTCCAGAGTTTCTGGTCTGAGACGGCTTGCCAGCGGCGCAACTTCGGGTCTATTGTCAAAAATTGTAATCTGTTCCATACTAATTCTCTTCCGTCTGCTTTGCTTTCAGCAAATCCCTAATTTCTACAAGAAGCTCCTCCTGGGTTGGTCCCTTCGGTGCCTTCTCTTCGGCTTCTTTTGCAGCTGCTCTCGTAAATGTCGCCGTCACTTTTGCCGCAACCTTCACCATGGCAAAAATACACACACCGATAATCAAAAAATCGATGATATTCTGTATGAAACTCCCATAAAGAATCGCTGTTTCCGGTGTTACGACAGCGCCGGCAGCGTCCAGCTCAGCTTCCTTTATCACCCACTTTAAATCTGAAAAAGAGATTGTACCTGTAATCGCTCCTAACGCCGGCATAAGAATATCGTTTACAAGAGATGTTACGATTTTCCCAAAAGCACCTCCGATAATCACGCCAACGGCCATATCGATGATATTTCCTTTTAAGATAAAGGCTTTAAATTCGCTGACTGTGCTGCCTACAGTGCCTGTCAATTTGTTTTTCTTCTCCATAAAGTTTTCCTCTGCAGTTCTTTTCTTTTGCATCGTTCATCGTTTTTTTACGATATTATTTGAAATTCATCTTATTTTAGCATATTTTGATAAACACGGCAACCGGTTCCCTACTGTGCATCTCAACCTAAAATCCTGTTTTCAAGAAAAAGTGTATAACATTTTTGTTCTGTACTTTTATGCAGCTTGCATTTGGCGTAAGATCTCATATAAAATCACCAAATTCTTACGTAAAATGCAGTATTTCCGCAGAAAATCAAGGGTAAATCCTATCTGAAGCCCGGGGTATCACACCTATTGGTGATGCAATTTGACTTCAGTTATACACTTTTTTTGTATTTTCTATTTCTCGGTTAAGATTCGTCTCCCCCAGTTATACATATTTTATCGAAAATCGTAATTTGGGTTGAAATCATTTGTTCATGCGCCAGACGCACAGCATTCGCAGACTTTCTAATTTTTGAAAACGTTTTTACCCCCCTCTTTCCTGCCACACGCACTGAAATCTTATCCTTGACAGAACAACATTCCAAAGCTAGTATATTCTTGATAAAAACCTGTGCGTAACCGCAGGTTTTTATCAAGAACACATTATGGGAGGCAATTTGTTATGTATAGAAAAATATCTGAAGAATTGCTGGCATTCCTAAACGCCAGCCCCAGTTGTTTCCATGCTGTAAAGAATATGGCAGACACACTGGAATCCAAAGGCTTTACCAAGCTTTGCGAAGAAGAAAAATGGACACTTGCTCCGGGTGGCAGCTATTTTGTCACACGAAATGACTCTTCTATCATCGCATTTACCATTCCGATAGGCGGCATCAGCAGCTTTCGTATTATGGCAAGCCACAGCGACTCTCCTACTTTTAAGGTGAAAGAAAACCCTGAAATTACAATAGAAAACCACTATACCAGGCTCAATGTGGAGCGCTACGGCGGCATGATTTACAGTTCGTGGCTGGATCGCCCGCTTTCCGTTGCCGGTCGTATCATCATAAAGGATGGCGATAAATTCATAACAAAACTGGTAAACATTGACCGTGACCTGCTGTTGATTCCAAATCTTGCCATTCACATGAACAGGGAGGTTAACAGCGGATACAAGTACAATCCGCAAAAGGATCTGCTTCCGCTCTATGCTGCTTCTCCAGCTGAAAATTCTTTCATGGAGTTGATTGCAGAAGCTGCAGGTGTACAGGCAGAAGATATTCTCGGTCACGATTTATTCCTTTACAACAGACAGCAAGGCACCATCTGGGGCGCCAATAACGAATTCATTTCCAGCGCCAAACTGGATGATTTACAGTGTGCCTTTGCGTCATTACAAGGATTTTTGCAAGGAAAAAAAGAAAAGCATGCTGCAATTCACTGCGTCTTCGATAATGAAGAGGTCGGCAGCGAAACCAAACAAGGCGCAGCTTCTACCTTCCTGAAAGACACTCTAGCTCGCATTTGCGAAGGGCTCTCCATGAGCCATGAGGATTATCTGGTTGCTATTGCAAAGAGTTTTCTCGTCTCCGCCGACAATGCGCACGCAGTGCATCCAGCCCATGGAGACAAAGCTGATCCAACCAACCGTCCTTATATAAATAAAGGCATCGTCATCAAGTATAACGGTGACCAAAAGTACTGCACTGATGCGGTTTCCTCCGCCATATTCAAGGATTTATGCAAAGTCTGCAGCGTGCCTGTTCAGTCCTTCGCAAATCGATCCGACATGGCTGGCGGCTCCACGCTGGGCAATATCTCCACCTCTCAGGTTGCACTGAACTCCGTTGACATCGGTCTGCCTCAGCTGGCAATGCATTCCCCTTATGAAACCGGCGGTATCAAAGATACTGCAGACTTGGTTCAAGTGGCTGCTGCACTGTTTGCATAAGATATAACAAAGAAAAAGCTTTTGTTCCTTAACTGTTTAATCATGTCAGTTAAGGAAGCGAAAGCTTTTAATTTTTTATGATGTAATAAATCATGCCAGAAGCTGGATTCCCATAGGAAGCCACAGAGGCACCACAAAGGTCAAAATAGTACCGCTGATAAGTGCCACCATGGAAAGTTCCGGACCCACAAAGCGGCTGACAGGCACCAGCATGGAATCCATACAACCAGCAGCACCTGAGGCTATGGGGCTACCTTTGCTGATTCTGATAAGAACCGGTAGCAGTGCCACAGTCAGTACATCCCGCAGAATGTTTACAATAAATCCATAAGTTCCGGCCTCAATGCCAAAAGTATCCGTCATCGCTGCACCCGTCAAACTGTAATATCCCATACCGCTTGCCGAAAGCACCGCCCAGTTTGTCGGCACGCTCAGCACCGCGCCTGCCAGCATTCCCCCGAACAGACAGCCTGCAAAAATCCCTGTGGGCATCAATAGCACTCGAAATCCCAATCGACGAATATAGCTAAACACACTTTTGTTGGACGCAAGACTCACCCCAACGCCTGTATAAAGAAAAATCAGACAGCCAGTCAACATTGCATCTAACAGGTATTCCTGTATATTCTGCATAAAAAATCTGCCAGCAATCATGCCTACTGCAATGCACGCAGGCATGATAACAATCAAAGGTGAAAAGCTACTTCTTCCTTTAGACTTCGATTCGCTTCCAGAAGCAGTATCCGATGCTATAGAAGCCCCTTTTTCCATATGAAGCTGCAGACGAATTTTTTCAAGAGGCATGATTGTCTTTTCTAAAAGTACTGTGACCACCACACTGCAAGCCACTGCGCTTAGAGAAATGAGGAAGCAGTTGATCCCAATCCGATTCAAATTACCCATGACCTCCTCACTGGTTCCGATGTTGATTCCAATTACAACCATCAGCAAAAATAAAGCCAGATTTGTCAGGTAATCTATGTACTGAAGAATTTTTTCGGGCAGCCCGCGCCAGTTAATCGCGGCACCTAAAGCAAGACAGATAAAGGGAATATAGACGTTCATGCTGCTGACCTCTCTTTCTTCAAGTTATTTTCTAATATTATACAGGCTAAAACAAAAAAAGTCGAACACTTTATTCCTTATATATTTGCATAAAAACAGAGCCTTTACCGAATCTTCCTGTAAAGGCTCCATTATTATCAAGCCATCTCTCTATTATTAATCATTAAATGCTTTTAATCTGATTGGAACATAACATCTCGTTTTATCCCCATCATTTATGGTTGGGCTTGCTGATTTTCCTGTAAGCTGATTAAAGGTATATACTCCCGTGTAAGTTTGTCCCGCAAATGCTCCGGTTGGAACAATCTCGTCGTTTGGAATCCATGAAGTTTTGCAATTTCCATTTGTCTTACTGAAACCTACCTGTTCTATGCATGTTACTTGGCTCTTCTCTGGATCTACCTTTGTTTTTGAAGCATCTGCATACACAATCTTAACGCCCACAACTAAACGAACATGTCCATACCCGCTCCCATCCGTGGTTCTAAAAAGTAATGCATCTCCAGGCTTAATTGCTGCATATACCTTACTGTAAATATCTTCACCATCCTCATAATTTCCTTCTGCTGAAAGACCAGTAACAACCTGTTTCGTCGTAGTAGCATTTTTCCGAGCGCTATAGTATTTTCCGTACTTTCCTACCAGCATGAGATAATCATTCTCATTTTCGCTTGCAATAATACCATCGGCAAACATGTTTTTTGTTCTGTAAATCTTCCCTGTATCTTTTCTTGCCAAATACACACCTGTCGCGGCTTTCCATGCAAAACCAACAGATGAAGAGCAGTCAGTTCCATAAATAGAAACGTATTGCGGATCGCTGGCAAGTGTCTTTGTCCCCTTTTTTAATGTTATACCGTTCGAATACTCTTCTTCTCTATAAACCTGTGAATACGGAATCCCTTTCCGTGGAATCACCTCATTTGCCAGCTTATTATCCCATCGGCAGTTGACCTTTACCTTAGAACTCTCTGTCAGCTGATTGTTATCATCTTGACCATAACAATATCGTAATGTTGCAGTCAGCTTCCAAGGCATCTGTGACATTTTAAGCATCTTGTCACATGCAGCCGCTCGTTGCGCAGAGACTGCGGTAATTGTACCCCCATCGTCAACCGTATAAGTACCCGCTGCAAATATAGGCTGCGCAGACAGCATCGTCATAATCAAACACAACGTCACAAGCACAGATACCTTTTTCATGATTTTCTTCATTTTCATCTTCCCTCCTTAGCAATTTAGTGATTTCTTAGTTTTATATTAACCTATGTCTACCTGCCTGTCCACTCTAATCTGTCGACACCTTTCTACAAAATTTTACAATTCAGCACTATTTGTACAAATTCACTTCATTGTGAACTATCATTTCATTTATGAGTTTTGCGCAAAAAGGCGTACAACTATAATCTTAAAAAAAGAACAAAAAGAGGGAGGAATTCTTAAAATGAAGAAATTTTTAACCGTGCTTCTTGCATTGTCAGTTGTCTTCACTTATAGCTTCAGTGCTGTTGGCTCTGTTTTTGCAGCCGCTACACCAGCTGAACAGGCAAATGCTGCAATTGCTGACGCACAGAAAGAAATGGCTGAATATGTAGATGAATTTGCTGGCAAGATTGTCTACAATCAGCAGGGCAATGTAGTAAGCGTACCAGATGTTGCTGATGCATCTCTGGATAAAAACCTTACAAAAGCTGCTATTGATGCAGCACTGACTAAATTGAAAGCTGATTACAATGAAAAAATTGCTACAGAAGCTGCTCAAAGAGTTGCCGATAACAACTGGACAGATGAAGATACTACAGCAGTAGATGATATATGGGCTGATTTAAAAGGTACTGACGCATATGCAGTAGGCACAAAGTTATTTGATGAGACTGCAGGTGCATATGGTGCTGTAGATGGCATTCTGTACACAGAAGCTGTAAAAGCTGCTAAGGCAACTGCACAGGCTGCTATGGAAGCAATTGATCCTGCTAACTACAGCGATACTGATGCTGCAACTATCGTAGAAAAAAAGGCTGACTTAACAACTGTTGTTACAATTGTAGCAAATTCTAAGGCAGGTTTGCAGAAACTGTTAGGCGGAGAGGCTGCAGAAGATACTGAAAAGCTAGGTGCAATCGCAGTATTCAAAAATGCTACTAAAGATTTAGTAACAAAAACTGATGCAGCAGCTGCTCTGGACAAAGCAAAGAAAGAAGCTGTTGATGCTGTAAATGATGCTGCTGCTGATTTCACTGCTGCTGAAAGAGCAAGACTGCAGAATATCGTTGCGAATCCTGAAGCAGCAAGCAATGCTACTGAGGTTGCAGAAGCAAACGCAAGATTAGGTTCATTAACTGCAAATGTACAGAAGGTAGTTGCTTTATATGTTGGTCAGATTAATGATGCGGAAGCAGAAAGTGCTGTCACAACAGCTAAAACTACTGCATTAGCTACGTTGGCTCCTTCTGCTAATACTAGTGAACCAGACAACTTCTATAAGATTGCTGACAAGTTTGTAAATGTCAACCTGTTAGTAAAATATGCTACTGACTATGCGGCTGCTTTAAAGAACCAGTATAGTCCTACTACAGGTAAGGCTATTTATAACGCTGCAACTGTTGATGCTGCATTAGAAAAGCTCGTTAAATTAATTAATAACTTAGATACAACCGTTGATACTTATGGCAAAATCCAGACATGGATGCAGTCTTCTACTAATATTCCGAATGCAGAAAAAGAGATTGTAGATTTAGAAAAAGTTATCAATGATGGCGTACGTCTGATTAAAACTGATTATGCTGCTACTGCATTAGAATCAAACAACACGAATCTTTCTGCTTTGAACAAAGCAACGGATAAATATGCCCCTACAAACTGGGAAGGCGATAATAAAGATGCTGTAGAAACAATCCAGAAGGATTTTGAAGCTAAAATTAAAGCTGCTGCCAATGCTGATGCTGTTGTTGCATTAGTAAAAGAAGCAAGAGCCGCTATGGATAAATATCTGACTATTACTCAGACTGCATCTGTAAAAACAAGTGTTAACACACAATTAATTGCAGCTGGTTATGTTGGCGGTACTGCAGCTGCCATTGATAAGACTACAGGATTCTTAAAAGCTTATGCTGATGGCGTTGCTGCTAGAGACAGCGTAAACGCTTATGCAAACAAGACAAAAGAAGATGCTGTTAATCAGGCATTAGAGGTATTCTATGATGCTGTAAACGCTAAACAGAATGCAAACCTGAAAGCTTCTGAAATCAAAGCTATTCTGTCTGAAAATTATGCTGCTGCATTAGCTAAGATTGATGCTATGAAAGCGGATTCTGTATTAGCTTCTGAAGCGCAGAAAGTAATCGATGCTATCAAAGCATTACCTGTTACCGCAACATTAGAAAAGAAAGCTGATTATCTGGCTGTACAGAAAATGTACGAAGATTATCTTGAACTTGCTGGTGCAACTGAAGCAAGCGTTACCAATCGTGGTCTGCTGAACGCTTATGTAACCAGAATCATCACCTTAGAAAAAGCTGCTGCTGAAGCATTAGTAAATGCTCTGCCTAGAACTATTACAGTTGCAGATAAAGCTGCTGTTGAAGCTGCAAGAGCTGCTGTTGATGCATATGCTGACAACTATTCCAAGTACGCTGGATACGTTGATATTTATCAGACTGGAAGTGGCGCTACGGCTACTGATACTGTTGTCTATGCCGCACTTAAAGCTGCAGAAGCTGCATTGTCCAATGCTATGAAGGCTGATGCGGCTAAGAAGATTGCCGCTCTGCCGGAAGTTATCACAGCTGCTGATAAGGAAGCTGTAGACGCTGCAAAAGCTGCTTACGATGCATTATCCGATGCTGATAGGGCTGCATTTGACAGAGATTCCGCTGCACTGGTTGCTAAGCTGGAACTGGCTATCAAAACATTAGAAAAAGCTGATGTGGAAGGTCGTATCAAAGCAGTAGAATCCTTCAAGATTAAGGTAACTACAAAACGTTACACCGGTTCCAAGATGAGAATCAACTGGACTGCAACAGGTGATGAATCCGCAATCGATGGATACAGAGTATACTACTCCACTAAGAAGTCCAACTCCGGTTACAAGTACTTAACTAAGACTACTAAGAAGTACATCAACCACACTTCCATCAAGAAGAACGTGAAGAAGGGTACTAGAGTATACTACAGAGTAAGAGCTTATGTTGAAATTGACGGCGTAAGATACTTCTCCGACTACTCCACAGTAGGTAATAGAATCTGGAAATAAGATTTAAACTAAATCAAAAAGAAAAAGAAGGTCAAATTCGGCCTTCTTTTTCTTTTTGATATTTTACCTGCTATACATTACTCAAAACTGCTGATAAACAGCTTCTCTCGTTTCAGTATGCGGTCAATTTGCGTGTCCATAAACTTCTGATATTTTTCCAGTCTCACCTTCGGCCAGTTGTACTTCTCGTGAGGAATAAACGCAAAGCCGGAAAGATTTTTCAAATCACTTCGAATTTCGTCTGTCAGCATATCGTTAGCGTTGATATTGAATTCCCCCATAAGGCGCGGATAAATATCTATCAGACAATCCATATTCTGTCTCATAAAACGGTCATCATCCATATGAAACAGCATAGATCGGTTATGATCAAACACTGGAGCCATCCCTATAGGTTTTAGAGTGTCATTGTTCACCAGAAGTCCAAAATTCCCCAAATGGCGGTCAATATTGAGAATCAGTGCATCCAGTACCATCATTCGCCTGAAATGCTCACCATGGCCACATTTTTCCATCACCGCCAGCGCCTCTTGGACAGAAACCGACTGGGGATTTTCCACATGATATGTCATCTGAGAAAATCCTACTTCCTCGCTGGTGAAAATCCCGCACTTATTAGCAAGGTGTCCGTGGTGACTTACTAAATCATATTTAACAGAATCAGTGCAGAAAGCCTCTGCCAGCTGCGAAGCATAGTACTCGGCGAAAACCTCCTGCCCGTGAGTCTCGCTGCCCCGCTTCAGAAGAAAAAGCTGTTCATTCTCACGAATCCAGCATTTCGCATAGTTACCGTCTACGGAAAGTTCCGGTGTCGTTGTGCTGAGACTACCGGAACCGCCTTCAAAAGCAATTCGTGCGATATTTTCGTCAAAATCATTATGGTAAAGAGAAACCTGCTTCCATACCAGAGGTTCTTCATCATTTCTTACCCAGAAGGTATCATTCAAAGATGCACCCCGGCTGACTTTAATAAAGCCGTCAATATCCTCTGCTCCCAGCTGTTTCAAAATGCCCCGGATATATTTGCGGTGCTTAGGAGCTTTACGCCGTTCAATAAACCGAATTATGCTGCCGTCATATGCAGCGGGAAGTCCGTCCGGCTCCAGAATTTTTACATTCTTCGCCTTGGTTGTACCATATTCAGTTTTAAAAGTAGAAAACGTCAGGATAGGACGCTCTTTATTCATAAGCGTGTAATTCATGGGGACCTTCTCTCGGTAATAAAGTTTATTTGAAATTGTATTTTTAGTATATCATATTTTTAATGATAATTCATCACTCATCTGCATTTTTCTTCATAATACAGTGAACAAGATGCAGGCATTATACAGTTAGAAATGAGAAAAATGCTCTCTTTGAAACCGGTATAGACAATCCAGCAATGCTGCAGATATCCCTTTGCTGTATCCTCACACAAAGCAATTACAGATTAAACTTTTTACTGATTTTATAATTTCACGCTCCTTTTCCACAATAATTTCTTTTTCCCCGAAAGTTTTTCATATATAATAATAGTATACAAATTTTATACAAAAGGAGGTTTGATCCATGCACACACCTGACATGATTACTGATTTAGCCGTCATGCTGCTTACTGCCGGTCTTATCACGATTTTATTTAAAAAAATCAAACAGCCTTTGATTCTAGGTTATATTCTGGCGGGCTTTCTTATTAGCCCGTACTTTCCTTTATTTTTCAATGTAGAAGACATCGATTCCATTAATCTATGGAGTGAAATCGGAGTTATTATTCTGATGTTTCACATTGGACTTGAATTTAATCTGCATAAGCTTGCAAAACTGGGCGGAACGGCAGTCATCTCTGCCATTATAAAGATGGGCGGCGTCATGCTGACAGGATACCTAGTCGGTATCCTGATGGGTTTTTCCGTCATCAGCAGTCTTTTTTTGGGCTGTATGCTTTCCATCAGTTCTACCGCTGTCATACAAAAAAGCTTTGAAGAACTGGAAATCAAAGGACAAAAGTATTCCCAACTAGTTATGGGCACTCTGGTTATTGAAGACATCGTGGGCATTTTTATGATGGTGGTTCTATCCACTATCTCTGTCAGCCAGAGCGTTGCAGGCAAAGAGTTGATGATCAGTCTGGCACTGATGGTCTGCTATCTGGTTGTTTGGCTGCTTCTCGGCATTTATTTACTCCCAACCTTCCTGAACAAAGTCATCAAGGTGATGAATGATGAAATGCTTCTTATTTTATCATTAGGACTTTGCTTTGGTATGGTTATGATTGCCAACTTTCTGGGATTTTCTTCAGAGTTGGGCGCTTTTCTTGCAGGCTCTCTTCTTGCGGGCACCATTCATGTTGAACGAGTGGAACATCTTACCGGCGGCGTTAAGGATATGTTCGTGTCTTTCTTCTTTCTGTCCGTCGGCATGAAAGTTGATCCCCATGCTATTGTAAACTATGCTCCCATCATTGCAGTAATTACTGTAGTTGCGGTCATTGCAAAACTGATTTTTGCCACAGTCGGCATGCTGTTATCCGGTCAAACCTTAAACACTGCCGTAAAAAGCGGTTTCAGTCTGGCGCCAATTGGGGAATTTTCTTTTATCATTGCGGCACTGGGCGTCAGCCTTGGTGTGATGGAAGAAAACCTCTATCCGATTATCGTATCTGCTGCAGTGATAACTACGTTTTTAACACCATTTTTAATTAAAAATTCCAGTAGCGTTACTGACCTTTTGCAGAGAAAACTTCCAGAGAGTCTTCTTCAAAAGCTGCACCAGTATACTTCCAGCGACCAGACTGATGATGATAAAGATACAGACTGGAATGAATATATCCGAAAATTTGTTTCCAGAACAGCACTTTATAGTGTCATCATGCTTGTTGCTGTCATGATTGGTATCGAAGGCATTTATCCGTTTTTAGCAGAAACACTCACTCCACTTTCAGCGAGCATCGCTACCTGCGCTATAATTTTCTTCGTCATAGCGATTTTTGTAAGACCTATGCTGAACCCCGGCAATGCTCTTTTCACCTCTCTATGGCTCAAAAAAAGGGCAAATAGACTGCCTCTAATCGTATTGTCAGCTATTCGCGTTATATTGACTGCAACAATTGCCATGATTCCAATTAGCGTATTGTTCGAAATCAATCCTGCATACCTATTTATCTTTATTATTATCGCAGTGCTCATTGCCGGAAAAAGCAACTTTCTCTCAACGGCTTACCTCAGACTGGAAACTCAGTTTCTTCGCAATCTGAACGAAAGATTGATTGAGGCCGAAGAAGAAAAAGGGCTGCACCAGTCCTGGCTGGATACGGAACTTCATATTATTTCCTTAATTGCGCCGGAGTCAGCAGATTTTCTCGGTAAGCACCTGGCTGATCTGCAATGGGGGAAAGTATATAACGTATATGTTGTTAAAATCCGCCATCATGGCAAGCACATTATTTTACCGGAACCTAAGGCTACCATTGCCGCAGGCGATAAAGTCTTTGTCGTTGGAGATTTAAAGTCCATCGAAAACTTTTATCGTCTGGTACAAATGAAGCCTTCTAAACCTCCTAGAACCCTAAAGAAGTTTATGGAGACAGACTATCCTGACGCTGACAATGCGCTGTCTGTCTGTGCAATCAAGGTGACCGGCAATGAATCTTATGCCGGAAAAACCCTTAAGAACGGTAATATTCGAGAAAAGTTCCACTGCATGGTGCTGGGCGTACAGCAAAGCGGCTACCCGATTATCATGCCTGATATCAATACTCTAATTACCAAGGAGGACATCATCTGGGTCATGGGTTCCAACCATAACGTGAGCGTTATCGTTGCCGAATCTGTTGAAACAGCTGAGGCAGCGGATTTCAGACCTCTTTCAAGGACTGATAGATAATTCCATCTTTAAACGCAGGAAAAGAAGTCAAAGAGTACTTACAAAAATACCGAGTACCTGAAGAAAGTAAGCGCTTATAATCTGACTAATCCAACAAGGCTTACAGAATTGCTAAATGATTGGTGATTCACCTATCCAAAAAAAATCAAGAAGGTCGGTTTATTCCGACCTTCTTTTGTCATCATTCATAATTCACAAATTGCTTGACCTCTTATTTCATATATCGCTTCAGTTGCTCATAAAAGTTCTCTCTAGTCCCTGCTAAAATAACGATAACTACAGTTTCATCTATAATTTCAATCTGATAGGAAAGTTCGTAATTTGTTTTGTTATGATATATGTCGTATCCATAAATACCAGATAAATCTCCCTTTTTCGGGCTCCCTATCTGCGGATTCAGCAAAATCCCACTAACCGCATTCTGGAATACTTTTTTAGATGTTTGTCCTTTATTTTCTTAAGATATTTTGCAGCTGGCGGTAAACCATAGTTAATCCTCCCGACCAAAAATATCTTCACTGGTATAAAATTCGCCTTCGCCGTATGCTGCTTTTGCTGCATCTTCAAGCATTGACTCCATTGCAGGTCGAAAATTCCTTTGTATCTCTTTAAATTTCAAAAGCAACTCTTGCCACTATGGAATTATAAGCTTCCGCTTTTGTGAAATGCTTACAGTCTTTCTGCCCGTCATATCTCCTATATCCATAGTCATAACTCCTATAGCGTCATCTCCTTTTATATTATGCGCTTAATCATAAACTGCTGTTCTCTATTTCAAATTTCTTTGTTATCTTTGTTAAAATTTACTTCGACACTTTATTTTTAAGTTCATTGTGAACTATCATTTCATTTATGAGTTTTGCGCAAAAAGGCGTATAACTATAATCTTAAAAAAAGAACAAAAA
>NZ_QWES01000042.1:0-11061 GCF_009936115.1 Anaerotruncus sp. 80
CGCAGACCGTGAAACGGGCTGCTGACAACAAACGGCGCTATGCTCCCAGTAAGGGGCATAGCGCCTGTTTATTGTGGTGGTATCCAAAGGGGGCAGCGCCCCATTTGGCACACGACTTTGCGAAGCAAAGTGTAGTGTGTTATACGCTCTGTCGGCGTTGCCGTGAAAATGCCGTTGCCGCCGGGGAGGGCAAGGGCATTTGAAGCGGCAGGAAAACAGGGCTTTGTTTGGGGCTGGGAAGCCGGAAACAAAGGGCTGGTTTCAGCAGCAGACAGGGCGTATATGAAAGCCCTCGTCCACCGTCCTCAGCCTATGGGACAAAATGTCCCAAACCTTTAGACACCGTGACTATATGTGTGGCCACACTCATTTATTTTAGTGGTCGTTCTTTTCTCAAAATTGAAATGGGCGGGAAGCCATTTTAGGGCTTTCCCGCCTTGATTGCCCATCAGCAAAGGCAGGCGGGGCTGTCAACGGCGGCGCATTTGTGCGCCGTTCATCTTGACCGTTGACTGGCTCGGCTGCCTTTGCTATCTCCCCCGATAAACTGAAAGTTTTAGATTAGTCCCACACGATTTCCAAACAATCGAAGTTATCTGGAATTGGTGGTACGCACGAATAAGTATTTAATTCAAATGCCTCTATTGTAATTACTCCATCAGAGCATAGCCATTCGCAATTTACTAATTTTTCTAATTCCGCAGGCAAAATGGTTGTGCAAATCACGATTGTATCTCCTGCAAGAACTAATTCTTCTTTCCCATTGTTTTCTACGATTTCTGTATCATCGTGGAGAGCAACACGCACCCATGCTATGTCAGGCATTAACTCAATCTTTTGTAGCATATTTCGTATTTCAGAAAGCGTTGGACGGCCAAATTCCCATTGGTTCGGAGCAATGGAATCCTCCTCTGTGTTTCCATCGAAAAATTCATCAAGCGTTAGTAATGGCAAGCGTTCTTCATTTTCTTCCAATATTTTTTTGAATGTATTCAACTCTATCATAGTCACAATTCTCCTCGCAAATCAGAATTAGTTGATTTTATCCTCTCCCCGGATTTTCTTGTTTTTCCGTTCTTCTAACTCCGCAATTTGGCTCATCAAGCAATCTGAAAAAGTCCCCTCAATCGGTGTAGCTTCTCCTGTTGTGTAGTAGTCAAGAAGGACTATGTTATTATTCTTGTCAAAACAAAATATTTCATCACCATTCCCTATAATGGACAAGAATGGGATAAAATCAGTAAAACCTTCATCGTGTAGTTCTTTCGTTTTTTCACGAATATCCAAAAAATCGGGTATTCCATTGGCAATTCCATAGACTATAATTCCTCGACAGAACGACCAAAATGGGCCTATGTCATATTGTTTCGCTTGTGGCCATATTTCTTCTCGAACCTCCATATAAAGCCCACCTAATGGGGACATAGTGAACTCTCTAAAATCAGCAGGAAGATTTATCCCATACTGATTTTCAAAATCCTTTATATCCTGCTCCGATGGCTCATTTCCCATACAAGCTACAACCTGATAAGTCTGCTTATCATAATTATGGAAATAATCATAAACTTTTTCCAATGACATAATATACCTCCTACAAAATGCGATTTTTTATTTTCTTACTTCCGTCCCCGCTGTGGGGTTGGTTTTTTCAGCAAGTCCGACTTCTGTGCAATCTTTTTCAGCCACTTCTTTTCTTCCCCGGACAGCTTCTTAAAGTTTAGCCGCAGCCGTTTGCAGATAAACGCCAAAGACGCTTGCTCCGGGTCACTGTCTGGGTTGGTAATTTTGGTAGCGGCTTCCAATAATCCTTTCAGCGGGTTATCCTCCGGGACGCTGAAAAAATCCTCCCTGTGGGCTTCCCGCAGGCCGGCGGCTATCTCGTCTATGTCCTGCTGGATTATGTAACGGCAAAAGCTGTCATCATCAATATGGGCAGCGATAAGCTGTCTTAACTGCGGGTCGGTCAAGCCGGGATTGTGCTGTTTCATAATCATTGCGCTCATAGCGTCCACAATGGCGTTTGCGCTCTGTACCTGCTTCACCGCCGTTCCGTTCACATAGATTTCAAGGTCGGCCATCAGCTTGATAAAATCCGGGTGCGCCGCCAATTCGCACAGCAGAGCATTGTCCACCTGCCCGCTTTTCAGCAGGTCAATCATTCCGTCACTCAAACGCAGGTCTGCAAGATCAGCGTTTGGGTGACGCTTCATTTCAGACAGCCCCAGCAGATAGTCGGTGGTCACGCCGTAAAACTTCGCCAGCTTGATAAGAGCATAGTGGCTGATGTCCTTAAAATCGTCCGCTTCATAACTGCCCAACGCAGACTTGGAGAGGTTCGTCTGCTCTGCAAGCTGTTCCAGCGTCAAGCCACGCTGCACACGCAGGTCTTTCAAGCGTTCTTGAATGGATAAAGACATTTTCTCGCCCTCCTTGTCTGTTCGATAAATCGGAAGTTAGTGAATCGGTAATAATTCCATATTTTTTGCCCGCTTTAGATTTATTTTAAGGTCGTCATATCCAAACGGCTTGCCATGTCCCGGATATATTAGATTTGGTCTAAGTGCGATGATTGTTTCCCAAGATTTTAGGAAATCCGTTTTATCCTCCGCCCAAATAGTTATTCTGTGTAAACTTGGCAATCCGTTCATAGCAGCGTCGCCGCAGAATAGAGAACCGTCATTAGTTAAAAGAGATATGGAATCGGCGGTGTGACCGGGAGTATCAATGATTTTTCCTTGCAATAAAAGTTCCACTTGCTTACGGTTTTGTTCGGTCACTTGAATACATCTACATGAATATTCTTGCGTTATTGGAGGAAACAAATGCTTGCCCTTGCCAACAAATTTCATTAAGAAACAAAAGAGCAAGGCAATCTTGGTTGTGCAACCGCCATGAAAAGAGTTTTGCCCTTTATATAATCTTTCTAACGCCTTGTCACTCATAACGATTTGAATGTCAGAGCATTCCGAGAGTATTTCATTCAAATAGCCTGCATGGTCATCGTGAGCGTGTGTCAGAAAAATATATCGTATCTGTTGAGGGGCTATTTGCATCTTTGCCAGTTGCTTTTTGAAATGTGCAAATCCTCTTTCATACCCTGTATCAATCAGTACATAGCCGTTGTCAATAGGATATATCCAATTATTTACTATCCTGCTTCCTGCATTGAGCATAGATGTTCTCTCTTTTCATTTATTTTCATCGGCGTCAACTTTCAATTTACTGTTCTGTATTTTCTCATTATACCACAATTCCGAGAGCGTGGAAATAGCGAGTTTTCCGGGCTGATTTCCTACCTCTTGGATATACGGCACAGGCAATCAAAAAAGTATACACTTGAGATAGTTCATCGATGGACAAGCCTCTTGAAAACTAAATGACCGTCTGAAAAGGAATACCCCGGCTGGGGAAGTGTGCTGTGACCCCGCTTCTGGACACCGTGACCAGAGAGGGTGAGCGTACCAACGCCGGAACACGCCGCAGGAATGGGGCAGGAAGCCTTTTCGGGGAAAACGGCAGCAAGAAGAACAATGGAGGGAGTGCATGAAAGAAAGACCCTATCAACATTTGCCACCGCTGGAACACAGGCCGGACAGCTTCCCCTACCGCATGACCCCGGCGCAGAGGAAGCGGGCCAGCAGCCTGATCCGCCGGGAGTGCTGCAACTGTGGTGGTGGAAACTGCTTTGCGCTGGACGATGGCGACACCTGCACCTGTCCGCAGATGATTACATTCTCCGTCTGCTGCAAGTGGTTCCGCTGGGCGGTCTTGCCGCTGGATAGGACGCTGGAAGCGGAGATTTACCGTGACTGTGCTTTGAAACGCTGCTCGGTCTGCGGAAAGCCCTATGTGCCAAAATCCAACCGGGGCAAATACTGCCCGAACTGCGCCGCCAGAGTACACAGGCGGCAGAAAACAGAAAGTGAACGGAAAAGGAGGTCTGCTGTGGACAGTTAAGGCGGAGAAAAGCCTTGATTTGCAAGGCTCCGCAAGCCCAAAACCGGGGCGGGCGGTATGTTTTATCGCCCACCCCGGAAAACGGGCTTCTAACCGTCCACAAAACACGCTATGACAAACACGATTTACATTCACCAGCCGGAGAAAGTCATCAGCTTCACCCGGCTCCCCAATTTCCTTTTTGAAGCCCCATCATTCAAGCCCCTGTCCAACGAAGCGAAGGTGCTGTACGCCTTTATCCTGCGGCGGGCGGAGTTATCCCGGAAAAACGGGTGGGCGGACGAATATGGGCGGATTTACCTGTATTACCCCATCTGCGAGGTGGTCGCCCTGCTCCACTGTGGGCGGCAGAAGGCGGTGAATACCCTGCGGGAGTTGCAGTATGCGGGGCTGGTGGAAATACAGAAACAGGGCTGTGGAAAACCCAACCGCATTTACCCAAAATCCTATGAAGCGGTTCCAAACACCGACTTCAAGAAGTCCGGCTGCGGTACGCCGGAGGGATGAAAACCGTACCCTACAAGTACGAAAATCAATCCTCTTGGAGTACGGAAACCGGACGATATATAGAAATACAGAGATTAAAACCATCTATTTATATCGATTCCATTCCAATCCTATCAGAGATATTTTCGGCGGGAAAACCCGCCGGAAAGGAATGGAATGGGGAAAGGAGTTCAATGGCGCAACACGCAATTTTGCGATTTGAGAAACACAAGGGCAACCCGGCAAGACCACTGGAAGCCCACCACGAACGGAAAAAGGAGCAGTACGCCAGCAACCCGGACATTGACACCAGCCGGAGCAAGTACAATTTCCATATCGTCAAGCCGGAGGGGCGCTACTACCATTTCATTCAGAGCCGCATTGAACAGTCTGGGTGCAGAACGAGGAAAGACAGTACACGCTTTGTCGATACGCTGATAACCGCCAGCCCGGAGTTTTTCAAGAAGAAATCCCCGGAGGAAATACAGGCGTTTTTCAAAAGAGCGGCGGACTTCCTCATTGACCGGGTAGGCCAGGAAAATATCGTGTCGGCGATAGTACACATGGACGAGAAAACGCCCCACCTGCATTTGACCTTTGTTCCGCTGACGAAAGACAACCGCCTGTGCGCCAAAGAAATCATAGGCAACCGGGCCAATCTGACAAAGTGGCAGGACGATTTTCACGCCTATATGTTGGAGAAGTACCCCAGCTTGGAGCGTGGGGAGAGCGCAAGCAAAACGGGAAGAAAGCATATCCCCACCCGGCTTTTCAAACAGGCGGTTTCCCTCTCCAAACAGGCGAGGGCGATTGAAGCCACGCTGGACGGTATCAATCCAATTAACGCCGGAAAGAAGAAAGAGGAAGCCCTCTCTATGCTCAAAAAGTGGTTTCCGCAGATGGAGAACTTCTCCGGGCAGTTGAAGAAATACAAGGTCACGATAAATGACCTCTTGGCAGAAAATGAAAAACTGGAGGCAAGGGCAAAGGCCAGCGAAAAGGACAAGATGAAAGGCGTTATGGAACGGGCAAAGCTGGAAAGCGAGTTACACAACATTCAACGGCTGGTTGACCGTATCCCGCCGGAAGTGCTGGCAGAGTTGAAGCGGCAACCGAACTATGGAAAGGAAAGGTGATTTTATAACGAATATCAGATACAAAAAGGAAACAGAAATCGTGACTTTTCAAGGAAAGGAAATCACGCTGGAAAATCTCTCCCCGGTATTTACACCGGAGCAGGAAGCGGCCAAACGCCGGGAACTGGAACAGCAGCTTTATGAGGTGTTCCGCAAGTACGCCGACAAGCGGCAGAAAGAGGAAGCCGGGGCGTAAGTTTTTCCAGCCACATCATTGATTTACGGGGCTGTTGGCGGTATAATAAGACTGTCAGCAGCTCCGTTTCTTTTTTAAGAAAAGGAGTGACAATATGAATAATCGGATAGACGCAATCTATGCAAGACAATCGGTAGACAAAAAGGACAGCATTTCCATTGAAAGCCAGATTGAGTTTTGCAAATACGAATTGAAAGGCGGTAGTTGCAGGGAATACACAGATAAAGGATACAGCGGCAAAAACACAGACCGCCCGAAATTTCAAGAGTTGGTGCGGGATATTAAAAAGGGCCTGATAGCAAAAGTCATTGTCTACAAACTTGACCGTATCAGCCGTTCCATTCTGGATTTCGCAACCATGATGGAGCTGTTCCAGCAGTACAATGTGGAGTTTGTTTCTTCCACGGAAAAGTTTGATACTTCAACCCCGATGGGCCGGGCCATGCTGAATATTTGTATCGTGTTCGCACAGTTGGAACGGGAAACGATACAAAAGCGGGTGACGGACGCTTACTATTCCCGCAGTCAGCGGGGCTTCAAGATGGGCGGGAAAGCCCCCTATGGCTTCCATACGGAGCCTATCAAGATGGACGGTATCAATACAAAGCGGCTGGTAGTGAAGCCGGAGGAAGCGGCAAATATCCGGCTGATGTTTGAAATGTACGCCGAGCCGACAACTTCCTATGGGGACATTACCCGGCACTTTGCGGAACAGGGCATTTTATTTAATGGCCGGGAACTGATACGCCCCACGCTGGCGCAGATGTTACGCAACCCCGTCTATGTGCAGGCGGACTTGGATGTGTACGAGTTTTTCAAGAGCCAGGGGACGGTGCTTGTCAATGACGTCGCCGACTTCACGGGCATGAACGGGTGTTATCTCTATCAAGGCCGGGATGTGAAGCCGGGCAAGGCCCAAAGCCTGAAAGACCAAATGCTGGTGCTTGCGCCCCATGAGGGGATTGTCCCCTCGGATATATGGCTGACCTGCCGCAAGAAGCTGATGAACAACATGAAAATCCAGTCCGCCCGGAAAGCCACCCATACATGGCTGGCGGGGAAAATCAAGTGCGGGAACTGCGGGTACGCCCTTATGAGTATCTTCAATCCCTCCGGCAGACAGTACCTCCGCTGTACGAAACGGCTGGACAACAAAAGCTGTCCCGGCTGTGGGAAAATCATCACGGCGGAACTGGAAGCGGTGGTGTATCGGCAGATGGTGAAAAAGCTGGACAGCTACAAGACACTGACGGGCAGGAAGAAAGCGGCAAAGGCCAATCCCAAAATCACCGCCCTGCAAGTGGAACTTGCCCATGTGGATAGCGAGATTGAAAAGTTGCTGGACAGTCTGACAGGCGCAAATAATGTGCTGCTCTCCTATGTGAATGTGAAGATAGCCGAACTGGACGGACGCAAGCAGGAACTTCTGGCGAAGATGGCGGAGTTGACCGTGGAAGCCATCAGCCCGGAACAGGTCAGCCAGATTTCCGGCTACCTCGACACTTGGAAGAACGTATCCTTTGACGACAAGCGGCGGGTGGTGGATTTGATGATTACCACCATTGCCGCCACAAGCGACAGCTTAAACATCACATGGAAAATCTGACGGGCATATCAGCGCCCGTCAGACCGTTACCTTGTGTAGTCCCTTGTAAACTGTACTTTGCTGTGGCAGTAATAATCTATTTCGTATCTCAAACTCCGCAGTATGAAACAGACGATCCGCTTCATGGTTCCTATCTGGTAGAAAATGAAGAAGAGGCAGAAATCATTCATCCGGCAAATTTTGTGATTTCGCTTACAGGAAATGGCGCGCCGTCTGAACTGCAGCAAGAAGCACAGAAAAATAGCGTCGATTTTTCAGAACCGTGGCTGTACTGTGCAAAAGAAAACAGAATTTTTCAGGCAGAAAAAGAAGGGGAGAAGCTTTTCATATACGAAAATGATGAAAAGATCGGAACTTTAACTTATTCTTGCAAAAGATTTTTATGGATTCAATATGACGAATCTTATGTGATGAATTGGCGAGGTACAAACCTTGACTTAGTTAAGATAATGCAGGTTCCTACTTTTGTGGGCTGATTCTGTTTATGACAACAGTATTAATGAGGAGAATAACAATTCGTTTCCTGTAAATTTATGTAAAATTTGACCGCTTTCCCGAAAAAACGCCCACTTTCCCGAAAGCTCTTGTATTTTGACAGTGAAGGTGGTAGGCTTTAGTCAAGGGAAGGGATTAGACCCTTAATCATATTGCATCGGGAGATATCAGAGACTCGATTTCTGATATCTTCCACTATCCAAAGCAGAGTGCATCAGAAAGATAATTTCTATAAGTATTCTTAAGAGACTAGCAGGGGTTTAAACAAAGGCTTAAAATTCCTTTTAACAAGAGGAGGCATAAGTAAGAGGATTGGAATGAGCAGAGAAACAAAAAATATTACCAAAGAGCTTAGTGCTTTGTGAAAATATCGAAAGGATGATATTTCTTATATATAAAGAAAGAGCTTTTAAGAAATATATCGTGATTGGAGCCACAGCACATATTTTAAGAAAAATCCTATATTTAAAATAAATTATATAATATAATTATGAAAAGAATGATTGCTCCAATGAGCATACAAAAAACTATTTCTGGGAATAAAACCCATAAAATTTTAGGAGAAGCTTATGGTCTTGCGAGCTTTGCTACACTGGGAACCGGTGAATATAAAGTCGATTTATCTTATAGTGTTGTAGTTAAGAACGGAAAAATTTCCAGTGTTTCTACACCAAAACTGAGTTTCCCTATGATGTCTGGGGGACTAAGTTATGACAATATTTCGATTAACAAAGTTCCGGAAACACATAAGGTAAGCGTTACTGCACGATACGATATTGTGAAAAAAGCGAACCTTGGAATGATAAACATTAAAGCAGAAACGGATACTGAAGTTTTTGGAGTTGCAGCATTACTTTCATAAATTAGTTGCAAAGATTGCTATGTGCCATAATAAAATGGCACATGGCAAAAATGAAAGGGAAAAGAAAATGAAAAAACTGATTTATGTATTTCCTATCATTCTGGTTTTCGGATTCATTGTTTACGACATTTGCATGTTAGTCAGTGATTTGAGGCTTTCGCCCGAAAATGGTTATTTTTCGCAAGAAAAATGGATGCAAATGTTTCACACACGAATTCTGGTTGTTGCGATTGGTCGATATGTGCGGCAGGCTGCAGTTTTGATTGCATGCATAGGAAGTTTATTCTTGGCATGGAAAGGGATTTATCGAGAGGTATCATTGAAAAAAACCTATAAAAATTTTGGAATGTCTATAGGTGTAATTGTCTTACTTGCGGGTATTTGCTCTGCTATTGATGGAGAATATGGTAATTTTGTGTATCCTATACCGCAATGTGTATTATGGATTTTGATTGTTTTGTTCCTTTGTTCTCGCGTTAATGAGGTTATAAACTTGCAAAAAAAATGAGGCAAAGGCAAACAAAAAGCAGATGCAGAAAGAAATAAATATTATCATCTGCAGAGATAGATATAAAGTATGGAATTGTGTTTAAAGTGTCTTATAAGCAAGAGGCGGGGAAAAAGACTGCAAATATTTCTGTATCATTCTTATTAACTTATAGGTTATTTTTGAATACAGATAGAACCGCTTCCATAAAAACCGGTACTGCGACAATATCGCATACTTCCTATTTCTGAGAAATATTAGCAAGAAAGGACTTGCTTATGGAAAATAAAAAAATCTTTGTTAGTGTATTCTTGATAATACTGTTAATCACAGTTGCAGTGTATGAGAAACATGTGAATGATGAGCATTCAGAATATAATCTTCAAGCGAGTTCGGCAAAAGAGGCTTTTGACAATTTCTGTGATTGTGCCCTGGGCGTTTTCGATGAGACTCTAACCAACTTCTCTGATTTGCAGCGAAGCTATACCAGAGTTATGGCGAATATGAAAGTGTGGGTGCGAAACCATTATGCTCATTGGCAGGCAAGAGATCTGCCTTATAATATAACCTACGAAGAGGAAGACGGTGACCCACTGATGGATACATATTTTGCAATTCCTGAGTTATATAGCGATATTGTCAACGCTTATTATCTGAAAGAGCCGGAATATGAAATAACTTTGACGAAAAAGCAGGTTGAAGAACGAGTCGCAGAACTTCGCAGTCAGATGGAAATTCACTGTGTGCCATTTTCATAAAATTTCCGTCATAAAGGATTTGACGTAGGATTAAGTATAAAGGTTAAAATTTTGTTCCGAGCCAAAATTTATTTTGGCTCGGAATTAGGTAGTATTCAGGGGATTTCAGCACTTGAAATCTTCTAAAGTGGTTTTGTTTATGGTTAATTATATATAAAATAATTATAACAAATTAAGGAATACTAATAATATATTAAAAAATGAAATACTATTTATTTTGGGTCGATATTCTGTTGGCCACATGTTAAGGTAAAGAGAGACAAAGTTTTGGTATAGATAATGCTGGAAATAAGTAAAAGCTGTATAGCAATGGAAAGAAGCGAGGAGGCAAAAGTTATGGGGCTGAAAAAGTTTTTTATGAACCGATGGGATTACAGTGCACTGATGTTTGCAATAAAGATTGTATTGGTATACGGTGCGGTGTGGTTGCTAGGAGTCTTTTTTAATTTGATTTTTCATAATACATTAACACGCGTGATTGTTGCAGTTTTAACAATATTTCACGCAATTGTACTTCCTCTGATTGGTGCTATAGCGTTAATTTATTTAATTAAAATTAACATGGAAAAACACGTCGATTAAACGTATTTGCCTAAGCACTAGGATAAAAATATTTGGAACTTTTCAGATGCTTCCGATAGGCTTGGTTAATATGGTGTTTTATTAGTACAGAGATGCCGAATCAGATGATACAGAAAACTTCAAGTAGCATGGGAACTAATTTGCGACAATTGAAAAAACGAAATATGTATCTTACATTGGGACTTTGCCCTATCATATGGTTTTCTAAAATTTGGAAACAATAACAACGAGTGGAAGTTCATCACAATCAATTAAAGGATATAATAGATTATCTTTTATGTAAAAAATGACCACTTATCCGAAAAAATGACCAGTTTTCCGAAAGTTTTTGTATTTTATCGGTGGAAATGTTACGCTGAATTTAAGGGAAGGAGGGAAAGTCAAGATGAAAGGAGAACGATTATGAAGAAGTTATTTGTATTATTTCTTTCAATTCTTTTAGTATTAATAACATGTTTAGTTTCGTTTGCAAATTCATCTGTGAGCAAGAAAACGA
>NZ_QWES01000043.1:0-4469 GCF_009936115.1 Anaerotruncus sp. 80
ACCTCATCATCCTAACCAGCATACCCCTGAGGAACTCAAGCTCATCAAAGACATGCGCCGTAGAAACCCTCATGCCGGACTTGTCGTACTTTGGGTAAAACTCTCTCAGCGTGGATATTCTCGCTCTATTACCGGTCTTTGGCGTGTTCTCAGAAGGCTTAAACTTACTCCAATCAAGCCTCCAAATCCAAAGTATATCCCAAAGCCTTATGAACAAATGGATTATCCAGGTCAAAGGGTTCAGGTGGATGTAAAGCATGTTCCTGCCGTCTGCTTAGTTGGTGAAGCTTCAGGTCAAAAATTCTATCAATACACTGCTATCGATGAATTTTCTAGATTTCGCTATGTGGAAGCATTTGATGAAATCTCCAGCTATTCTTCAACGGTATTTTTAGAACACATGCTGAAAGCTTTTCCTTTTGCTGTGGAATGTGTGCAGACGGACAATGGCCCAGAGTTCACTAAGCGATTTGTTAGCAAAAGAGCAAATGACCTTAGCCAGTTTGAAAAAAAGCTCAAAGAACTGGGTATTGAGCATAAGCTGATTAAACCTTTTACACCAAGACATAATGGAAAGGTAGAACGATCACATAGAAAAGATAACGAATACTTCTATGCAACCCACTCGTTCTACTCCTTTGCAGATTTTGCTGCTCAGCTAAAGGTTCATAACCGAAAGTACAACAACTTTCCTATGCGTCCATTAAAGTGGCTTTCTCCTAAAGATACTTTATTTAATTTTTTGCATGACGGTGTAACATATGTTTGACAAACCTTCAATAAGTTTTCCGACAGCTTAGTAAAGTCTAGGTGGTTCCAGGGAGCCAGACGAAGTTCAACGCGAAACAAAAATTCGCTTTGCAGAAAAAAGTAAAAACTTCTTAAAAAAATGCAAAATAAATACCGCTAATCTGATTAAAATACAATCCATCCCATCTTTACGCAGAATTTTGTTAAAAAATGACGGCATGGGGCGGATATTTTTCATTTTCAGGATTATATCATACCCATTATTATGCTTTCCCCCAAAAGTTTCCGGCGCCTTGGTCATACCATACCCCTACAACCGAAGACTTTCCTTTTTTTGAACCAACAAAGGGTAAAGTTCTGCAATGTTAAAATTACGTTCGATGGATTTACTGAGTTTAATGAATTTAATATATCAGAATTGATACATGACTTCTCGATTCTGTCTTCTCCATAACAAATCCCCCGCCGGGTCTCTCTGACGGGGGATAGCTTTAATCTTTACAGCCAAATCTATTCTTCTTCTAAATCTTTCCGAAGATTCTCATCGTATTTGATGATATACCGCGCATGGCTGGTCTGTGAATCATTGACATGCTTTCCAAGAAACTCCTTGGTGTCATCACTCAAATCACCGCTGTGCTTTTCGTTGAAGTCCTTAACTTTCTCCTGAAATTCATCCCACTCGGGCTGTCTTTTCTTCTTCATCCATTCCGTCACAAAGTGCAGTATTAAACCAAGCACCAGTATCACGATTAAAAGTATCAACTTCGGAATTATTGCTATTGCCGGATTCATACTTCCACCTCCTACTATCATGACAAATTCCTTTATTTTATACATTATATCATGTCTAAGTAGTAATGTAAATATGAAGGCAGAATTTTCTAATAATTATTTACGCTTGATACTTGCTGATAATTTTCTCCGCCACCTTGATACCATCGCATGCCGCACTCATAATGCCGCCTGCATAGCCGGTGCCTTCTCCTGCCGGATAAAAGCCGCCGAAGGTGCCCTCCATGTTCTCATTTCTGGCAAAACGCACCGGAGAAGAGCTTCTGGTTTCCACTGCCGTAAGTACTGCGCGATCATCATCAAAACCGGAAAGTTTTCTGCCCAGATGGGGCATCGCCTCTCTGATCGATTCCACCGCAAATTCAGGGAGCGAGCCAATCACCGCTGCTGCAGCATCTTTGTCATCCCGAAATTCCGCCCAAGTGGTCTTGGGCGCCTGATAATTCCCTCCGCCCAGCGAAAATGCCAGTTTCTCATATTTTTCCTGAAATTCGATTCCTGCCAATGGACTCGGCGAGCCAAAATCCTCACAGCGCACATCCACCAAAAGTCCGCTGTTTGCAGTACCGCTGTTTCGCGCTCGATTGCTCATCCCGTTGGTCACCACGCCGCCTTCCTGAGAAGACGCAACTACCACTTCTCCGCCCGGACACATGCAAAAGGTATATACGCCGCGACCATTTGTACAGTGATGGGAAAGTTTGTAATCCGCCGGCGAAAGCTGCGATGCTCCCTCACCATACTGTGCGCGGTCAATGAGACTTTGCGGATGTTCAATTCTCACGCCGATAGAAAATGGCTTCTGCTGCATTTTGATGCCGCGGCCGGCAAGATAACGGAAAGTATCTCTCGCACTGTGTCCGATAGCAAGTACCACATCCTCTGTAAAAATTTCTTCCTCCTTGCCCTCCTTCACCACTACGATGGATTTCACACACTTATCTTTCGTCTTCACCTCCACAAAGCGGGTATTAAAGCGAACCTCACCGCCAAGGCGAATGATTTCTTCGCGAATATTTTTTACTACTGTCCGAAGAACATCTGTGCCGATATGTGCCCTCTGTTTATACAGAATATCCGGGTCCGCTCCCGCTCTGACAAAGTCAGAAAGCACCCGCCGGATTCTCGGATCTTTTATCCCTGTTGTTAATTTCCCATCGGAAAAGGTGCCTGCGCCCCCTTCCCCAAACTGAACGTTGGACTCCGGGTTCAAAATTCCTTCCGCCCAAAATTTTTCTACATCGGCTACCCGCTTCTCAATAGGCGCACCGCGTTCAATAATCAGCGGTTTCAGTCCCCGCCTCGCTAAGGTTAAACCTGCAAACATGCCGCAAGGTCCAAATCCAATGATAACCGGTCTGTGAGTCAGCACCTGCTCACCGCAAGGAACTTCTATATAAGTCATATCCGGTGCTTCCTCCACACCCGTCTTTCCTCCGGTACGAATGCGGATATAGTCTCTTGGACGCTGTCTTGTCACCACAGAAAAGTCTACAGAGTAGACTTTCTTTATGTCCTTTTTATCTCTGGCATCGATAGATTCCTTAACAATTTCCACATCTGTCAGAATATAGTCTCTATTTCCCAGTTTCTTTAATATTTTCTTCGGTAAATCCGCTGTAGATTCCTGCAGGCTCAGTTTCACCTGATGTATTCTATATCTGGGCGTCATTTTGCCATCCCCTTTCCAGCCAGCATGCCTGTCTCCCATGCGTACTGCAGATTAAATCCGCCGCATGGACCATCATAATCCAGTACCTCGCCAGCAAAATACAAGTTTTCTACAAGATGCGACTCCAGCGTTGCCGCTGATACTTCGCCAAGTGCCACGCCGCCCTTTGTTACCTGTGCAAAATCCCACCCCTTTACACCTTTCGGCGAAAGAGGAAAGGCTTTTAAGAGCCTTCCGCTCTCTACGGTATCCCCTTTGGCAAGGCGTTCAATCATTTCCGCGATAGGTCTCTTTACGAGAAACTGCAGCAGTCTCTGTGCGGCAACTCCCTGCGCCTTGCGCAATTCCAGAACGCTGACCATGTCCTCTCTGTCCGGAAAAAAATCAATTTCAATCTTGTAATCATCAAAGCCATCTGCAAAAGAAGCCCCCGGAGGGATCAGCAGAAACCTGGACAGATTAAAAACACAGATTCCAGAAATACCTGTCTTAGTAAACTGAATTTCACCGCTTTCAGTAAAAACAGGCTCATCCTGATAGAGTAATTTTACCTGTGCCTTTGCACGAATCCCGGCAAGTTTTTCCAGATCTTCTTTTACCTCAACTGCTGTGAGTACCGGAACTGGTTTTTGAATCTGATGGCCCAGACTCTTTGCAAACCGAAATCCGTCTCCCGTGCTGCCAAAGGCTGCACCTGCCTTACCGCCGCAAGCGATGAGCAGCTTTCGCGCCTGAATAGTTTTGTTCTTCAGTTCAATCACGAAACAATCCTGTTTTTCGATGGACTGGACTTCCGAAGATGTCATGACTTCGATACCCAACTCCTGAATTTTCTGTTCCAGCGCTTCTCTCACCGCTGCTGCATCTTCTGTGTATGGATAAATTCTTCCAGCAGAATCGGTTCTCGTTAAAATGCCCAGCCCTTCAAAAAAGGTCAAGGTCTGTTCCACATTGGGACAGGCAATATTGGAAAGATTACACTTTCCATTTCCAGTCGCGGAAATCTTCCGCCCCAGTTGATTCTTCTTCTCTAAAATCAAAATCCCGCAAGCAGGATTTTCTTCCTTTGCACAAATCGCCGCGGTCATCCCTGCAGCGCCGCCGCCAATAATGCAAATATCGATCATCTTTAATCTCTTCCTTTCATTTTTCCTTTTTGGAAAGCCTCTCTACCGCTTGCTTTCATCGGGTTACCCTCGCCGTAGCTTTCTTCCAATCGAACTTCATCTTCGATTCGTTCTCTCGGGAAAGC
>NZ_QWES01000044.1:0-19063 GCF_009936115.1 Anaerotruncus sp. 80
AACTGCTCACGGTAACCCTTGCTTTTTGGTGCTAATATTGCACTTATTTTTGGACTTTTTCAATTACGGTTGACACAAAATTGTATCGATATAAAAACAACCTTTAATTTCCACTAACACAAACGCAAAGACGAGCGCTTCTGCGCTCGTCTTTTATTCCTACTGTCCTTAGATTAAAATTTCCTCAAATCGCTATGATATCTTTCTCGATTTCTCGCTGGGCTTTTTCTAAATCCCGTGCCAGCATTGCATTGATAATTTCTCGATGAATATTGTAATCCTCTTTCTGTAGTGCAAGGAGTCTTTCATTTTGGGAATATGCCACTTTAAAAACTAAATCCCGCACCATATCCTCAAGCTGCCGGTTTCCTCCGATTGCCGCAAGACCGATATGAAATTTGCTGTTGCTCTTGTTCGGTCCTTCCAAATAGACCTCAAGTCCTTGTATTTCCTCGTCTCTGGCGTTTTCTACAGCAGTCTGCACACTGAACTTTTCCAGATGTCTGCGCAGAGCCTGAATCTGATTCACTTCTTCATCGGTGAAATAGTTTACCATATAGCCTCTGCCCGGATAACTGATTACAAATCCTTTGCTGCATAAAATCTGCAGAGCGTCCCGGACCGGCGCTTTACTGACACCGTACGATGCGGCAATTTCTCCAACGTTGAGAAAAGTACGATAATCAAATCTGCCGAAGATTAAATCTTCTTCCAGCTGCTCATAAATCTGTTTTGCTTTTGTATCTGCCATAAATTATAATCCAAGTTCTTTCATTTCCGCTTCAATCTGCTTGAGTTCTTCGTTTCTCTTGGTTTTCTGTGTTGTGGTCTTGATGGTTGGTTTGTCGGATAGGAAGTACTTCTTCACCATCTTGTACGCTGGCATAGTGGCATTGATTTCAGCCATATCCAGATCAAGCTGCGCCTGCAAGTCATCCAGACTCATGCCCTTTTCATCAAGATAGGATTTATCGTAAACGATTTTTACCCAGAGTACCACATCGCTTGCCTTGTTTCTGGTAAATACCATGCTTTCTTCCACATAAGGCAGTACATTAATCAGATTCTCAATCTCCTCCGGATAGACATTCTTGCCATTTTTCATGACGATAACATTCTTCTTGCGTCCGCAGATGAACAGGTATCCCTCCTCGTCAAAATATGCAAGGTCACCAGTGTGAAGCCAGCCATCTACAATCATTTCATCAGTAGCTTCCTGATTATCGTAATAGCCCAGCATAACATTGTCGCCGCGAACGACAAGTTCTCCAATGCCCTCTTCGTTGACATCGACAATCTTTCCTTCTACGTTAGGCATCAGTTTACCGCAAGAACCCGGTTTCAGATAGCGATAAGTCTCGCTGGAAATGGTCGGCGATGTCTCCGTCAACCCATAGCCCTGTACTGTAAGAATACCGAAGTCATTGAGTCCCTTAGCAACTACCGGATCCAAAGCTGCTGCACCATTGATAATAAAGCGCATTCCTCCGCCCATCTGATCGATGATATCTTTAAACAGCTTCCGACGCACGTTGATTCCTACTTTTTCGGTCAAATCACAAATCTTCAGCGCCGTCTGCACCTTGCCACTCTTACCTTGTTTCTCTACGCCCTTCATAATCTTCTTGTACATGTTTTCAAGAAGCAGCGGCACACTCATAATAACGGATACGCCGTATTCCTTCATGTTTGCGCTTACATATTTCAATCCTTCGCAGAAACAGTTCTTCATGCCTTGGGACAGGAAAGTCAAAAGCCCACTCATACCGTAACAGTGATGCAAAGGCAGAATCATCATATTCACATCGTCAGGGAAAAACAGTTCTTCGCAGTTCATACCATAGTTACAGCTCATAAAATTTCGATGAGAAAGCATTACTGCTTTGGACTGCTCCGTCGTCCCCGATGTAAAAAGCAGATAATTCATTGCATCCGGATCAATTTCGGCTTCCAGATATCTAAAGTCACCGCCTTCTACCAGCGCACGACCTTTGTCCAGAAGATCCATCAGCAGCACACCTGTCTCTGACTGAAAATCCATGGCTACGATCATGGAAAGACCTGTAGATTTCTCCGCAAAGATTTCCTCAATCATCTTCGCACTTTTCTTATCATAAAAAATCGCTTCCGCCTTGCTTCGATTGAGGCAGCTTACGATTTCTTCTTTTTGTAGGGCTTTATCAAGGGGCACTGTAATACCCACGCCGCAGCTCACTGCAAAGTATGCAAGACACCAACTGTAGCTGTTCTCACCGATGACTGCAATGCGCTTATCCTTATAGCCACATTCGATCAGCGCTGTACCCAGATGCCCCATGGTCTCAAAGAGCTTTGCATAGGTGGTGTTGATATAGTTGACTTCTTTAGTTTCTTTGTTCTTGATTTTCGTCACAAACGCCACTTTATCCGCATACTTTTCTGCAGATGTTCTAAGCAAATCGCGCAGATCGCGAAACTCATGAAATTTCTTTTCTAGTTTATAATCCTTCATATTTTTTCCTTCTGTATAATAGCAAGTTCTTCTATATAATAGAATAGCACGTTCCAGAGACGGTGTCAAACGCTTCGCGCTACTCTTTTATGACAATTCCCAGCATCTTCGCCAGTTCCGCAGCCTGAAAAAAATTCACCTTTGCGCCTTTCAGCTCACCATTTTCACTAGATACCCTGATTCCCTCCAAAATACATGTAGTAAAATCAACATCCTTTAGTTTCGTTTTAAAAAACTCCGTTCCAATGCATTGATTCTTATCCATCTGTAGTTTTTTTAATTTACAGTTTGCAAAAAATGCCTCGGTCAAATCGCATGTAGCAATGGTGCACTGCTCCAGCTTTGTCTCTGTAAAATTCGCCATCGCCATAGCGCAGTCTGTAAAAAAGGTGCTGCTGATGCTGCACTGACTGAAGTCCGTGCCCACAAGCTGGCAATTATCAAACTCAGTGCTGTTAAACCAGCTTCCCGTAAAGCTGCATCCCGGCAGCTGGCAATTTTTGAACAGAGCAGTTTTAAAGTCTGCCCCCTTAAAGCGACATCGAATCAGCGTACAATTTTCAAAAATTACGGTATCGAAATTCAGTCCGCTAAAATCCTCTTCTTCAATATGCTCGCCACTGAACCGAACCTGCTCTATGTCCTGCTCCTCCTGCCTGCACCTCCATGCGCAAGAATAGAGATCGCTGTCAGCACTGGGCAGCTGAAGCAAATAGATATTTGATGATTTTTTCTGTGTCATTGGTAAACTCCTTTGCGTTCATTATACCACGATGATTCCGCTGAAAATAGAATCGGAAGTCATGATCCAATGAACGCTTCCTTGCGGCAACGCCGGTTTCATTCTTTGCGTTCATTATACCACAATTCCCCTCCCCTGTCTTCCTTATCGTACCGCCTTCCTGCCAAAGAACACATATCAAATAAGCGTAGCGATCCAGCACCATAGCTATGGTACGCTATATTTGTGTAATTTTTTATGGCACGATGCTGCTGAATACGGCTGCCGAGAAAAAAGGAGAAATTCCCTTGACGAGACTTCATCTTTGTGTTAGTATTTTCTATAACAAATTTTATAAAAAATAAACCGTTGACCGAGAGTAGTAGCAGGCAGAAGCTGTCTACAGAGAACTGCAGGTGGTGAGATTGCAGTGATATGCATGTCGTGTGAATGGACTTGGGAGGGCAACCTGAATCGCCTTTATCACTTAGGCGTAGTATGGAAGACGGGTTCGACCGTTATATCGAAGGACATATGGTAGTATGTTCAGAGTGCGCCTATCCGTGAGGATAAGCGAATTAGGGTGGTATCGCAGAAGCTGCAGCTTTTGTCCCTATCGGGGCGAAAGCTTTTTTGTTTGTCAAAAGTCTTTCTCCCCTTCCAAAACACGAAGAAAGATGAGGTACAAAACATGAAAATGAATGACACACAGTTTAGTTTAATGAAACAGCAGCTCCGCCGCATAACCACTTCTTCCGGAAATCTCTATCAGAAAAAATATAAGGACATCGACATTGACATTATGACATTTATGGACTGACCGAAATTTACGGTCCGGGAATCGGCATCAACTGCAACAGAGAAACTCCTATGCACTACTGGGACGATTATCTCTACATCGAAATCATTGATCCACAGACTGGCAAGAACGTACCTGACGGCGAAACCGGTGAAATTGTTATCACTACCCTTCGCAAAGAAGGCGCACCGCTGATTCGTTACAGAACCCACGATCTTTCAAGAATTGTACCGGAAAGCTGCAGCTGCGGCTTGAAATTTCCGAGAATTGACCGTATAATAGGAAGAAGTGATGATATGGTAAAAGTCAAGGGCGTCAATATTTATCCCGGTCAGGTAGAAGATATCCTGCGGGACATCCATGGCGTCAGCAGCGAATACCAGATTTCCATCGACCACATAAACGGCAAAGATGTCCTCACCCTCTCTGTTGAAACAGAAGAAGGAATTGATACTGCCGCCGCTGAAAGCTCCATTGGTTCTGCCTTTAAGTCAAAGGTCGGACTGGCGATCGAGCCAAAGGCCGTTGCTGTAGGCAGCCTGCCGCGCAGCGAAAAAAGACGAAGAGAATTTTTGACTACAGAAATAACTAATATTCAATACACATGAATAAAACGGAGGTTTACAAAACATGAAAAGAGTATTTTCCGGCGTTCAGCCGACCGGTAACATCCACCTTGGCAACTATCTTGGCGCTCTCCGCCAGTTTGTAGAACTGCAGGACGACCACGAGTGCCTCTACTGTATCGTTGACCTGCATGCCATCACGGTGCCACAGGATCCGAAAGTGCTGAAAGAACACATTCTAGACGTTGCCGCCCTGTATCTTGCAGTCGGCGTAGATCCAAAAAAATCCATCATTTTCGTGCAGTCCGATGTTTCTGGACATGCGGAGTTATCATGGGTTCTGACCTGCAATTCCTATACCGGCGAACTTTCCCGCATGACACAGTTTAAGGCAAAAAGCAAGAACAAGGAATCCGCACCGGCAGGGCTTTTCACCTACCCGCTCCTGATGGCTGCCGATATCCTGCTCTACGATGTTGACGTCGTGCCTGTAGGCAATGACCAGAAGCAGCACATTGAACTAACTCGCGATATCGCCATCAGAATCAACAATACCAAGAAAAAAACCTTCGTCGTACCGGAAGGTCGCTACATGAAAGAAGGCGCCCGCATCATGGCACTGGACGATCCGACCCAGAAAATGAGCAAATCCGCAGAAAATGTTCACAGCAGAATTTCCCTGCTGGATGATCCTGCTAAAATCAAGAAATCCATCATGAAAGCGACCACTGACTCAGAAGGCGTAGTGCGCTTTGATCCAGAAACAAAGCCTGGCATCAGCAATCTGATGAACATCTATTCTGTACTGTCCGGCAAATCTTTAGACGAAATCGAAAAGACCTACGAAGGCAAAGGTTACGGTGATTTCAAGAAAGACCTGGTGGAAATCGTGGTCGATGCTTTAGCACCGATTAAAGCCAGATACGAAGAAATCCGTTATTCAGAGGAACTGATTGAAATCCTAAAAGATGGCGCAGAAAGAGCTAAGGCAATTGCAAATCCTGTAATGCAGAGAGTCAAAGACAACTTCGGTCTGGGACTTTAATAAAAAAAGTTGTGCAGGAGGCGTTTTCCGCTTCAATGCACAACTTTTTTCTTGCTGCTTTACCCTGGTGTTCAAACCACATATCACGATCCACTGGACTGATAGCTTCGCACACCAAACCGCCATAAAAGCCACGCCGGCGCCATAAACCAGCATGCCAGAAGCGGCACAAATACAAAGAATCTCGAGGTTTCCTGTCCAATCAAATAGAGAAACGGATAATACTGCACCAGAGCATAGGGAATCACAAAAGTCGTAATCTGCAATATCTTTTTTCCATAAACACCCATGGGATATTTCCCGTATTCTCTGGCACCGTCAATAAAAATATTCATAAACTCCAGTCCTTCCAAGGTAAAAAAACTGAATGCCGCATAGATCAGAAACATGGCTGAAAATACCACAATACCACCTACAAGCATATTGATAATGGTAAGAACCTTTGTAATATCCCACGAAACGCCACCAGCTGAAATCCCATATACGAACATCACTACTGCCTGCAGCATCCTTCCCATACGCGTCAGTTCAAATTCACTTCCAAGCACCTGCAAGACTTCACTTTGCGGTCTAACCAGAACACGATCAAACTCCCCCGTTCGTACCATATCTGGAAACATATCAAAGCCTCTGGCGACCATTTCTGCCAAAGAAAACTCAAGCAGCAAAATAGAAAAGCACAAAAGCACCTGACTGTATGTAAAGCCTTCCACCGCTGAAAATCTTTTAAACATAAAAAGGATTCCCAAAAAAACGTTAAAAGATACCAAGAACTGCCCCACAGCTGTAAGGAGAAATGATGCCTTGTACTGCATGGCTGAGCGCACGCTGATGGACACATAATGCCCGTAAAGCCTGACTGCTTTTTTTATTTTCTTCATCGTTATCACCCTCCCTGCACCACGGCACTTTTTTCTGCCTTTCTGCACAAAATCTTTCCCATCAAGGTAATTACAACCAGCCAAAAGATCTGAAGACTGATAGCCTGTACCAGTTCAGTGCCATTAAGGCTTCCGCTGTAAATCCTCAGAGGAACGTTTTGCATAGCTGCAAAAGGTAGCATCTCCAGCACCTTCGCCAACTTCTCTGGAAAAAACGGAATGGGAATAATTGCACCGGCAAGAAAATCTATGGCAGAAGTAAAAACCATGCGAACACCTCGAGGCGATATGGTAAAAAAAGCAAGAACATAAATCAGCATACATACCGATACGGTCACTGCAAGTCCTAATACCATCGCTGCCAGAAACAACATAAAATACGGCAAACTGGCTGGCATGCACAGCCCGTAAGGCGCAGGCACAAATACCGCAATCAGCAAAATAGGAAAACACCGCAAAACTGCCCGCGACAGCCGATTTGCAACGCTTCTTGCAAACCACATATTATAGATGTCAACAGGTCTTGCCAATTCATAGGCAAGATTTCCCTTTCTGATTGCCTCAAAGATTTCCCCTTCTAACATCCAGACCGCAAAAAAAGCGAGAAACGCCTCCTGCAGCCACACATAGGAAATCGTCGCAGAGAGTGACATGGGAAAAGCTGCAGCGTCTGCCTCGTAAAAAGCGCTGAAAATCATAACTTCCATGAGTCCCCAAAAGAACTGGGTACAGACGCCTGCCAGGGCTGCTGCACGGTACTGCATACCCATGACAAAGCGCAGTTTGAAAAAAGATAAATACTTTTTCATCTTATCACCACCTTAAATATCATAGGCGTGATACAGCTGTGCAATGGTTTCGTCAATGTTAGCATTCCCTTTTTGGATATCTGCTAGGATTCCATCCATTAGGATTTTCCCCTTGCCGATGAGAATAATCCTTCCTGCTAAGGCCTCGATGTCCTGCATATCGTGGGTCGTTAAAATCACCGTGGTGCCATGTTCTTTATTCTGCCGTTTTATAAAATCTCTGACCGCCAGTTTTGACACAGCGTCAAGTCCGATAGTCGGTTCATCCAGAAACAATATACGAGGTCTGTGCAGAAGGGAGGCTGCAATCTCACAGCGCATCCGCTGCCCCAAAGAAAGCTGCCTTACCGGAGATCGCAAAAGCTGCGACAGATCTAAAAGTTCCGTCAGTTCTTCAAGACTCTGTTTGTATGTTGCGGCAGGAATGTCATAAATATCTTTCAGCAGAGAAAAAGAATCGATAACCGGCACGTCCCACCAGAGCTGTGAACGCTGTCCAAAAACAACGCCAATTTCGCGCACATGATCAATCCGATTCCGATACGGTACTCTACCGTCAACCAAAACCTTTCCACTGTCCGGCGTCAAAATACCACTGAGAATCTTAATGGTAGAACTTTTTCCTGCTCCATTTGGGCCGATATAGCCGACCATCTCCCCATCTGCTATAGTAAAATTGACATCATCCAGGGCATGCACTGTTTCATATTCTCTGCGAAAAAGCGCCTTGCAGGCTTCCTTCAAACCTGCGTTTCTTCGGGCAATCCGGTAGGTCTTGCTCACATGTTCCATAGTAATCATCGCACACTCCTTCCTGCTTCAATACAAAAACGTAGGATTATGATTATACCAAGGATAGTGATATCTGTCAATTAAAACTATTCTCGTAAATATCAAGGAACACTGTCACAAATCTTGCCTGCGCCTTTTCTTCTTCTGTTCCAGAAGTCACCTGCCAGCCATAGGCTTTATATAGCTGATAAGTGAAGCTTGTTAGCGGTGGCAACGAAAATTCATCACGAATTTTTGCAATACCTGCAAGTACTGTACAGATAAAAAAAACAGACAGCTTTCGCTGTCCATTTTGGTGCGCCAGACAGGAATCGAACCTGCGGCCTTCACATTCGGAGTGTGCTACTCTATCCCCTGAGCTACTGGCGCATAGTATAAATAGTATACCATATATTTCTATAAAAATCAAAACTAAATTTATTCAATGCAGATAACACTGTCTATTTTATGTTTATCAGCTATGAAAAATAATAACACGTTCATTCGTTTCTCGTGGACTTCTTTCCTAGTCCTTATTAATCTCTGTAAAGCCTTTTCCGCTGCCCCAAACAGTGTCCACATGAAGCACTGTTACAAACGCAGCCGGATCCACCGATGCCAAAAAACGTTTCAAAATCATGCTTTCCCGCGGTGAACATAAAACCACCAGTTCTTTTTTGGACTGACCGGTAAATTCTCCCACCGCAGTTCTGCTGGACACGCCCCGGTTCAAATCCCGCATCACAAAAGCAATCGTCTCATCCGGCTTTGTAGTAAGAATATTCACCTGTACAATTTTTGTTTCAAAGCCGTACATGATAAAGTCCACCATCTTGGAGGCAATGAACTGAGTTACCAGTGCATAAAGCGCAATATTGCGTCCAAAAATAAAAGCAGAAATTATAATAATTGCAGCGTCCAGTGCTAGAAGGATTTTACTTAAATCCACTTGCGGCATCAGTTTTTTCTTCAAAATTGTAGCGATAGATTCTGTACCGCAAAAAGCATAGCCTCGCCAAAAGACAATACCATTGCAGACGCCGGAAAACACCCCGCAGAAAATAGCTGCCAAAATAATATCCTTTTCCTCCAGCAGCTGAAAATCAAAAAGCTCCATGACAAACATCACAGCAGGATACAAAATAGTTACTGCAAGAACCTTCTTTGCCTCCTGAAGACCCAAGGTCACCAGCACTACAATCAGAATCAGAAATGCGCCCGCATAGTACGCCAGCGAAAAATTGATGTCTACATAATTTTGCAGAATCCGCACAAGACCCGTCAGACCTCCGCTGGTCAGTCCATTTGGAATCATCACAGCTGTTGTTGCAAAAGCGCCGACTGCACATGCAATCAGGAGAAATATAAAATTAATCAGTTTTTCTTTTACTGTTTCCTTCATATAAAAACCTCTCGAAAGTAGTATTGCCCAAAATATCTACGACTTTAACACTAATATGACTTCCCAGTGCGGTAATTTGTTCGCAGGTCGTCTCCAAACGCCCCTTTTCTCTGACAAAAACTGCCTGGGGTCTGTGCACGCCGTCATCTGGATTATAAGCAAAGTCCACGCTCCAACTGTCAACCATTTGCAGCGAATCCTCTGCCAATATCTTTTCAAGATTTGCCCGCGCCTTGTCTTCTACGACACCACTTAGCTTCCGTTCCTTTAATGAAATCAAACTGATGCACTGCCGCACCTTATCATCGGGAAGAAACTCCCTCTTCAAATTTAGCTGTACAGCCATATTTGATCCTTTAGCGGAAGCATTTCCTGCAAGACGGTAAACCTGAAAAGACGCCTCTTGCTCTATAAGACGATGGATCGTACTTTCACACGCTAAAGATCCCAGATCACAACCGATAAAACGTCTGCCCATCTTTTCTGCCACTGACGGAAGTGTCCCGCTGCCGCAGAAAAAATCCGCACACAAATCACCCTCACGAGTGCAGCTTTCAATCATTCGCTGAATCAGCTGTTCCGGTTTTTGGGTCGCATAACCAGTCCTCTCTTTGGACGTCCTTCCTACCATGTCAATGTTCCAGACGTCTTTCATGTTGACCATAGTATACCACCCTAGATCGTCTTCATACTCTCTGACACCTTTAAAACGATATGGTTTGTAGCCTCTGTTATAAGACTTTTCCTGCAATGGATAAAATTGATATCTACGGCTCTTTGCATAAACTAAAATCGTATCGTGCTTCCTAGAAAAATGCTTTTTACTGGTGCCTCCCGACTTGTAGTTCCAAATAATCTCATTGACAAAATTCTTTTCGCCGAAGATCTCATCCATAAGAATCTTGGCATAATGCACTACATGCCAATCAAGATGCAGCCACAAAAGCCCTGTATCTGCCAGAAGATCCCGCATCAAATAAAGTCTTGCCGTCAACATTTTCAAATAAGCAGAAATCCCCTGCTCCCACTTGTCATCGTAAGCATGATACTTGATGTTTTCATCGCCCGCTTTTATCACAGCATCATAATTTGACTTGGAATAAAAGGGAGGATCGATATAGATCATCTGCACTTTACCTGCCATCTCCTTCTGCAGAAGAAGGGATTTCATCACAGTCATATTATCCCCGCAGCAGATAAGACTTTCCATATCACTATGACTTCCGCAAACCTCCTCAGTCAAAACAAGCGGCTTATCTTCTGCCTTTTGATACGCCTTTTCGCCCTCTGCTATGATCTTTGTGAACTCTTTGATCAGACTCATATTTTCTGCCTCTGCCTCCCAAAAGCACACCGACCAGATCTTCCCGTCCGGCTTTTTTCAGTGCTTTCATTACTATGCCTCTATTCTCCGGTTTATGATAATGAATCAGCGCCCGCTGCATTTTTTTCTCTTCTAAATCCTTTGCAATGTAGACAGGCTCCATCATAAAAGGATCCATCTCTGTATAATACATGCAGGTTGCCAAAGTCGCAGGCGTCGGATAAAAGTCCTGCACCTGATCCGGTACAAACCCGTATTCCTTTAAAAACAGCGCCAGTTCCACCGCATCATCAAGAGTACTTCCTGGATGAGAACTGATCAGATAAGGAATCAGATACTGCTTTAGACCCAGCTGCTGATTGATTCTGCGGTACTTGTCCGCAAAAGCGATAAAAACCTCTTTTGCCGGTTTTCTCATATGGTAAAGCACTCTGTCTGTGATATGCTCCGGCGCTACCTTCAGCGTGCCGCTGACATGATATTTGCACAACTCCCGCAAGAAAGCATCGTCCTTATCTGCCATCACATAGTCATAGCGGATTCCTGAACGTATGAATACTTTCTTGACGCCGGGAATTTGGCGAATTGCCCGCAGCACCTCCAGATACTCCTTATGATCCACTTCCATATTTTTGCAGGGTCTCGGATACAAGCAGTCCTTGTCCTTGCATACGCCATATTCCAGCTGCTTCTTGCACGCCGGATATCGGAAATTGGCCGTGGGCCCGCCCACATCGTGAATATATCCCTTAAAGTCTGGCTTTTGCGTCAGTGCCCTTGCTTCCGCTACAAGGGATTCCTTACTCCTGCTTCTTACCTGTCTGCCCTGATGATACGTAAGCGCACAGAAACTGCAGCCGCCAAAGCATCCTCTTGCCGAAACCAGACTGAACTTAATCTCGGAAAAAGCGGGAATCCCGCCTGCCGCTTCATAGATAGGATGAATTTCATTTTCGTAAGGCAGTTCGTATACATCGTCGAGTTCCTGTCTGCTAAGAGGCGGCTGCGGTTTGTTCTGTATCACATACAGAGAATCCGCATACTTCTCGACAAGTCGCTTTCCATTGATATCATCGTTGTTTCTGTAAGCCATGGAAAAGCTCCTGCAGTAAGCTTCCTTTGAGCCCGTGATTTCCTCATAGGAAGGAAGTACCGCCGTATCTTCATCCTGCTCAAAGGATTTCGCCTTATAACAGGTGCCCTCGATCCATGTAATATCTTTGACATCAATCCCTGCTTCCAGCGCTTCTGCAATCTCAACTACGGCACGCTCGCCCATGCCGTAAATCAAAAGATCTGCCTTTGCATCCAGCAAGATAGATCTGCGAACTTTGTCGCTCCAATAATCGTAATGTCCCAGGCGGCGCAGACTGGCTTCGATGCCACCGATGATGACCGGCACATCTTTGTAGGCCTCTCTTGCCCTATTGCTGTAAACGATCACAGCCCGGTCAGGTCTGTTGCCGCTAATACCGCCCGGCGAATACTCATCGACCTTCCGTTTTCGCTTAAAGACAGAATAATTGTTCACCATAGAATCTACAACACCGCCATTGATTAAAAATCCCAGACGAGGTCTTCCGAAACGCCTAAAATCCTCAGCGCTTTTATAATCCGGCTGAGGCAAAATCGCCACCTTATATCCATGACTTTCTAAAAGACGACCGATGATTGCAGTTCCAAACGAATGATGATCCACATAAGCATCTCCGCTGACCAGAACAAAGTCTACCTGGCTCCAGCCTCTATCCTCTATCTCTTTTTTCGTAACTGGTAAAAACATACTCCGTCCTCACTGTTTCAATAATATCTCCTGTAATTCTGGCAGTCAATCCCCAGATCACTCTGCCGTCAATATCATAGATTGGAATATCCCAGCGTCCTACACGCCACGAGTAATCTCTGTCTATACCTATCTGCTCATAAGGAAAATCCTCGTCGATGGCAGTATAAACCTTCTCGGAAAAAACCTTAGGCTGAATGCGTTCAAAATCCGATACGCGTACCAAAAAAATTTCATCTACCTCGTCCTTCTGCAGCTTTGCACATAGATAATCCGCATACTGCACAACGCCTAAATAAGTATACAGCGTGTAGTTGGCATAACCGTAAAGTATATTTCCCGGTCCAATAAGCGTGACCTTGTCCTTGGGAATACCGATTTCCTCAAAGGTTTCCCGCAGCGCACAGTCCTTTGGATCTTCTCCATCTTCCACGTGCCCGCCGGGGAAACAAATCTCACCAGGCTGTGATGCCATGTTCTTTGCCCGCACCTCGTAAAGGATGTAAAGCTGTCCATCTTTTTCTACAAAAGGAACCAGCACTGAGAAATATCGATGATCGCCAATAGCAGCAGGCTTTCTTCGTTCAAAAGTTTTCTTGATATCAGTCAACGTCAACTGCATTTCATACCCCCATGAAAAAAATAAGGGCGGATAACCGCCCTTTCTTTGAGAAATTAGTTAAGAATCTCGTATTCTGAGAAGTCTACGCCGATCATCTCTTCCTTTTCGGCACTGAGGCTCACTACAAAGTTCATGCCGTAATTCTTGGAAATGTTCTTCAGTCTGGTTAAGAACTCAGGAATATCTCCCAGGGAGAAGTCTGCATGCTTCAGAATGCTGTCGATGAAAATAGTCTCGATATCGTGGTCAGAGCTGATGATTCCATAGATGAAACCTATGTACTCGTCACAGTTAGTAATATGTTCATATTCCTCCATGCATACAACTCTGATTCTATATTTCAAATCGTACATTAATCTTGAATTCTTATTGATAAAGATAATGCTTCCGTTGCTGTTCTCAATCTGTTCGTTAGCAAGATCAATCATCTGCTTCGTCTTGCCTGTTCCTTTATGTCCAATTAATAATTTAACCATTATTATTGTCCTCCCGTTCTTTTGTTATTAGTGTTATTATACACTACCAGCGCAGTACATTCAATGTTTTTTTTAACGAAAAACACGTCAAAATACAGGAAAAAACAGAGCCTGCACCAGAGGAAGTTCTCATGGACAGACTCCATTTGTAATTGATTATACCAGTCCGATGTAAGGCGCAGCAGAAATAATAATCGCTGCTGCAATCAGAAGCGGCCCGGAAATTTTCAGCTGCTGTTTCAGGAATACGTTGTATGGAACACCAGCCATTTCGATAATACCCATATTAGTTGCTTCAGGATACCAACTGCATACAAAGTTTACACCGCAGGTAAATGCAGACATCAGGATAACCTGACCACCGGTAGAACCCGCCGCTGTGCCTGCAAACAGCGCAAATGCCAACGCACCAAAGATTGGCATAGTGATGCCGGAAACACCGCTTGTAGACTGCAGGAACAGTGCAATGCAAACATATACCAGCACTGCCGCGATAGCAAATGCCCAAAGAGGCACGCCGGACAGGACGCTCTGAATCCAGTGAATAAAAGTAATACTCATGCCGGATTCTTTGGAACCCATGAAAATGGAAATACCTCTTGCTGCAGAAAGTACCAGAACAACGCCCATAAGATCCTTGCAGCCCTCAATAAAAGTGCTTACCCAGTCGTGAAGATTCATTCTATTAATCAATCCAATAGCTACAGCACCAAGAAGCCATGCTACAGAAAATTCATCAAAGTACCACCAGCCGAATGGTGTAAAGTTATCTGTGCCTACCAAATTACCCAGGAAAGTTCCACTCAACTTAGTCTGTAAAATATTCACATATTCAAACATAGTTTGATTTCCCACAGGAATGGAGTCCCAAGGAACATATCCGAGCACACAAGCTAAAATTACAATGCCAAATGCAACTAAAGATGCTTTCTGACGTCCTGTCATAACTGCTTCTTCAGAAGCCGGTGCATCGCTGCTTTCAGAAGTAATTTGGGTATTCACACCTTCAATTCCTGAAAGAGCCGATTTGTTCGGGTCTTTCTTTACCATACTTGCATAGCGGGTAACAGAGAAGATACCGATTGCCAGCAGTACAACCAGAAGCACCAGACGAAGCAGGATACCAGAGCCTAAAGATAGCTCATCATTGCCGATTGCCGCAACTGCAGCACCGACCGCATATGGATTTACAACGTCAGCCATATTACCGCAGACAGCACCAATCAGAATAACCTGAATACCAGTCAAAGCATCATAGCCAGCTCTAATAAACAATGGAATAATTACAATTGCAAATGCCGGAAGTTCTTCCCAGGAACCATATATAGTTCCCATCAGTGCAAATACAATCATCAGAATTGCAATCAGGGTATTTCCCTTAAACTTTCTAATCAGTACGCCGATACCTGCATCCATAGCGCCGCTCTTATTGAGCACAGCCAGTAAACCGCCGGACACCAGAATTGCCATTGCCACATCAGCAGCATTGGCAAAGCCTTTAATTGGAGCCAGGAAGAAGTCCCAGAAACCAACAGGGTCAGTTCCTGCATTTTCTATGACATTACCTTCATCGTCAAAGGCTGCATTATAGATAATCTCGCTGTTTCCCGCCTCATCACTCACTACAACAGAGGTAGGCACAAACCAGGTTAAAATGCCTACAATAAACAAAAACATCATGACGATGATAAGTGCAGGCGGCATTTTGAATTTTTTCATGATAATACCTCGCTTCTTAAATTTTTCATATTATTTATTTTGCAAGCTGGTAAATTGCCTCTACCATAATCTGCAGCCAGATTTCCAAATGCTTCAATTCGAGACATTCGTTCGCCTGGTGCATGGTATTAATCTGGTCAGGCAATAAGCAGCCAAACGCAACACAATTGTCGATGGTTCTAGAATACGTCGCACCACCGGAATACATCGGCTGACTTTCTCTGTCGCCGGTTACTGTTCGGTAAGCTTCCATCAGGGTAGAAACCAGTTTAGAGTCTTTCGGCACATATAGAGAATTTTCTTTCGATGCGACTGCAAAAGTATAACCGGTTCCCTGCAGCTTTTCCTGTACTTTTTCTTCGATTTTCTGTACCGGCGTTCTGACAGGGATTCTACTGTCACACCAGAACGTCAGCATGCCATCTTTTACAAACACCTTTCCGATGTTCAAAGTCAGTCTGCCGCCGTCTTCGTCTTCTTCTGCAATCCCCATCTTTTCACCGAACAGACAGGTACCGAAGTGCTGCTGATAGAATGTGACGACCTCTTTCAGTTCACCGCTAATCGGCATTCTGGAAAGCAGTTCCATCAGGTAGCTGACTGCATTGACCCCTTCCTCCAGATGGGCAGCATGTGCGCCAACGCCTTTTGCAGTCAGTTTTAATTCGCCGTTTTCCATTTCATACGCAAACATTGCCGAATTCTCACTTTCTGCAATGGCTGCTTTCAGTGCGTCTTCCAGTGCTGCAGGCAGCACGATTTCCGCAGAAGAAGGCACAGAATTAAATGCGCCGCCGCCTTGGATGCGAAGATGCTCTGTTACCGGTCTGGTCAGCGTATACTGCAGCATGCCCATTTCCGCATAGGTCAGCGGAAATTCCGCGTCAGGGGAAAATGCTACAGTCGGCAGTTCCGGTTTTACCTGATGCAGATAATAATCCATGCATGCCCAGTTGGTTTCTTCGTTGGTGCCCAAAATCACGCGAATTCTCCGTTTCAGCGGAATCCCCGCGTCTTTGAGAAGCTTCATCGCATACAGGCAGGTCACCAGCGGACCTTTGTCATCCAGCGTCCCCCTGCCAAAAATTTTACCGTCTGCAATTTCACCACCCCACGGGTCAAAATCCCAGCCGTCACCGGCAGGCACTACATCTACATGTCCCAGAATTCCAACCATTTCTTCGCCTTCACCCATTTCGATATGACCGACATAGTTATCAAAGTTCTCCGTGCGGAATCCCATCTTTTCGCCTAATTCCAATGCTGCCTGCAATGCCCTGGCAGGACCCTCGCCAAAAGGCATACCCGGTTTTGCTTCTCCCTCTACGCTGTTAATCTGACATAAAGCAGAAATATCCTTTGCTAAAGGCTCCATAACAGATTGCATTTCTTTCGTTAAATCCATAGTCTAATCTCCTCTTTGATTGATGATGATATGATGTTAGTAATAATATACCACAAGGGTTCATACACTAAAGTCGAATTTTGGAAGTTCGTTTGGAATTTTTTGGGCAAATCGTAAAATATCAGAGTATTTCCAATCACGCCCGATTTTTTCGTTTAAAAAATCTCTGTCACACAGAAGGTTTCGCCTTCTGCGCTGTCTTCCCGCATCATGTAGACGATCTCTGCGTCTGTCGAATCCCTGTTTCTATTGCTGCTTTCCAAGGCGCAGCTGACCGCACGCCGCGTCAATATCAGCCCCCAGTTCTCTGCGCACCGTCGCCGCAATTCCCCTGTGTTCCAAAATTTCCTGAAACTCCGCAGCGCGTTTTCTGCTGACGGTATCAAATCCGGCGCCTTCCACCCGGTTCAGTGGAATCAGATTTACATGGCAAAGCATGCCGTGAAGCAGTCTGCAAAGTCTTTCCGCATCTTCATCTCTGTCATTGACCCCATTGACCAGCGTATACTCAAAGGTAATGCGTCTGCCGGTCTTTTCTGTATAAGCCTTGCTGGCAGCCAGCAGCATCTCCAACGGATAACGGTGATTAATCGGCATCATAGAACCTCGAATCGCATCGGTAGTGCCGTGCAGAGAAATCGCCAAATTTACCTGGGGAAAATCTGCTGCAAACTGTTCCATGACTGGCACCAATCCACAGGTGGACACCGTGATATTGCGCATGCCGATGTTCAGTCCATTCTGGTCGTTGACAATGCGCAGGAATGCCGCTACGTTTTCGTAATTATCGAAAGGCTCCCCTGTACCCATCACTACAATATGACCAATTTTTTCTCCGGTATCCCGTTCCGCTTCTAAAAGCTGCGATACCATTTCTCCCGGCGTTAAATTTCTGGAAAGACCGTTTCTCGTGGATGCGCAGAACTTGCATCCCATCCTGCAGCCAGCCTGGGAGGATACACAGATAGAGTTTCCATATTTATACTGCATAAATACGCTTTCAATGGTATTGCCATCAGGCAGCTGAAACAAATATTTCCGAGTGCCATCCTTTTTTGACTTCTGTATCTCTAGTGGCTGCACCGTGCCGATGCTGCAATGCTGTGCCAAAAGTTCTCGCAGGATTTTGGGTATATTTTTCATGGCGTCAAAATCAGAAATGCCTTTGTAAATCCACTGGAAAATCTGTTTTGCCCGAAATTTCGGCTGTCCCAGACGCAGCATCAGTGCTTCCATCTCATGCAATTCTAAACTCCGCAGATCTACCATCCCGTACCTCCTGTCTGTGTCTTGCCTTTTTTGTAATACTCATATCTTATCCCGTTGCTCCTTTTCTGTCAATAGAAAAATACGGATTGTGCGGCGGTTTGTCAGTCCGTTTTGACACGCCTTTTGCCTCCGAAAGAGAAAAGACAGACTACAGGCAAACTGCATTCTGTCCTTTCCCAGTGCAATATGTAATTAATGATGACTTCTAATCCACTCCCTTTTATTATAGTATAAATGATTATCCTATAAAAAACAAGTGATTTTTATAACTTAAATGTTTTATTTAAAATCCAATTTCACTTTTTTCCTGCTTTACACCCGTAAATGCTGCACCCAAGAAACAGCTGATGTCCGTCCAAAGACAAAGCCTACTCCACCAGCCTTGCTCCCTAATTTTGCTGCATCAGTCAGACAGGAATACCCTGTCCCACTGACAAAGGATGCGACTCCAATTATATTATAATTAGGTTTCTCGTAAACCCCAATTCAAATGAGATGAAAGAACGCAGCGGTACTTACAATTAAAAGCGGTGTCCCCACAATAAACCAAAAGTAATCAATATACTTTCCAAAACTACTGCTCCAACTCTTGTTCTTATACCTATAAATCATGCTACTTAAAAGCATACACTGAGTTATTATACATAGTAATAATGTAATATTTATTTTTTCCATATCATTATCCTTTTATTTAATACATCTCAGTTTTATTGTCTGTCCTTTATATTGTCTTCCTTCAACCCATCTACCGCCTTGATGCTTGTAATATGCCCACACTTCATAAGTTACTGTAACCTGTGTATATTTATATCCCATTACATCTGCAATTGTAGCAAATCCTGATACTATCCAAGATACATTACCTAAAACAGGTATAAATTCACTTCCTAATTTTTTTACTATATTCCGAGCCAAAATAAATTTTGGCTCGGAACAAAATTTTAACCTTTATACTTAATCCTACGTCAAATCCTTTATGA
>NZ_QWES01000045.1:0-18176 GCF_009936115.1 Anaerotruncus sp. 80
TGTCAGAGTAAATTCTATGTAAGTCTTTGCCATTTGAAATTCCAGTGATACGCAGAATTTATTTTGGCAAATAATAATTTTTAAAAAAATATGTGACCAAACCTCCAAATTCACGTAATAGTAGTAAACGAGAATTTTGAGGTTTATTTTTTGAAAAAGATAATAGTGGAAGTATTGGTTTTCGCTATGTTCCTCTTATCATGAATGGAAGTTCGATGGATAGAATTTAGCAAGGAGGACGGAAATGTTTAAGAGCTTTCGGTTTCTGTTGAAACTAATTTGGAAATATAATAAAAAATATGTCTTTTATGCTGCATCATTTCAGTTGGTAACGGCATTGGTGCCATTGATCAGTGTCATCATGCCCAAATATATTATTGATGAATTGACAGGCCAGCAGCGACTGGACTGCTTATTTTTATATGTGGGCATTCTCGTATTGACTAATTTTGTAGGAATGGCGCTACTTTCATTTTTGCGTGGCGCTATGTTTACATCTAAGAGCAAAGTACTTAATTCTTTTCAGTGTATGATGGCAGAAAAACTAGTCACTTGCGATTTTGAATCTCTAGAAAATCCGGAATTCTTGGACATCAAAGAAAAAGCCCATAAAATTTTATATGCAGATGGAGATGGATTTGGTATGGTCTTAGATTACGCATTTAACATCGTGGGTAAAGTTTTTGTCTTTGCCGGACTGATTGCTGTACTTAGCACGTTGAATGCCGGAATTGTATTTATTTTTGTCCTGCTAGTTCTGTTAAATAGTTTGGTGGAATCTCGCGTACAAAAGAAATATGTTTCATGGGATATGGAGAAAGCGCCGATAGAGCGCAGAACGATGTATCTTTTAAATGCCATTGAAAATTTTGAGTATGGGAAAGAAGAAAGAATTTATAATCTAAAGGATTTTCTGATCAGCAAAATCTCGAAATGCCTGGGAGAATCCGAAAAGTTTTATAAAAGACAGGTGCGGGTGATGAATAAATCTCAATATTTTACTGCCTTTACCTCTTTGATTCGAGATGGGATTACTTACGGATATCTGATTGCTAAGGTGTTAAATCAACACATTCAAATAGGTTCATTTACGATGTATTTAGGTGCGGTATCACAGTTTTCAGCAGCAATGAACGATGTTATGTCTAGTATTATTGGCATTAGACGGTTTGGAATATACTATGAAGAATTGGATAGATATGTAAATATGCCTCAGAAAATGAGAACTGGAAAGGAATCTCTTGATGATAGTGCATCAGAATACACGATTCAGTTTGAAAACGTGTCTTTTAAATATCCCGGAGCAAGCACATATGCGCTTAAAAATGTAAACATCACCATTTCTCCAGCTGAAAAGCTTTCCGTTGTCGGTGAAAATGGAGCGGGAAAAACAACTTTCGTAAAGCTATTAACCAGGCTATATGAGCCGACAGAAGGAAGGATTTTTCTGAATGGAATTGATGTAAAAGAGATTGACTATGATGCATATCAAGGTCTAATGGCAGCGGTTTTTCAGGATTTCAGATTGTTTTCATTCACCTTGAAGGAAAATATCTGCTTCAATCAGGAGTGTGATGATGCAGAAATTGTTGATTGTCTGCGGCGCAGCGGTTTCGGCGATAAGCTGGAGAAACTTCCTAAAGGGATTTACACCAATGTTTACAAGAACTTTGAAGAAGATGGATTCGAGCCTTCGGGCGGTGAAGGACAGAAAATCGCTTTAGCGAGAGCTTTATTTAAGAATACGCCTGTCGTGATTCTGGATGAACCAACGGCTGCACTAGACCCGAGAGCAGAATACGAAATGTATCAGAGTTTCAACGAGATGAGTAAGGATAAGACGACAATTTTTATCTCTCATCGCTTATCCAGCAGCAAATTCTGTGATAAAATCGCTGTTTTTGTGGGCGGGGAAATTGTAGAATACGGATCCCACGACGAATTATATGCGGCGCATAAGTTGTATCGAGAATTATTCGATATGCAGGCGCAGTTTTATCAATAACGAAAATAACCTTATGACAAAAGAGGAACAGAGTATGAAGAGTACTTCTAAACGAAAGCTATATCAGTGGATTATAAATTTGGTGTTTTCTATCGACAGGGGAACTGTTGCATTCTGGCTTACCCTAAATGGGCTGCTTTGTGTTCTGCCAGCTATAGCACTGCTTCTGAATAAAAAGATATTGGCTGTCATTGCCGCCTTTTTAGATACGGGTACGGGCGTTTTTTCTGATGTGTTGCCGTATATTATTTTCTATGGGGCGGTGCTGACTATAAGCGGTTTATCTGCCAGAATCAACAGCGGTTTTCTGTATTTTCGCATGTATGACTCATATTATCTGGGTCTGCAGGAACTTTTGATGGATTTTTTTCAGAAAATGCCCATGGACATGCTGCTTCAGAAGGAAATCAATGATGAGTATAATGCGGTGATTCGGCGTGCAGGTGCACTGACAGATGTAACCAGTGCGGCCTGCGAGCTTTTAGGAAAGGGCTGCGGTATACTGGCGCTGCTGGTGACTGCTGCCAGCGTATCTCCGTTTGTTGCGCTGTTCATATTGTGCTATTTGGCGGTTTTATTATATTTGAATCATTGTATGACAAAGAAGCTGGAGGAGTTTGAGAGAAGTTACGCACCTGCAGAGCGGCGTCTTCGGGAGATTAAGCTGATTCCTATGCAGCCTAATGTGGCGAAGGAAATCAGAGTATACGAAAGCCAGAAGCGAATGCTGGATCAGTTCGATAAATACTACGATGAGGTGGAGCAGGCGGAACTTATTTATAACAGGAGCATTGGAAAAGCGGAAATCCTGAGCAATGTGTTTCTGTATCTGTTCATGGGAGGTATTCTACTATTTTGTCTGTGGGGTATTTTCAAGGGAAACATTACTGTGGAAGAATTTATCATGCTGTTTACGCTTTGCGGAAGCCTTGGGGGATATGTAGCTGTAATTTCAAAGGGGTCCATCAATATGCACAGAGGAATTTTTGCTTTGAAACGGCAGAAAGCATTTATGGATATGGTGGAAGAAGAGGTTGCGCGCAGCAAGAAGGATGCAATCCCTGCAGAAGAGTCTACAGAACCGGAGATTGCAATTGCTGCAGAAAATCTGTGCTTTGCATATAAAAATGACAGACAGGTGCTTCATGATATCAACCTGAAAATTCCTAAAGGGGAAATTGTAGCTCTTGTTGGAGAAAACGGCAGCGGAAAGTCCACACTAGTACAGGTGTTGATGGGAATTTATCCTCCGACCAGAGGACGGGTTTTTCATACGGGTACCATTGGCACCTTTTTTCAGGATTTCTATATTTTACATAAAACGGTGAGGGAAAATGTCGGCATGGGGAATATCGCGCATATAGAAAATCGGGAAATGGTGCGAGAAGCCATTGTAAAAGGTGGTGCGGAGAAGATGGTGGAAAGGCTGCCGCAGCAGATGGATACCCTTCTTCGTAAAGAAGTCTATCCTGACGGGGTGGAATTATCCGGTGGAGAGCGACAGAAAGTCGGGATTGCAAGAGCCTGTATGGGGACACATGATATTTTGATTTTAGATGAGCCGGCCTCAGCGCTTGACCCTATTGCAGAGTTGAAGCAGTTTCAGCAGATTAAAGAAAATCTGGAAGGCAATACGGCAATTCTAATCAGTCATCGAATTGGATTTGCCCAGCTGGCGGACCGGATTCTTGTGTTAGACAAAGGCAGAATTGTAGAAGACGGAACTCACGAGATGCTGATGAAACAAAAGGGGTTATATGCTGTGATGTATCAGCAGCAGGCGGCATGGTATCATAAGGAGAGTAACCGAGATGGAGAATAAGAAAGACAGACTTTCATTAAGCGATAATATCTGTGTCGTAAAAAAGGCATTGCAGCTCAGTATCCGAGTGAAGGGCTGGGATTCAATTTTAGTCAATGTGCTTGGGTGGTTTGCAGCCTTTCTTCCGGTTATAAGCGCAAGGTATTTAGAACAGCTGACAAACCAGCTGTATCAGGCGGTTAGCGGAAATTCACCCGGATATCTTGAAAGCGAAATTATGTTTCTTTTTACAATGCTGATTGTGCTTTTCGTTGTGCAGGCTTTGTTTGATTGTCTGAGCGAGCACATGCTGCGCATAGATACGACCAGAACGGAACGATTTGTGGCACACACAATCATGGAATGCAAATGTAATGTGAAATTTCGCTATATCGAAAATAATGACGGCTTCCGGCAAAAGCTGTCCTTTGTTGAGGAATACGCAGGCGAGTACACGGCAAGGAGCATGCAGGATTTAATTCTTAACGTGCAGAGAGTGATTGCAATTGCAAGCGTATCTTTGGAACTTTTTCGCGTCAGCGGCGTGATTGTAGCGGCGGTATTTTTGACCTGTATTCCTGCGGCGGTACTGTCCTATCTGCAAAGCGATGCGACCTATCATTTTAGAACAAAATGGATGCTGGAAGGCGATAGCGCTATTATGCAGTACTTGACCTGTGTGCGTGCGGAAGCGATGAAGGATATCAGGCATTTTAAGGCGTATCCTTACCTGAAAGCGGAATGGAAAAAGACTGCAGAGGAATACATCGAAAAAAAGGAAAGTTTGACGAGGAAGCATGTGAAGTATAACATGGCGGCAGACATTCTCCGCAATGCAGTCTATATTGTGATTTTAATTCTGGTGGGAAAGCAGATATATCTGCATCCGGAGGATGGCATCGGCGTTTTTGTGCTGGTGTTGACCTTATCGGGGCGTTTGCAAAGCCTACTTGGCAGCCTGCTTGTATCTTTAATGGAGTTTGGACAGAATATTTCTTATATGAAAGATTTTTTTGATTTGCAGGAGCTTGGTGCGGAGGATAAGAACAGCGCCGATCGTGGTTTTGAAGAGGTTTCCATTACATTTGATAAAGTGACTTTTTCTTATCCGGGGTCAAACAGAAAGGTGATTGACGACCTGTCTGTAAAGATTAAGGCGGGAGAGACAGTAGCAATTGTCGGTGAAAATGGAAGCGGCAAGAGCACTTTTATCAATTTGGTGATGGGGTTCTATACGCCGCAGCAGGGAGAAATTGCGGTAAATGGTACGCCGTTAGATGAATCACAAATTAGCAAAATACGAAAATCTACTGCCGCTGTATTTCAGGATTTTTGCCACTACGAAGGAACCCTTCGGGAAAATATTGAAGCTTCAGAAATGAATACGAAGATAGATGAGGAATCATTAGAGCGACTTCTTCAGGAAGCGAATATCAAGGAACTGGTTGACAGACAGCCTGGTGGGCTTGATGAAGAGATTGGTCAGTTCAGCAAGACTGGAAATAACCTGTCTGGTGGGCAGTGGCAGCGAGTCGCTCTGGCAAGAGCTTTGTATAGAAGAGATACAAAGCTTATGATTCTAGATGAGCCGACTGCAGCACTGGATCCGCTGGCAGAGGCGGAGCTATATAGGAATTTTGCAAAGATGACTGCAGGAAAGACGACCTTGCTAATTTCCCATCGCCTTGGAATTACTCATATGGTGGATCGGATTCTGGTTTTCTGCGAAGGAAAGCTGGTGGAAGATGGAACCCACGACAGCCTGATGGAAAAAGACGGATATTATGCAGAAATGTACCATGCGCAGGCACAGTGGTATCAAAAGGATGAAGCAGATGAGTAAGGTTAGAGCGAAGATGCAGACATATTCCTTGTTACTTAAGTCGTCACCTCATAGTAAATGCGCGGAAAATTTGGAAAAGAAGAAAACCTTAACCTATATTGCGATTTTTGAAAAAAAGTGTATAAAAAGCTGATCTTAAGATTTCACATATCTTGCGTCTTATGCAAGAAGGCAAATAGTTCTGCAAAAATCTTACGCAAAATGCAACATATCAGCAAAATAGCAACGGTAAAGGGTTGCAAGGGCAACCCTTTAGTATATTTTTTCGATTGCGTTTATACATTTTTTTAGTATTTTTCAATTCTCGGTTAAGAATCGCTCATCTTCTTATACACTTTTTTTGAAAATATCCGTTTTAGGTTAAAGTATTATGTTGATAGACCAGTTTTCAGATGAAAACCATTAAAATAAAGAAAAAGCAAGCGCTTTGTCTGGCGCTTTGGGGGAAACGCCGGCATGGGGCTTGCTTTTTAGCGATGGTTATCCTCTCTTTAAGAATGCGGTGATGCAGTGGAGAGCGCCGCGTCCTTTAATGATTTCGGAAACGTTTACTGTGATAACTTTGATGCCGTTGGCTTCAAGCAGCTCTTGTGCACGAGGGCTGCCCTCCGGCATAACGATAAGACCCGGCTCCAGGGCTACGAAATTGCAGCAGAAGTTTTCGCGGACTTCCGTTCTTGATGGAACTTCCAGAATCTTGTAACCTTTCTTTTTCAGCATGTCTACGATATCGTAAGGCACTTGTGCTGCATGGAGCATGATCACATCGTTGCTGGCAGGATTCATCAGACCATCAATGTGAATATTGCTGTAAGGCTGCTGCATATGCCAAACAGTAACGCCCATGCGTTCCAGCTCATGCTTCACCTGCTCATAGCCGCTTTGGTTACAGCGGCTTCCAGTAGAAACGACACAATTGTGGCGGTCAACCCACATGGCATTCGCGCCTTCAAACATACCGTCGCCGCTGACAGTCTTGATAATAGGTACGCCGATGTCGGATAATGCTTTTGCGATGTAACGCTCTTCACCGCGGCGGGCTGCCATACCCGGTCTTGTTAAAATTGCACCCTCCGGCGTCATAAAAACCAGGTCGCGGCAGAAAATTGCATTAGGACGATCTTCGCGTTGTTCTTCTACATAGTAGACTTTTACGCCGTGGTCGCGGTAGATATCTGCGAGTGCGTCATGCTGTGCACGCATTAATTCTACATCGATGGGTTCATCAGAAAAGCGAACCTCAGCAGCATTAAAGTTTTCTATTTCTTTACCCGGACGACGCATCAAAACTGCGCGCAGGGTATCTACTTCAGATGCTACACCAAAGTCTCCCCAGTACAGCGGCAGGTCTTCTTCAAATCCTGTTTCTTTTGGAAACCAGCGTTCGCCGGGAATCGCATCAATATCTATAAATTTGCTCATAGTTTTCCTCCTTTTATTTGTCTTCACTGCTTTATAATAAAAGCAATATTCATGCCAATATAGGCACAATGCAGTTTGTTTGCTGAAGGTATCTGAGGTTTGGTGATAAATGCGAAAAAAAGAAAAATTTTTTTTTGGCAGTGTATATATCGTCAAAAGATTCTATAATTATAGGAATTTTCATTGCAAAAACGTCAAAAAATCCTGACGATTGGGTCAAAATTTTTTGACGTTTGTTTTGTTACTCTTTAAATTGAATATCGTATTTTAGCATCTTGTAGCTGAGTCCCTGTTTGGTGATACGGAGGGTTCTGGCAGCTTCTGAAAGGGATTTTGCCCCCGCAAGAGTATGCGTAATAATTTCTTTTTCAAAGGCGGCGGTCATCTCAGCAAGGGATTTCCCCTCAGGAAGTTTTGCGCCGTAAAAGGCTTGCAAAGGCGTCTTGGTATCGCTGCGCGTCAGATATCCCGGTAAATCCTGCATCTGAATAATGCGGGAAGAAATCAGATTATAAGCGCCCTCGATGATATTTTTCATTTCCCGCACATTGCCTGGCCACGTATAGTTTTGGAAAAGCTGTTCGACTTCTTCGGAAACGTCCATAACGTCTCTGTCCATTCTGGCATTGAAATAATCAAGGAAATAGCGTGTCAGCAGCTTTACATCGCCGGGACGGGCAGAAAGCGGCGGAATATCAAGACGCACCACGCTGAGTCTGTAGAAAAGGTCTTCTCGCAGTTTCTTGGCGCTGACACAGTTCTCTGGCGGCTCATTGACGGCGGAGACGACTTTGACGTCAATGGGAATCGGTTGCGTGCTGCCGATTCTGGTCACTTTCTTTTCTTCGATGACTTTCAAAAGCTTTGCCTGCATCCCTAGTTCCATAGAATTGATTTCGTCCAGAAATAGCGTACCGCCGTTGGCGACCTCAAAGAGCCCGGGACGATTTTCTGCACCAGTATAGCTGCCTTTCGTAGTGCCGAACAGGATACTTTCCAACAGGGTTTCCGGAATAGCGGCGCAGTTTTGAGAAACAAAGCGTTTGGAACTCCGTTTTCCGGCAGTATGAATGGACTGGGCGATCAGTTCTTTTCCCGTACCAGTCTGCCCGTAGATTAGGACGGAAGAATCGGTTTCGGCAATACGTTTAACTCGCTCTTTGATTTCTTTCATCTGCGGTGCACAAGTGATGATATCATCGACGGTATACAGCCGCATGGATTTTTCGTTCTTTTCCTGGGTTTGTTTTAGAGAAAGCGGAATGTCTTTGCGCTGCAGGTCGTCGTCAGCCCAGCGGGTCACCTCGGCAACGCCGATGACCTCATCGTTGTGTTTGATGGGAATGGTGGTATTAATACCGTTAAAAACCTGACCGGTCTTGATGGCTCGCATGGATTGATATTCGTTGTAAATCGGCTGCCCACTGCGCAGAACCCGGCAGATGCTGCTGGTTTCCTCTGTCAAATCGGGATAAAGCTCTAGAATGTGCATACCTCTGATATCTTCCTCACGCAGCCGGTTCAGATGAGGTCTGCGATTGACATAGTATTCGATGATTCCACTGCTGTTTGTGACGATAATGGCGTCTATATAGTTGAATACATTGAGAATTTGCTCTGCATAGCGTCTTAACATGATGAATCTCCCTTTCAATGTTTCTTACTTAAAATAGTAACCGATTGAATCTGCAATTGTCAACAAAAAGCCGCAGTATACAAATCACTGCGGCTTTTCGAAATCATATATTGAATTATGCGTTTTTTTCCGGTGTGCCAAATCGTTTCGTATCGACTCTGTGAAGTACGAAAATCAGCACAAACAGAATAACTGCAGAGATCAGAAGTACGCTCCAGCTGTTCATAAAACCGCTGATCAAGAAGCCGATCGCAGAAACAATTGCACATACGAACCCATACGGTGTCTGGGTTTCGAAGTGATCGATATGGTCGCAGGCTGCTCCCATGGACGCCATAATGGTGGTATCGGAAATTGGTGAAATGTGGTCACCAAAGAGACCGCCGCTGACAACGGCGCCGATTGTAAGCGGGAGCGGAACGCCCATTGCCAGTGCCATTGGGAAGGCAATCGGCATGAGAATTGCCATAGTTCCCCAGGAAGTACCGGTAGCCAGAGACATGACTGCACCGATGATAAATAGAAGAACCGGAAGCAGAGCCGGATTTAAGAATCCGCTGGTAACCTGCACCAGATAAGCAGCTGTACCGATGGCTTTGCAGCCGCTTCCAAGAGCCCATGCAAGCGTCAGAACCACCAGCATGTACATCATACCTTCCCAGCCTTTTTGCATGGTTCCCATACATTCTTTGAAGTTCATTACCTTTGTTCTGATGCAAAGGATAACAAGCAGTACTGTAGCCAGCAGGAAACCCCACATGATTGCTGTACGTGTAACGGTTCCGTCAATTGGCTCAAATGGGAAGCCGTGGCGGAACATTTCAACGAAGATGACTATCAGAAGCACTGCAATTGGCGCCAGCATTGTGCTCATCTTAGGTGTTACACCTTCCGGCAGCACAATTTGCTGTGTTTTTCTCATCGGCGTGGAGCCCTCTTTGAGAATTTTGCCTTCAAACTTAGCTCTGTTCTGTGCTTTCAGCATAGGGCCAAAGTCCAGTTGTGTGATTGCCATAAATCCGCACATGATCAGTGTCAATACTGTGTAGAAGTTAAATGGCGCAGATGAGAGGAACAGATCCCAGCCACTGCCTGAAATACCTGCAGCTTCTATTTCTACGTCAATCAATCCCATGATGTAGATACCGAAACCTACGATTGGCACCAGTGCGCAGATTGGAGAAGTGGTGCAGTCCAAAATGTATGCGAATTTTTCTCTGGAAACCTTGACTTTATCTCCGACCTTTTCGAAAATCGGTCCGATAATGAGGGAGTTTCCAAGGTCTGTAAACCAGATAAATAAGCCGCTGAGCCACATAGCAGTTTCGCATTTTGAACGGCTATTTAAACCTCTGGTTACGACGTTGGTAAATGCAAGTCCGCTGCCGGACTGTGTAATCAGTTCGGTAAATCCGCCTACTACGACTAACATGACCATGGACTGTGCATTGGTGGAATCTGCAACATTTGGGAATACCCAGTCCTGTAAGAGGGTGATACCAGCCTCATAAGGATTCCCGCCGCACGCCATAATGGCAGCTATGATAACAGCGATAACTAAAGAAATGATAACGTCTTTTGTATAGATTGCAAGCCCGATGGCCAGCAATGGTGGAATCAAAGATAAAATACCTAGTGAATCCATGGTAGCTCTCCTTTCTACTTTCAATACAGAAATAACGAGTTGATCAACTGCCATACTTATTATGCAACGAATGTGCCAAGTTTAAAGGCAGGACGGAGGGGGAGGTTGCCGACAAAAGGTTGGCACAAAATTTGCTTTTAATTTACAAAGAAGAATTGTAAAATAGATTCCGGAAGGGAGACAATGATGATATGGAACTGACGCTATTTTTACTGGTTATTTTTTCGACGAATTTGATTCAAGGTATTACTGGTTTTGCTGGAACGGTACTGGCGATGCCTTTTGTAATTTTGCTGTATGGAATAGATGTGGCAAAACCGTCTCTGACGATTCTTGCTCTTTTGGCAGGACTGCTGATCGCAGTGCGGGGTTATAAAGACATCGTCTGGAAAGAGTTTTTTAAGATTCTGATTCTGATGTTTATAGGACTTTTCGCAGGGGAAGTGATTTATCAGTATTTGCAGACAGAAGTGCTGCTGCAAATCTTTGCTGCTTTTGTCATTCTCATTGCGCTGTCCGGTCTTTTTCAGAAGAAAGAGTACAATTTGCCGGAGCCTGCGCTGAATGTGATTCTGCTTTTGGCGGGAGTTATTCACGGTATGTTCGTATCCGGAGGACCGCTTTTGATTATTTATGCAGTGAAAAAGCTGCCTGACAAGCAGAATTTCCGAACGACCTTATCGATGATTTGGGTAGCGCTGGATATCTATTTGATTATCAAGCAGACCGGCGCTGGTTTGATGACAGCTTTCACACTGACGACTACTGCCTGGAGTGTTCCGGCGCTTTTAATCGGCGTTTATATTGGCAATCGCTTAGCTAAGAAGATGAGTCAGCAGGTTTTCTTGCGGCTGACCTATGTGCTGCTGCTAATCTCCGGTGTTAGCCTTCTGGTATAGAAAAAATTTCTACGCAATTTTGCTAATACTCTAACAAAAAGCTTTCTTTTCACTGCATTTTGTGCTATGATGATGGTGTAATCAATAGAGAATTTGCACTGGCCCCATTTTGTGAGTTACTTTTTGATGATTCACAAGATGTGGGCCTTTCCTTTAAGAAGGAAGAATTCGATGGAGTACAAAAGACAGAAAGGGAGGTACTGAATATGTATGACGGTACAGTAAAATGGTTTAATGCAGACAAGGGTTTTGGCTTTATCCAGGACGACAATGGCGGGGCAGATGTGTTTGTGCATTTCTCATCAATTGAAGGAGAGGGTTACAGAAATCTGGTAGAAGGACAGAAGGTTAGCTACGATGTAGAGCCTGATCCGAGAGACAGCCAGAGAGTGAGGGCAGTGAACGTAAGAGTAAAAGAAGCATAATAAATTAGAATATAATAAACCGGAGCGGAAATATCTGCCCCGGTTTTTTTGTGCAGGGAATGGCGCTAGCGCCTTATTAAAAAGGATTTTTTGAAATTATGGCGTGGGCTTGTTGGAAAACGCCATGTTTTGAACTGTTTTAAGAAGAACTGGCGCACAGTGTTGATATTTGTGCGGGGTATGAGCATAAAAGAGGGATTTTTATTGCAGGAGGGGTGGTTTTGTTTGAAGAAGTCGCTGCTGTGTGCCATGTTGCAGTATTAAAGCTGTCAAATCTGGCACGCAGCGGAGTGCGCTCGCCATTTAAAGTAAAAAAGCTTACGAATGTGGCGGATTCTGAGTTGTGCCCGCCATAAATTACAAAGAAAGTATTTTAATGTGGCGTGCAAATGAAGTATGGCACACAGTGCGGTGCTCAGTGCCGAATCGTATTGATCATATGTACTTGTTAGTTGACTCTAACTTTTCCAGATGGTAAAATGATTCTATAACGATAGAAAAGAGTAGAAAGGAAGTCATATATATGACCTTAGACCAACTGAAAAAAGGTGAAAAAGCCAGGATTCTATCCGTGGGAGGAAGCGGCTCCCTGCGGCAGCATTTTCTCGACATGGGACTGATTCCGGGCAAGACCATTACATACATAAAAGCAGCGCCTATGGGCGATCCAATCGAGTATCGGATTTGGGGCTATGAGCTCACTTTAAGACTTTCCGATGCAAAGGAAATTCAGGTTGAACCGGCGGCCGATGGAGAAGAGGACGCAGGCAGTGCGCTGGTTGTTGACAAAGTTGAGCACCCGGGACTTGGGGAAATGGGAAAATACCATACTTCGCCTAAGGGCGCAGCGCTTTCAGAAAGCGAAATCCTGACCTTCGGACTTGCAGGAAATCAGAACTGCGGCAAGACGACTCTGTTCAATAGACTGACCGGCTCCAACCAGCACGTGGGAAATTTTCCCGGTGTGACCGTTGATCGAAAGGACGGGCAAATTGGCAAAATGAGCAACACGCTGGTAACAGATCTTCCGGGCATTTACTCCATGTCTCCCTATACCAGCGAAGAAATTGTAACCAGAGAATTTTTCTTAAACGATAAGCCAAAGGGAATTATCAACATTGTAGACGCGACTAATATTGAGCGGAATATGTATTTAACCCTGCAGCTGATTGAGCTGGACATTCCGATGGTTTTGGCGCTGAACATGATGGATGAAGTGCATGCTAACGGTGGGACCATCAAGATTAACGAGTTGGAAGCAGCGCTGGGTATTCCGGTGATTCCGATTTCTGCTTCAAGAAACGAAGGTATCGAGGAACTCATCGACCATGCGCTCCATGTGGCAAAATTTCAGGAATGCCCGGGCAGAATGGATTTCTGCGATGCTGAGGGTGAAGACGGAGGTGCGCTCCACCGATGTCTCCACTCTATCATGCACCTTATTGAAGACCATGCAAAGGCAAAGGGGATTCCTGTTCGCTTTGCAGCCGGCAAACTGGTTGAAGGTGACAGGCTGATTCTGGAAAAGCTGGAACTGGATCAGAATGAACAGGAACTTTTAGAGCATATTATTTTGCAGCTGGAGAAAGAAAGCGGCATAGACAGAAATGCGGCCCTTGCTAATATGCGATTTACATTTATTGACAAAGTCTGTAAGGCAACTGTAGTGAAGCCAAGAGAGAGCCGTGAACATATGCGCAGTCAGTCTATAGACAGACTGCTTACCGGAAAGTTCACAGCGATTCCCAGCTTTATCGGTATTATGGCTCTGATTTTTTGGCTGACCTTCGGCGTAATCGGCGCATGGCTTTCTGATTTGATGGAATCAGGAATCGGCTGGCTGACTGACTTGGCGGATCAGGCTTTAACGGCAGCTGATATTAACCCGGTCATTCATTCTCTGGTGATTGACGGCGCTTTTGCAGGCGTGGGAAGTGTGCTCAGTTTCTTGCCGACTATCGTAACGTTGTTTTTCTTCCTGTCCTTTTTGGAAGATAGCGGATATATGGCACGTGTCGCCTTTGTTATGGACAAAATTCTGCGAAAGCTGGGGCTTTCGGGCAGAAGCTTTGTACCGATGATTATCGGATTTGGCTGCACGGTGCCTGCCATCATGGCGACCCGGACTCTGCCTTCTGAGAGAGACCGCAAAATGACCATCATGCTGACGCCGTTTATGAGCTGCTCTGCAAAGCTGCCTATTTATGGACTTCTGACGGCAGCCTTTTTTCCGAAACACGGGGCGGTGGTTATGACATTGATGTACTTTACTGGCATTATCGTGGCAGTGCTCTATGCGCTGATTTTGGGAAATACCAAGTTTAAAGGCGAGCCAGTGCCTTTTGTGATGGAACTGCCCAACTATCGTTTTCCGGGACTGAAAAGCGTAGGAAGACTGATTTGGGACAAAGCGAAGGACTTCATAACAAGAGCTTTTACGGTGATTTTTGTGGCTACACTGATTATTTGGTTCCTGCAGACTTTTGACAGTCATCTCAATGTGGTCAGCAGTTCTCATGACAGCCTGCTTGCCATGGTCGGCGGCTTTATTGCGCCGATTTTTGCACCGCTGGGCTTTGGAGATTGGAGGGTTTCTACGGCGCTGATTACAGGATTTACGGCGAAGGAAAGTGTAGTCAGCACCATGACGGTGCTGCTTGGCAGTGGCGTGGATGGGCTTACGACTATGTTTACTCCGCTGACTGCTGTAGTATTTCTGGTATTTACGCTGCTTTATACGCCGTGTGTTGCAGCAATCGGAGCTGTGCGCAAGGAACTGGGCGGCAAATGGGCATTTGCTATTGTAGTGCTGCAGTGCATGGTGGCATGGATTGTCGCCTTTGCTGTCAATGTGGTTGGCGGTTTGTTAATTGGATAGGACGTGAAAGGAGAAACCTTGATGATGAAAAAGAAGATTGGCGCAGATTTTTTTGCGGAGTTTACGAATCTATGCGGATTTGAGAGAAAAGAAACGAAAATTTTGTATACTAAATCAAAGACGGTCGGAAACGGATACGGGACGGATTTGTGGCTTTTGGACACGGAGATGGAGAAGTCCCGCAAGGTGCTTGATGATGTGGAGTTTGATCTGTACCGCTGGGATGGAGAAGAAATTATCTTTACGGCGCTCCTTGCTGAAGAGGATATTGCCCTTGCGGACAAAGGTGTGCCGCTGACCTGCTTTTACCGTCTGAATCCTGCAACCGGCAGGCGTACCTTGCTTATGAAAGTTTACAAAAATATACTGGATTTTTATAAAATCGACGAGAATAGATATGTGCTGCTTTGCGATGATTCTCTTCACGAAGATGACTATATGAAAAAAGCTGCCGGTGATTTGCAGCGTTTTGCGGAGATAAAAGCAGAGGAATCGGACTACTTTATCGCAGAGGAAGTGCCGTTTTGGTACAACGGCGTGGGTTATTGCGATGGTGCAAGGGGCAGGATGTTTTTGTGGGAGAATGGCGAGCTGACGCAGATTTCACCGGACAGTCTTTCTGTAACGGGGATGAAAGGATGGCGCAGTCAATATGTGGTTTACTTCGGCATGGCTTCCGGCGGCGTGCAGAATACCACGGGCAGGCTGTATCGCTATGATATACAGAGCAAAGCAGTGACGGCGCTGGATGAGTCGGACACTTATGTGTACACGTATGTGGATACTCTATCCGATGATGAAATTTTCGTCTGCCGAAACGATCGAAAGCTTCACGGGGAGTATCAGGACGAATATATTGATTTGCTGAATTTGAGGGATGGAAGCTATCTGCGAAAAAATTCGCTGGGCGATTATCACATTTATGACAGCGTGGTCTGTGACGTTATTTACAAAAGCGGTTATCTGAACAAGCTGACCAGGGTCAGCGGCGGAACTTACTTTATCGCTTTGGATAAGGAGTCCTCCAGACTCTTCTACTGGGCGGACGAGGAGGAACTTCCTGTTGCGGTGATAAAGGAAAAGGGCAAGCTTTTGGACTACGAAATCGTAGGCGAGAAAATCTACACGATTGCCGTACGAGGTCTTGGAGGCACGGAACTTTATGTACAGGATCTTTCGGGCAAAGCCTGCGGCGGCGTGGAGCGTTGTCTGTCTTCTGAAAATACTCATTTGGAGGAGGCATACGAATATGCTTCTGTGGAGTATCTGCCTTATGTCAACGGCGAAGGTGTGGAGCTACAGGGCTGGTATTTGAAACCGGCAGGATTTGAGGAAGGAAAGAAGTATCCGACGGTGCTGTTTATTCACGGCGGTCCGCAGGTGGCTTATGGAGAAGTGTTTAACCTGGACATGCAGTATTTTGCAGCGCTGGGATACGGCGTAATTTATTGCAATCCTACTGGTTCTGAGGGACGTGGCGGTGACTTTGGCGATATTCGTATGCGCTACGGCACCATCGACTATGAGGATTTGGTGGGCTTTGCCCGTTATGCGGCAAAGAGCTTGCCTTGGGTGGATGAAACTCGTCTCGGTGTAACCGGCGGCTCTTACGGAGGGATTATGACCAACTGGATTATCGGTCATACTGATCTGTTTAAGGCGGCGATTTCCGACAGGAGTTCAGCCAACAATATCAGCGATTTTGGTATGTCGGATATCGGGGTATCCTTTGCGCTGGATACTTATGAGACGACGCCATGGGGGAATTTGGATTTTTTGTGGGATTCATCTCCTCTGAAATATGCGCCGAATATTAAGACGCCAACCCTTTGGATTCACGGCATGGACGACTACAGGTGCACTGTCGATAATGCGCTGCAAATGCACGCAGCTTTGACTTATTTCGGAGTTCCCTCAAAGGTAGTCGGCTTTAAGGGCGAGCATCACGGTATGAGCAGAACTGGAAAGCCGAAGCACAGAGTGCGCAGGCTGGAAGAGATGAGAGACTGGTTTGATAAATATTTAAAATAAAATGCTGGTGGCAGTAGCGCACCCGGGCAGATGAGCGGACATCTGCCCGGGTGCGTTTTTTGTGGGAATATTGAATTGAGCATTTCCAATTTTTGACTTTTTAGGCAAAACATGTTGTGTGGCTGTGAGAGTTGGGATATAATGGAATCACAGCAAAAAAATTACAAATCAAAATAAAGGAGGAAGGATATGACAGAAAATAAGTGGAAGTCAGCGGCAGAACCCAAGAGAACCTATCAGGACAGCATCTTTCGCATGCTGTTTTCAGATAAAGAAAACGCCATTGAACTTTTTAATGCACTGGAAGGAACCGACTACGGTCCCGATACTGAGATTCGTTTTATGACCCTGGATGATGTTATCTACCATGGAATTAAAAACGACCTGAGCTATGAAATTGCAGTTGCATATCTAGTGTTTGGAGAACAGCAGAGCACTATATCTGCGAATATTCCCCTGCGTATGCTTCGATATTTGGCTAATAATATCACAATATTGCTGGACAGCAGAGAACTATTTAAGCAAGGGCAGGTGAAAATTCCGACGCCGCAGTTTTTTGTTATCTACACGGGAAGCGAGCCATGGGACGTGGACGAACTGAGATTATCATCCAGCTTCATGGGAGAACCTAAAGAAAATTCCATAGAATTAGTAGTAAAGGTCATCAAAGTGGTGTACAATGAGGGAGAAGAGGAGGAAGCGAGAAGAAACCCTGTCCTGCAGCGAAGTGCAAAGCTGAGAGAATATGGAATTCTTGTCCGATATGTGAAAGAAGGTCTTGCAGAAGGAAAGGACAGAAAAGAAGCAGTAGATGCTGCCATAGAGCGCTGCCTCAAAGAAAACATCTTGGCGGATTTTTTGAGAAACCATAGTGCGGAGGTGGAAAAGATGGCATGGCGGAGTATAACCATGGAAGAATTCATAGAAATCAGAGCAGAGGAGGCGGCGGAGATAGCAGCAGCTAAAGCAGCAGCTGAGGCCGCAGAGAAAGCGACTAAAGAGACTACAGAGCGAGTGACAAAAGAGGTCACCAGGAGTGTCACCGAAGAGGTCACAAAAGAGGTCACAAAAGAGGTCACAAAAGAAGTCACGAAAGAAGTCACTGAAGAGGTCACGAAAGAAGCAATTCGAATCTTAATCGCAGATAATTTGGAAGAGGGCAAGAGCAAAGAGCAGATTATAGAGAAACTGAAGCGGTATTATGCCTTAACTGAAGAAGAATCTGCTGCATGCATCGACGAGATAGGAACTGCCTAGTAGAGCAAGGAGAGAAGAATCAGAGCGGGAAGACCTGTTTTCTGGTTCTTTTTTTGTTTGCTCGCCATGGTCGGGCTCTAATGGGTGAAAGGCCGGGATTTCTCAATCTTTCGGTCAACACCCTCTTTAAGCAGTTAATCTAATAGAAAAAGAATCAAGATATGCCCATAATTTGCCCCGCGCCAATTTTGGGCTTGATTTCTGTATACATGGCGCGGACCTATGAGAAAGTGCCATGTAGAAAAGCTTTTTTAGAAAAAATGGCGGCGGCAGAAAGAAATGCAGCCAGATAGTCGGAAAAACTTTAGCGTCCTATAGTAAAATATCAAAAAAG
>NZ_QWES01000046.1:0-17792 GCF_009936115.1 Anaerotruncus sp. 80
TTCTGGGAGTTTTCTGTGGCAAGTCTGCCTGTGGGGTCCCCCCTGCAAGACAGCTTTCTTAATATATCACCCTTTTCCCCTTCCGTCAAGTACCTTTTTCCCTTTTTTCATGTCTTTTTTGAACTTTAGACCTTCTATATGCCTGTTTCACATGTTTAATGCTGCATGCGGCAACTTTGTCGCTAGTCTTCCAAAAACTTCACGTATCGCCTTTTTATGCCTCCTGGCAAGCGCAAAATGACAAGGAGCCTACCCTTCTTTGGAAAGTGTATATAAAAACAGGCCTCCTCGAAAGGAAGCCCGTCTAATCTTGGCTTTATTATTGATTAGAACTATTTCAGTTCAACTTTAGCTCCAACTTCTTCCAGCTGAGCCTTGATTGCTTCTGCCTCAGCCTTGTCAACGCCCTCTTTGAGGTTGGAAGGAGCACCGTCAACAACTTCTTTAGCTTCTTTCAGGCCCAGACCGGTAATTTCTCTAACAGCCTTGATAACCTTAATCTTTTCTGCGCCTACTTCAGCCAGAACTACTGTGAATTCGGACTGTTCTTCTTCAGCAGCACCGCCTGCTACTGCGCCTGCTACTGCTACTGGAGCTGCTGCGGATACGCCAAATTCTTCTTCGCAAGCTTTAACTAATTCGTTTAATTCTAAAACGGACATCGCTTTGATAGCTTCAATGATCTGTTCTTTATTCATTTTCTTTTCTCCTTTATTTCGATTTTAATTCACTTTAAATTCGGTGCATGAGCACCATGCGGAAGCTTTATGCTTCCTTTTCTTCAGCAATTGCTGCCAAAGTTCTGACAAACTTGCTAACTGGTGACTGGATGCTGCCCATAAATTTAGCAATGAGTACATCTCTGGACGGAATGTCTGCAACCTGTTCGATACCTGCTTTATCATAGTAAGTACCTTCTACAACACCTGCTTTGAATTCCATTTTTTTGTATTCTTTGATTAACTCGTTAAGAGTTCTTGCCGGAGCAGTTGCATCTTCTGTGCTGATAGCCAGTGCGCTTGGTCCGTCAAGTACTTCTGCAAGGGGAGCATAATCAGTTCCTTCGATTGCTCTTTTGATTAAAGTGTTCTTGTAAACGGTATAATCAACGTTTGCTTCACGAAGTTTCTTTCTCATAGCATCAGCTTCTGCAACGTTGATGCCCATATAGTCAACTACGACTGCGGCCTGTGCATTTTCCAGCTTAGCTTTAATTTCGTCAATGATTACCTGTTTCTGCTGTTTAGCTTCTACTGACATACTTTTTATTCTCCTTTCTGGAATTGCTCAAGGGCAACTCGCGAATATGGTACGCAATAAATAAAGGAAACCCTGCCTTTGTAGACAGGGTCAATATCTATATATTGTACCTCGGCGGGAAATTAAGCCTTAAAAGGCACCCGCTGTCTACGGTTAAATCTCAAATTTAGTTTTGATTAGCCAATCAGTGCCGGATTGATTTTGATTCCAGGACCCATTGTAGCTGCAACGGTAACGCTTCTCAGATACTGCCCTTTTGCAGTAGCCGGTTTTGCTTTTACGATTGCTTCCAGAAGTGCTTTGAAGTTTTCTTCCAGCTTTTCCGGACCAAATGAGCTCTTTCCGATTGGAGTATGGATGATGTTCTGCTTATCCAGACGATATTCAACTTTACCAGCTTTAATCTCTGCTAATGCTTTCTCAAGATCCATTGTTACTGTGCCTGATTTAGGGTTTGGCATTAATCCCTTAGGGCCTAAAACTTTACCTAATCTACCAACAACACCCATCATGTCAGGTGTAGCAACTACTACGTCAAAATCGAACCAGTTTTCAGTCTGAATCTTCTGAGCCAGTTCTTCTGCTCCAACGTAGTCTGCACCGGCCTTTTCAGCTTCTTCAGCCTTAGGACCTTTTGCAAATACTAAAACTTTTACACTTTTACCAGTTCCGTTAGGCAGTACAATTGCACCTCTAACCTGCTGGTCAGCATGTCTTCCGTCTACACCAAGTTTTACGTGTACTTCTACAGTTTCGTCAAACTTAGCTCTGGAAGTTTCGCAAGCGAGTTTCATCGCTTCACTTACTTCGTGCAGCTTTGCTTTTTCAAATTTAGCAGCTGCTTCTTTGTAACCTTTGCCTCTTTTTGGCATGTCTCTTACCTCCTTGTGGTACTAACAACCTCTGCTTGTCTTTTTTACCAAATCCTGCGTTGCTCACCTGTTTTCGGTACTCACGTACATCAGTACGCTCCGTGCCTCAACCAGCCGTGCGCCTTGGCTTTAGCAAAAAATCCTTCGCAGTACGACTTGTCTTTTCTTGTGCAAGCCTCGGTCTCCCATCTCACTAGCCTTCAACAACGATTCCCATGCTTCTTGCAGTTCCCTTGATCATGTCTGTTGCTGCTTCAAGAGTTGCTGCATTCAGGTCTGGCATCTTTGTCTTTGCGATTTCTTCTACCTGTGCATAAGTCAGTGTAGCAACCTTTTTCTTGTTAGGTTCTCCGGATGCTGCATCTAATCCTGCTGCTTTCTTCAGTAAAACTGCTGCCGGCGGTGTCTTAGTCACAAAAGTGAAAGATCTGTCCGCATATACAGTAATCACTACAGGAATAATCATTCCCGGCTGATCCTGTGTTCTGGCATTGAACTGTTTACAGAAGTCCATGATGTTCACGCCCTTCTGACCCAGTGCAGGTCCTACCGGAGGTGCTGGAGTAGCATTACCGGCCGCAATCTGAAGTTTAATATAACCTTCAACTTTTTTAGCCATCTTTCTTCTCCTTTCTCTATAGTCTGTGCTATAGTTTGTCTACCTGTCCAAACTCAAGTTCAACAGGGGTATCTCTACCAAACATTGAAACTTTGACAGTCAGTACCTGCTTCTCTTTGTTGATTTCCATCACTTCACCCATGAAGCTTTCGAAAGGTCCATTGATGACACGTACTGTATCTCCGATTTCAACGTCCAGATCGATGTAAACTTTTTCTATTCCCATTCTGGCGACTTCCTCGTCAGTCAGAGGAATAGGATCGGAGCCATGACCTACGAACCCGGTAACACCCTGCGTATTTCTCACAAGATACCAGGATTCATTGGTAACAATCATCTTTATAATTACATAACCTGGAAACATCTTCCTGGTTTTAATTTTTCTCTGGCCGTCTTTGATTTCGACTCTGTCTTCTGTCGGCACGATGATGTCTAAAATTAAATCCTGCATACCGCGGTTTTCAACCATCTTCTCGATATTCACTTTTACTTTGTTTTCATGACCCGAATAGGTATGCACCACATACCACTTGGCCTGGCCATCGCCTCTAATACCTTCGCCCATCAAAGGGGAAGCTACATTGTTGTTTTCAATATCAGACATATTACGTACCTTCTTCTCTCAAATTAGTTTAGGGTGATACCTAAAACCGCTCTCAGAGCAGCCAATACACCTGTATCAATTAACCAGAATCCCAGTGCGAAAATGGCACATGTAGCAATTACCACACCTGTGAAGGTGCCCAGTTCCTTTCTGGTAGGCCATACGACTTTGCCCATCTCCAGCTTAATGCCTTTGAAATAATCCTTGGCGCCGGTCTTCTTGGCTTTGTCTGCAGCCTTCTTAACTTGGTCTTTGTTTGCCATGATGAATTCTCCTTATTTAGTCTCTTTGTGAAGAGTCTCTTTTTTGCAGAATTTGCAATACTTCTTTAACTCGATACGATCAGGATCGTTCTTCTTGTTTTTCATGGTATTGTAGTTTCTCTGCTTGCACTCAGTGCATGCTAATGTAACTTTAACTCTCATGTCGATTGTCCTCCGTTTAACTCAAAATTCAGAGCCAGGGGAACCAGCTCTGTTACGAATAATCATAAAGTTGCTTATTAAGTGTATCAAAGCGCACTGTCAATGTCAATGTTTTTTTGAATTTCTTTGCAAAAAAAGTCTTAAAAATCCAAAGCCAGCCGGTTTTCGCTCCAGCTGGCTTTATGTGTATCCTTCAATTACAGTTTTCCCAAAATCTCTACGTCCATATCGGCTTCACTTCTAAAATATGCCGCAATCTCATCTACATGTTCATCTGTAGGCGGTACAAATTCCATTTGCTCCCCGCCAATATGCTTTTTCTTGGAAATCCCCAGGTTATGATATGGCAGCAAGGTCACTCGCTTTATACCGTGTTTCTTATAAAACGCTGCAGTTTTCTCAATGATTTCCCATGAGTCGTTAACACCGCCAACAAGCGGCATACGCATTTGCAGCTTTTTACAGGTCTCGGGGGATGCAGAAAGCCGCACCAGATTTTCCAAAATCACTGCATTGCTTTGTTCCACATACTTCTGGTGAATCTCATCGTCAATGGATTTCATATCATAAAGCACATGAGTGACATTTGACTTTTCTGCAAGCTTAGCAAGCCAGTCTCCATTTCCAAAACCGGAAGTGTCCAGACAGGTCGGAATACCTGCAGACTCCGCTGCGTCCACCAAAGCATTTACAAACTCTGGCTGTGCAAGCATCTCGCCGCCGCTGACAGTCATGCCACCGCCTGTGGTTTCGTAAAAGCCCATATCTTTTTTTACTTCATGAAAAATTTCCGAAACTGTCATTTCCTTTGCGACAGGCAGGAGTGCCTTTGCATAGCAAATTTTTGTGCACTCCATGCAGCTGTCACACGAGTTCCTATTAATTTTAATTAGATTCTCACTGTTGACAAAGACGGCATTTTTAGGGCAATGACTGATGCAATATCCACATTTAATACAGCTGTTAGGCATTTCGATCACCTGTTGATCGAAAGCAATCAGTTCAGGATTGTGGCACCATGCGCAATCCAGTGGGCAGCCCTTCAAAAATACAGTCGTTCTGATTCCCGGTCCGTCTTCTGTGCTGAATTTCTGTATACTTCCAACCAAAGCCGTCATTTCCTTGTTTTCCATCTTCATCTCCAAATCTAAAAAATTTTATGCTTCTTTAAAGTGTGTGGTTCTGTAAATAATAGTATCCTGTGCACTCTTGTCAAGTTCTGTAAAGTAAGCCATATAGCCCGCTACACGAACCATCAGGCCCTTGTAGTGCTCTGGATCCTTCTGGGCAGCTTTCAGCGTTTCGTCGTCTACAACGTTAATCTGAATATGGTTGCCGCCGTTATTGAAGTAAGTCTTGATGACTCCCTCAATCCTCTGCAGTCCTTTTTCTCCTTCCACGCCCTTAGGGTCAAAGCGCAGGTTAAACAGTGCACCGTCGTGGAACTTATCCTGTCCCATGGACGCTACGGATTTTACAGTAGCAGTCGGTCCGCTGGTGTCACGACCCATCATCGGCGAAGCATTATCGCAGAAAGGCTCGCCCGCCAGCCTTCCGTCAGGGGTTGCGCCGCAGACCATGCCGTGGGAAACGTTTACAGTCTGGGAGTGTACGTTAAAGGAGAACCAGCCTCCTCTTGCGTCCGGCCAAGTCTGCACATTATCTGCGATAAAGTGCATCATTTCCTTGTAAACACCGTCTACGTGCTCATCATCATTGCCGAATTTTGCAGGCTTATTCAAAAGCAGCTGACGCATTCTTTCTTCGCCCTCAAAATTCTTATCGATGGCTGTAATCAGTTCATCCATAGTGATATCTTTGTCTTCAAATACGCATTTTTCGATAGCAACGATAGAGTCTGCCAGATTTGCCGCACCTGTTACGTACATGCCTGCAGTTGTATACTTCGCACCACCGTGCTGTACAGATTTACCGCTTTCTACGCAGCCCTTCGTTACCATGCCCGCAAAAATCACCGGGAATCTAGTCATGTGCATACTCTGCATTACTTTGTAACCGGTTGCAACCAGTTTATAGTGATGCAGAATCTGTTTCTTAAGCGCATCCTTAAACTCTTCGATATTCTTAAAGCTTCTTGGATCTCCTGTTTCAAGTCCCATCAGTTTGCCTGTGGACGGGTCAACACCGTTGTGCAGCACAAATTCCAGCATTTTACCCATATTGACATAACCGGCATCAGGAGAGCCATCAGTAGAACCGCCGCCAGGACCTGGCTGAACGCATCCTACGATGGTCCAGTCTCTTGCTTCCTCCATGGTGCAGCCTTTGCCAAGAGTCATCTTCATCGCAACATCGTCATTGAAGAATCCAGGATTTGCCTGACCGTCCTGAATCATTTCACAGCCTTTGCGGATCAAGTCTTCCGGTGTGCCTTCCCAAACTCGTACGCCCATAACCGGCTGTGTAGTCTTCAGCTGATTTGCAGCCTCCAGACACAGATAAGACAGCTCGTTGGTAGCGTCTTTTCCGTCAGGGGTCTGCCCTCCGACCAGCAGAATTTCCCACATCGGATAGCCTGCAAAGGAGGTTGCATACCATTTATCTCTGACCTCGTAAACTTCACAGGATTTCAGATAGAGACATTCCAGCATTTCAAGTGCCTCTTCTTCTGTGATAGTCTTTTCGTCGATGACATCTTTCTTGTAATAAGGCCACATGTACTGGTCAAATCTACCGTATCCGTTTGCGGTGGTGCAAACTTCGATATGGAAGTATACGTGGGCAAACCAAATCATCTGCAGCGCCTGCCAGAAAGTCTGCGGCGGATTTTCCGGTACAACGCGGCAATTTTCGGCAATGCAAAGAAGCTCTTTCTTTCTCTTTTCGTCTTTGCACGCTGCTGCCTGGCGTTCTGCCTCTTCTGCCATTCTGTGGGCATAGGTAATCAAACCCTGGCACTGAATAATACATGCCTGCCAAAAGTTTACCTTTTCTTCGTCTGCCTGACATTGGCAAATCATATTATCAATATTTCTCTGACATTCCTCCATATAGCCGCGAAGACCTACAGTCAGCAGTTTTTCGTGATCGCAGGTAGTTTCGCCGGAAACGCCGTTTCTAAGACCTACGGTGATGATGTCGTCCTGAATACATTCCTCAATGTGTGCAGGCAGTGCTGTCTTGGACATATCTTCCATGGAGCGACCTTCCCAGTACGGCAGGGTTTCCAGAATCAGCTTCTTGTCTTCTTCTGAAATGTCGTAAGGGTCTTTGGTTCTGGTTGCGAACTCGTCGATATCGCTGATATACCAGGAGCTGGACTGGAATTCAGGGTGCAGGTTGGCACCTCTGTACTTGTTGGTCGCTGTGCCGACAATCAGTTCATCTTCCAAAATCAGCGTAGTCATATTTTCCATGATGTGATTGACAACTCTGGCTCTGAACACCGGAATCGCGTCTCCTGCAAACTTCTGATACGCCTCGGTTGCAAGAACCAGTCTCTCCGCCGTAATGCACGGTCTGGTATTCCAAAGTTTATCTCTCATGCGTTCTATTCTTTTATTCATCAGAAAACCCTCCTGTCTTCCTTTAATACTTTTCCATCAAAATCTTTTGAGTCGGTGCCGGAAACGAACTAGAGAGCTGTTCTAAATCTTCCTCTGTCAGCTCCAGAGCCAGCGCCGCTGCGTTTTCGTCAATATGGTCAAAGCCTACAGCCTTTGGAATTGCAACCATGTCCTTCTCTTTTAATACAAATGCCAGAAGGATCTGTACTACAGAAGCGTTATGACGTTTTGCCACCTCATTGACATTTTTATCGCCCATAAGCGCCGCTTTAGATACGCCGTCCTGAGTAACCTGCGCTCCTGCTTGACCGACAGGCCCGTATGCAATAAACGGCACACCATGCTCTCTCTGCCAAGGCATTAAATCGTACTCAATTCCACGGCTTCCCAAATTGTAAAGCACCTGATTGATGGCGCAGTTTTTTCCATCGGTCACTTTCCAAAGGTCTTCCATATCCTCTACGTCAAAATTAGATACGCCCCATCTTTTGATATAGCCTTTATCTTTCAAATCTTCCATGCAGTAAACTACTTCTGCCAGGTCAGCGTCTTCTCTCCAGTGGAGCAGATACATATCCAGATAATCAGCATTCATCAGTTTCAGGGAGCGCTGCACGCTGCTGTAAATCCGATGGCGGTTTGCATTTTCTGGATACACCTTGCTCAGAAGATATACTTTTTCTCTATCAAAATCCTGTATTGCATTGCCGACAATATTCTCAGCTTTCCCGTCAGCATACATCTCAGCTGTATCGATTAAATCTATGCCTATTTCGATACCGTGTTTCAGTCCGTCAACTTCTCTCTGAAGCTTTTCATCGTCTTCTCCCATCTGCCAGGTTCCCTGCCCCAGTTTGGACATGGAAGAGCCATCCGGCAGCAAGATTCGGTTCTTTGCAGTGACTAAATTCATCCTTCACCTTCCCTTTCATCAAACTGACTGAGTTCTCATTGATATTTCAATTTTAATAAAATTTTTCCGTCATAGCAATCATTTCTTTGCCATAAACCATGATTTATTTGCTATAATAAAAGCGAGTAATTTTACACTTTTCCATTCATTTCTACTATAATATAGCTAGAATCGGAGGTTTTGCATGCTGTACGAGAAAACAACTTATTTAAATGATTTTCCAATCAACATTCGCGTCGCAAAGGTCACTGAGTATCCGCTCCATTACCATCACGATGTTGAATTTGTTTATGTGCTGCGCGGAGAAATTAAGTTAAAAAACGGGACTTTTGATTATCTGTTGAAGGAGGGAGATATTTTCACCAGCAGCGGACACGAGGTTCATGGTCTTTACGCAACAGACAAAGACAATGTCGTTGCAGTCATTCAGGTCAGTAACTGGTTCTTTACTCAGTACTTTCCGACTTTAAACAAAGCTTGCTTCCGCACCTTTGTCAATAAGGATCGTTTTCTGCAGATGGACTCCCTCCGCCAACTGCTTTTACGGATTCTTTTGGATTATCTGCGCAAAAGTTTCAATTACAAGAATCAATGCACTTTTATGATGATAGAAACCATCGAGTACCTGAATAAAAATTTCAACCTGTTCTCCTTTGAGGACGAAGTAGTTGTAAACTTTAAGGACAATAACCCTGTTACAGTTTCTCGCATCAGTCGGATTATCACCTATATTTTTGAAAATCACGCCCAGAAAATCACACTGGATACGCTGGCGCAGCAGGAACATCTCAGCAGTTTCTATCTATCACATCTGATTAAAGAATATGTAGGAATTTCTTTTCAGGAATTTCTTTGCTATGCAAGGGTGGAAATGTCCCTAATCCCCCTTCTGGAAACGGACAAAAAAATCAGTACGATTGCCAAAGATGTGGGTTTTTCCACGACGGCATACTATAACAAATACTTTGAAAAGTGGTTCGGTCACAGTCCATTGGATCACCGGCGGCAGTTTCAGCCGCAGATACTCAGCGCCGCCAATCAGGCAAAGGCGGACCTATTGTCATCGAGCCCTGCCATCAATTTAGTAAAGCGCTGTTTGTCTGCAATTGACAGCCATAATCCAAATCCCACCACGGTCAGCCATCTTCAGCTTTCTATCACTGTCGAATCCGAAAAAGCACCGATTATGGAATTGGCACATGAGCTGGAAATTACAGTCACACCGGAAGATTATCAGGTACTGGGAGAACAACTCCCCTCACTTTTGAAGAGATTGTCACCTGCCAAAGTAATCATTTCTGCTACGACTGACACTGATGAGAAAACGTTGTGCGCTTTAACCTCACGCCTAAAGACTGAAGGTTTTGCAGTACAGCAGGTCGCTGATAATGACTTAATACTTTCGGGGGTATTCGGTTATGACACAATTGCCGGATTTTTCCATGCCTTTAAAAATCACTTTCTTACCAAGGAACGATTGATTTCATGCAGGCTGAGAGATCAAGGTCCGCCTGAAACGATGCTAAAAGGATGCGCTTCCTGCTTTACATCCAATATGCTTCCAAAACCGTTGTATTACGCCTACCAACTGCTGCGCAGTCTAAGCGGCAGTCTTCTTTACTGGGGAAAGTATTATTCGGTTATTCAGACAACAGAAGAATATGGAAACCGCTATATACTCCTCGGGCTTCATTTTAACGATGAAATTGATCGTCTGTGCCTGCGAAATGCCGGTATCTACGAAACAAACGATATCATAGCAGGCTATATCGACGAAATCAGTTTGGATTTTGACTTGCCACTGTCTGATGGTACTTATTCAATTATAAAATACGCATTTACTAACGAAAATACAATTTTCAACTACATGGCGCAACTGGGATTCCCGGAAAAATCGCCTTTAGCAGACGACTGGCTTCGTCTACTGAACACCCTGCCAAGCGCACAGGGATTTACAGAAACAGTTGCAGGCGGCAGACTTCAGGTTAGCCTTAATATGCGAGGCGCTGCTGTACAGATTGCGGTAATCGCACCTTTAGAAAGAGAGGAACTTTATCATGCATAACAGAAAAACAGAACTATCTTCCGTATTCGGGCTTCTCATCGCTGCGCTCCTATGGGGAATCAGTTATCCCTTGACAAAATACGTAGAGGATTGCCCAACATTTTACACAGTCTCCCTGCGATTTCTGGTGGCAGGCGTTTTCATGGCTATTGTCTTTTGCAAAAGATTCAAAAAGATGAACCGAACCATATTAAAGTACGCATTTCTGCTATCCTTTGGTTTGACCTGCATGTACATATTCTCTACCTTAGGCATCAAGTACACGACTTCTGTTCGGGCCTCGTTTTTTACCAGCTTATCCTTTGTGATTGTCCCCCTTTTAAATCTGCTGATTTTTAGATTGCGCCTAACGAGAATTACCATTATCAGCGTGTTGATTTGCACCGTCGGCATGTTCCTGCTTACCTACACTCCGGATATGGGCAGCTTCGGATTGAATCTGGGAGATTTGATTTGTATTCTTGCCGCAACAGCTGGTTCTCTGCACATTATCCTTTTGGATCGGGTTACGAAAAAAGATGGTATGGATCCTATGATTTTCACCACAATGCTTATGCTGTTTATTGCGCTCTGGGGTACACTGATTGCCTTTGCTACCGGCGCTTTTGCATACAAGGGCACTGCCATGCAGCTTGGCACCATCGTCGCACTGGGTCTTCTTTGCAGCGCCGCCGCTTTCCTTTTACAGTCTATCTGTCAAAAGTTTGTGCCCTCCAACAGGGTCGGCATTATTCTTGCCATGGAGCCGGCTTCGGGCTGTATTCTTTCCGTCCTGCTTCTTGGCGAAATCATGAGCCTCGGCGCATGGATTGGTGCAGTTGTAATCATGGGCAGTCTTCTTTATATGGAAGTCTCCACCAGCAAGCAAGAGCAAAAGCAGTTATCACAATCACAACAAACCGAAACGAAATCTAGTCAGGAGGCGAATTAAATGTACAAGATTGAACGATTTACCAAAGATATTTCTATCTCTGAATTTATGAAAAAATACTTTGAGGGAGAAGTCGTCCTGCAAAAATGCCGGGAGTGCTCCGGGTTTGCAAAGACTTGGTCCTGTCCGAATTTTGACTTCAGCACAGCAGACTACTGGCAAAAATACACCACATACCGAGTCATTTGTGACCGTATCAGTATGGAGGACATTGACAGTCCCGAAGCTGCAGAACAGCGTCTTTATACCGAAAAACCTCGCTTTAACAAAGAAATGCTGGCACTGGAAAAGGAAACCCCTGACAGCGAGGCTCTTTATGCTGAGGAATGCGACGAATGCAAAGAGTGCGCGCGTCTTATCTGCGAGCCTTGCAGGCTGCCTCACATCATGCGCTATTCCATTGAATCCCTCGGTGGGTGTGGCGTAAAAATGGTCAAGGATTTGTTTGACTTCGACGTGGTCTGGAGCGATGGAAAATCCATTCCAGAATACTACATACTGCTGGGAGGGCTGCTGTTAAAATAGCTTCTACACCGCAGCTGCAGCACGAAATAAACACCGCAGGGCAATGCCCTGCGGTGTGTTTTACTTTATTTCTGAGATTTTTTTGCTTTTCTTGCTTTCGCCTTCTGTTCACGAAGCTGCTGCTGTCGTTTGATTTTTTCTTTTTCCATCTGTTCCTGCTCTTCAGCCGTAAAGCTATCAATAAAGATATCCGGATTCATCTTCGCGGCCATTTCCATTACAGCCTGACAATCCGCAGGAGTAAATAGAAACTTACGAATAGTTGATCCTTTTTCTATGAGCAAATTCGCATTGGGACGAGACTTGATAAAATCAGGCTGCATTGCCGTAATTTCATCCCAGGTCCACCGATTGAGCGAAGTCATTCCAAAAAGAGAATATTTGATATCTACGCCCTTTTCTGAAACGATATGCTCCTTCCTATGGAATACAGCCATAAACAGCAAAACTGTAAGTGGAATATAAAAATATTGTTTACTTGTAAACTCAACGTACAGCAGCAGAATGCATCCTGCTAAAAGCAACATTCTTCGGGACGGCGTCCGCGTTTTTACGATACCTTTATATACCATAGCAAACTATTTCAGTGATTTATAAGTGCCATTTGCTCTCAGTTCTTCCAGAGCCTTCAAAGCCTTTTCGTGAGCTTCTTCCGGTGCTGCTGCTACGCCACCTTGCTTCAGTCTTCCGAGGAATGTAGTATATGTACCATCAGCATAAAGCAGGTTGCCCCCCCAGGAAGCTGTCAGGACTGAAATGACAGGGTTTACGATATTGCAGAAACAATATGGCAGATAAGAAAGGGTACTTACGCCCAGCATGCTGGAGTGATATGCACCGCAGGAGGACCAAGGTACCATTGGGGACCACAGGGTTCCACCATCTTCCATAGATCTGGAAAGCAGGTTTCTGGAAAGACCCATTTCGTCGTATTTTTCCTTGTACATAGAAGCTGGTACAATCAGACCTAAGTACTGGTCACACATGGAAGCGATACAGAACATAGCTGTCAGAATAGTAACCGCAACCATCTGGAACGGAGTCTTCACGTTTCTTATTAATTTTCCCAATAAAGATTCCACTGCGCCAATATAGCTGTAAATACCTCCAAAACCGATTGCAATCAGAGCTACGTTGATAGTCCACATCATACCATCCATACCGCCTCTGTTTACCAGCTGGTCAGCCAGTTCGTTGCCAGTTTCTGTGGAGTATCCATAGTGTACCATTGTGATACAGTCGTTAAAGGAAGCTCCCTGGAAGATTACTGCGAATACGCAGCCTACAGCGGATACCAACAGTACGCCAGGTACAGCTGGCATTTTTACTACTGCAACTACAATAATTACCAGAACCGGCAGCAAGAGAACCGGACTCATAGTCTGATAATTGCTTTCCAGTGCATCGGATAATCCATTTACCAGTTCAGGGTCAAACTGACCGGTTTCGCCAAAGATGGAAATTGCAGTAAATCCAAGCAATGCTATGATAAATGCAGGGAAGGTAGTCATAACCATTGCTCTGATATGGTCAAACAGACCAGTCTGTGCGGAAGCCGCTGCCAGGTTTGTAGAGTCAGAAAGCGGTGAGAACTTGTCGCCTGTACAAGCACCAGACAGTACAGCTCCGGCAATCAGACCAGGGTTGATGCCCATTGTCTGACCGATTGTCATAAATGCAATACCCAGTGTTGCAGATACAGTGTATGCAGAACCCAGGGAACAGCCAACAATCGCACAAAGGATACAAACTGCAGGTAAGAAAACTGCAGGCGTAAATAATTTCAAACCATAAAATACAATAGCTGGAATAGTTCCGCACCATGAGAAAGAACCTACTAAGCATCCTACAAAGATTAATACAAAGAACGCTTCCATAGATTCGCTGATGGAATTGATTGCTGCTGCAAGCATGTCTTTAATGTTGCGTCCGCAAAATCCACCAACAAAGCAGGCAGAAACTGCTGCTATTAGTACCGGAATATGTGGGTCCTGACCCCATCCCAGCAGGAAATTGCAAATCATCAGCCCAAGAAGAACGATGATAGGAATGCACGCTTCAAACTTATTAGGAAGGCGCACTTTTTTTACTTCTGTCATGTTTTACCTCCAAAAAATAAAATAAGAATTATTAATTGCCGATAAGAATTTTCACGAATTCTTCACAAATTTGTCGAAATCTCTTATCTCTTTTATTGTAATCCTTATGCCTGATACTTTTTAGGATTATTTTTAGAGATAATGGTATTTCTTGTAGTTTTCTGATTTTTTCGTAAAGTGTATCAAACGTCAATCAGTTCTACCGAAAATCGACTAAATAAATCAACACGAAAGTAAATGAAATACTAGCGCATTAAAATTCTTCCTGTGACTTTTTCAGAGCAAATACAATACAAATACTATAGTTCCAAAAATTACTAAAGCGCTGCATTTTAATGTTGCAGCGCTCTTCTTATACTATTATTATTCATCTTCCATGACTGCGATAATCCGGTCAACCGCAGAGACAATACTTTCCTGATCCTGCAGCACGACAGAAGCATAAAGGTTCATTCCATCCAAATAGCAGACTTCGCTGCTGGACACTCCGACAATGCTCTGCTTTTCTATATCCCACGATGGCATCCCATCAGTCTGCATTTTAATTAGGTTGCGGATATCGTCCTGTGACATATTGATTTCCACACAGTCTTCGATAGAGTCAAGAATCGCTGTATATCTGGTCAAAATCGTCGTACTGGAAATCGCTTTTTTCAAAATTCCCTCCAGCACCTTCTGCTGATTTTTGTTTCTCTGCAAATCCCCGTCGCTGAATGACTTTCGCTCTCTTGCAAATGCCAGTGCTCTTGCGCCGTCCAGATAGTTGGTGCCTTCGTAAAATTCATAGTAAACCCCCATGCCATGGGTAACAAAGGTATAATCGGACTCTACATCAATGCCGCCGATGGCGTCGACCAAAGAGGTAACTGTCGTGTAATTGACCTTTACATAATAGTTCATATCAAGTCCGGTCATCTTTTCCACTGCGGCAATGGTTTCCTTGATTCCGTGTACCCCGGTATGCGTCAGCTTATCCTTCGCGCCGTCGGCATCCGGCAGCTCCAGGTAGTAATCTCTAGGTATCGATGTCAAAAGCACCTTATGGGTTCTCGGATTCACTGTAACAATCATATTTACATCGGAGCGTGAAACCACATCAATAGAGCCTTCTGTGTCCAGTCCGCTTACGTAAATATTAAAAGAATCCTTCGTCACGTTGACGTCTTTTGCGATATTCGTTGTCTCAATCGGCACCTTTACTGTATGCACAATCTTACTGCCTTCCTTAAAACTGCTGTTTTCGCTACACATCGTAGTATAATGCGCTTCACTGATAAAAATCAATTCATAAGATCCGTCTAAAACACCCGATGCCAGCGTACTCAAATCTTCAATCATTTCGTAGGTGACATTCGCCTCTTCCTGTAGCATATTCTTGGCTTCGGAATAGTTAATTTCGTTAGTCAGGAAGGTCTGTACAGCCTTTCCCGTGATAGAAGCTGCCCCATCATAAGTGCTGTCTGCTTTCGCCAATACATAGTAAGGTTCGGTCTGCTCCTTTACCGTAGTAACTTTGTCCATAAAATCAATCGTTCCATTTATGTACACAATCCCCGCGCCATAAGCCCCAACCAGTGCAATAGAAATAATCAGGGAAATAATTCTTCTGGAATTCTTAAAGCGTTTGAAAAACAGCGCTGGAAAAGTGAGAATCAAAATTATGATAATCAGCCCCGCTGCCATGCATACATACTTAATTGCCAGCACGTCCATATAAATAAAAAAACCAAAAAAAGCAATGGTCACTAATATATAAAAAATCGACCATATCCTGGTAAATACTCTAAACGCGCCTCCGTTCTGTTTCTTCTCGTGTTTATCCTGTCTCATCGGTATCCTCTAATATCTCTCAAAATATTGAAGTTGTCACAGTTTGTAACCATAATATTTTACTATGTCTGTAGAATTTTGTCGATACCTCTTAAGAATTTTTTAGAATTATAGCTTGTAACTTGATCATTGCAGAAAAAAGAAAAGGAAAGTCTTCTGTAGAGAGACTTTCCTTTTCCTTCTAAATATGATGAATTACGTCACCTGCGAATCGCAGACAGCATTTGCTGCTAATTTTCCTTACGTCCTTCAGACGTTTCTTTTTTTCTGAATTTCATGACGGCTATAGCCAGAATTACTGCACTACCAACAAAGGCCAATCCCACACAAAGCGCATTGCTCAACGACCAGCCACTGGTTTCTGTATCTTCCGGTGTACCTGCCAGAGGAACCGCCTCATCATCAATGCGAATCAATTCCTCTTCCTCTTCTTTTTCTTCTTCCGCAGCAGTATCCTCTTGTGAGTTTTCCTCTTCTGAAATGTCAGAAGGCGCTGCGCTCTGCATATCATCTGCAGCCTGGCTACCCTGTATATCTTGTCCTTCCTCTGTCTGCTCGGGCTCCGAAGGTGTTTCTAGTTCTGCCCCTTCCTCTGAATCAACTGCTGGAGCCACTTCCGACTCATCCGCATAGACCCATGAAGCTGGAAGCAGCATGAGAAGCGTCATAATCAGACAAATCAGCACTCTTGATTTTTTCATCTGCCCATCCTCTCTTTCATACACTAAATAGTGTGTGCATTTTTTAAGATTCTTTTGAAATTAGTCTAATAAGTTATATTATACCACACGCTGGTTAGTTTTTTGTTATTTTTTGCTATATAGACTCTTTTATAATGATTATAATAGAAGACCTGCGACTACTCGCAGGTCTTAGCTACTTATTTATTCAAATTGACTCAATATCGTAATTATTCGATGATCTCAGTAACAACGCCGGAACCTACTGTTCTGCCGCCTTCTCTGATCGCAAATCTCAGTCCTTCTTCGATTGCAATCGGGGTAATCAACGCAATTGTCATTGTTACGTTATCTCCTGGCATACACATTTCTGTTCCTTCTGGTAACTGCAGGTCTCCTGTTACGTCTGTTGTTCTGAAATAGAACTGTGGTCTGTATCCGTTAAAGAACGGAGTGTGTCTTCCGCCTTCTTCTTTCTTCAGTACGTATACTTCGCCCTTGAACTTTGTGTGCGGATGAATGGTTCCTGGTTTTGCCAGTACCTGTCCCCTTTCGATTTCTGTTCTCTGCACACCTCTAAGCAGTGCTCCTACGTTATCTCCTGTTTCTGCCTGGTCTAACAGCTTTCTGAACATTTCCAGTCCTGTTACGACTACGCTTCTCTTTTCTTCTGTTAAGCCGATGATTTCTACTTCTTCACCAACTTTCAGTACGCCTCTTTCTACTCTTCCTGTTGCTACGGTTCCTCTTCCTGTGATGGAGAATACGTCTTCTACTGGCATCAGGAACGGCTTATCGTTTGCTCTTTCTGGTTCTGGAATGTAGCTATCTACTGCTTCGAACAGTTCTACTATCTTATCTCCCCATGGTCCTTCTGGGTTCTCTAATGCGCCCAGTGCGGATCCTCTGATGATTGGTGTGTCATCTCCTGGGAATTCATATTCGTCAAGCAGTTCTCTGATTTCCATTTCTACCAGATCCAGCAGCTCTTCGTCATCTACCATGTCGCACTTATTTAAGAATACTACGATGTATGGTACGCCTACCTGTCTGGACAGCAGGATGTGCTCTCTTGTCTGCGGCATCGGTCCGTCTGTTGCTGCGCATACCAGGATTGCGCCGTCCATCTGTGCTGCTCCTGTAATCATGTTCTTTACATAGTCAGCGTGGCCCGGGCAGTCTACGTGTGCGTAGTGTCTGTTCGGTGTTTCGTATTCTACGTGTGCTGTAGAAATGGTGATTCCTCTTTCTTTTTCTTCTGGTGCTTTGTCGATCTGGTCGAATGCTACCTTTTCACCCAGCTGATATCTCTGATACAGGGTGGTTGTGATTGCTGCTGTCAGCGTTGTCTTACCATGGTCTACGTGGCCAATGGTTCCGATATTGATATGCGGTTTGGTTCTCTCAAATTTTGCTTTTGCCATTTTTGTTTTCCTCCTAAT
>NZ_QWES01000047.1:0-16288 GCF_009936115.1 Anaerotruncus sp. 80
TAACTGCTCACGGTAACCCTTGCTTTTTGGTGCTAATATTGCACTTATTTTTGGACTTTTTCAATTACGGTTGACAGAGTTTTTTATGCTCTCGGGTGGGTTTTGTCATACACATCTTTAATCCGATTCTTCGTCACCGACAGATAAATTCTAGTCGCCATGATATCCTCATGACCCATCAGTTCCTGCAGGGATTTCAGATCTGCACCGTTTTGCACCATATGTACCGCAAAAGAAGTCCTGAGAATATGCGGCGTCAGCCTGTCCTCAAGGCCTACCTGCCTGCCGTACTGCTTCATCAGCTTCCAAAAGCCCTGTCTGGAAAAGGCTTCGCCTAAATAATTGACAAAGAGAATGCTTTCCGGATCATCTGGCGTACCGTCTTTCATCAGAGCCGGACGACTGCTCAAAATGTAATGATCCAACGCTCTTCTTGCCATCGAACCCATAGGTACAATTCTGGCCCTGCCATGTGCACCGTTTAAAGTCAAAAACCCCATGCGCAGGTTAATATCCTTTAACCTAAGCTCAATGATTTCGCTGACTCTGATTCCAGTCGCATAAAGCACCTCCAAAATCGCCCGGTCGCGTATGCCTTTAATCGATTCGTCCGGCGCGAGCAGCAAAGTCTCCACTTCCTCAATAGTCAGATAATCAAGTTCCCTGCGCTCTATTCTCGGCGACTTAATGTCCTCGGTCGGATTTTCCTTCATCATCCCCTTTTTAATCAAAAACTTATAGTACGTTCTGATGGAAGAAAGCTTTCGATTGATGGTCGCCTTGGACTTTCCAGAATTCTTCAGTTCCATCATGTAAGCGGCCACGTCATTGCTTCCTGCTTTTTCAAGGGCTACGATACCTCTCCTCTGTAAAAATTCCCCAAAGGCCTTGATATCGCGCATATAAGCCTCACAGGTATTGTCAGAACTCTTTTTTTCTTCTTTCAGGTATGTAATAAAGCCATAAAGTTCCATATATCTTTCTCCATCTTTCTATCTCATTTTCTTATCATACTTCTTCACATGCAGCATAAATTGAATTATAAAGGAGGCTCGTCTATGCAAAAGAAAATGTTTATCATTCCGCTGATGATACTGATAATCAGTTTTTCTACCGGGATTTTTACCCAGATTGTCATTCCCATAGAGGGAACTTCTCTCACCCAGGATCTGCCCTCGGTAGGTACCGGTATTCTGGATTATCTAAAAAACGATATGATTACCGTCTGCGCTGCACTGCTTTTTTCCTGCAGTGTGTTTCTTTTGCCGCTGGTACCCTGCATTGTCGTTGGAAAAACATTTTCCCTCGGCTTTTCTGCGGCCTATCTTCTTGCGTCCTCTGCAAAAAACGCTTTCGTTCTGACCTCCTGCGTGCTGCTGCCCAGAGGTCTGTTTAAGATACCTGTCTACGTTGCACTTACAATTATTTCAATAGAAACAGCTGTCTTTGTAAAAAAGAACTATCAGAATCCATCTGCCTTAAAGCACGGCATGCCCAGATTCCTGCTCCAGTTTCTATGCTGTCTCGCCTGTCTCATCTGTTCTAGCGTACTGGAAGCCGTCCTTCTTCTAGGAGTCCTTTCACCATAAGAATGGCAACCTGCGACTTGCCGTCCTCGATTTTTCCTTCCATCACCATGCGGTATAGTGTGTCAATGGAATATTCCTCGATGTCGATAGCCTCATTCTCGTCAAAATCTGTCTCTCCCGCCGTAAGGCCTGTGCAAAGATAGATATATAAAGTTTCCTCGGAATAACCAACCGAAGGGTACATTCTGGTCAGAAGGCGAATGGACGAGGCTCTATAGCCAGTCTCTTCCCGAAGTTCCCGCAGAGCAGTTTTTTCTGGGTTCATCTCGCCTTCATCAATTTTACCTGCAGGCACTTCCAGCATAACCCGCTCCGCCGGCTTTCTGAACTGCTTTACCATAACCATATTGCCATCATCTTTTACAGCGGCGATCACTGCACCGCCTCTGTGCTCCACTATCTCTCGAAAAGATTCCCCCTCCATAACAGTCACCTTGTCTCTTCGCAAATTTAGAATTGCACCCTCGTAAATTCGCTCTGTGCTGATGGTCTCTTCTTCAAAAATCATAGCGTGTCCCCCTTCGAATTGTTGATATATTTAAGTATACCATTTATTTTTCCGAATTAAAATAGGGAACTTGAAAAAATCAAGTTCCCTTTATGTTTTACGGCTGCATGCTGCCGCTTATCTCGGCTCTACAATCAGCTTGATTGCCGTTCTTTCCTCTCCCTCAATCTGAATATCAGTAAATGCTGGCACGCAAACCAGATCAATTCCGCTTGGTGCAACAAAACCTCTTGCTATGGCTGTGGCTTTAATGGCTTGATTCAGCGCCCCTGCGCCAATTGCCTGCACTTCTGCACCACCTTTCTCTCTTAAAACACCTGCTAACGCCCCTGCTACCGAATTTGGATTCGACTTAGCTGAAACCTTTAATATTTCCATATTGTTTTCCTCCTAATAAAATTATCATTTTCTCTATTATACTGGTCAATATACACAAAAAGGGGCTAATTCGTTCGACAAAAAACTTTCTTTTTTCACTTTTTTTATATTTATGCTTGCATTTTTCTTCAAACTCAGTTATAATTCAATTGTGGTTATCCCCCTGATAACCTCATTAATCTCTAATCCCAATACCCCTTTTGAACAAAGTAGACTGCACCCCTGCGGTCTATTTTGTTTTTATCACATGTATAATTGAAAGAGGCACTTCATGAAAATGATTACAGATACTCTAACATTGAATCCATATACAGCAAAGCTGTTCGATACCTACTTCGGAGAGCGCAGCTTTGCGGTCTTTGATATAGAGACTACTGGACTGTCCCCCACAAAATGCAAGGTCATTCTCACAGGAATCCTTCTTCGCAAAGGCGAAAGCTGTCAGGTCATTCAGTATTTCGCAAATGAAACTGACGACGAGAAAGAAATCATTGAAAAAACGCTGAAAATCCTGAATTCCGTGGACTACATCATTACCTACAACGGAAAGCACTTTGACATGCCCTTTATGGAAACTCGCGCAAAAAAATACGGACTTTCCTTTCAGCCGTCCGTTTATAACCTGGATTTGTTCCTTGTCATCCAGGGGCATTCCAATTTGCGTCAGACTCTGCCTAATCTGAAGCAAAAGACTGTAGAAATTTTCATGGGACTGGCAGGCAGCAGAGACGATGAAATCTCCGGCGGAGAAAGCGTTGCACTCTACGAACAGTACATGCAGACCCATGCTTTTGCGTTGGAAAAGACCATCCTTCTCCACAATCACGACGATTTGATTCAGCTTTACAAACTGCTCCCAGTCATTGCAATGACTGACTTTCACAGAGCTATGTACAAGCTGGGCTTTCTCGCAGGCAATGTGCTGATACAGAAAATTTCCTTTCAGGGACGCAGTCTTTGCGTTTGCGGCTGGCAGCGCAGCACCCCAAAGGACTATATTGCCTTTCCCACTGCTGAAAAACCTTATTCCCTGACCATGGACAGCCATAGCGGCGATTTCGAGCTGAACATTCCATGCACTGCAGAAGCCGGCGCATTATTCTTCGACGCACAGGCGATTCTTGAAGGAAATACGGAACCAATTAAAAAGTACCCGTCTGTTGTAGACGGATACCTCATTGCAGAAGATCGCGGCACCATCAATTATATGGAAATCAACGCATTCCTTCTGACTTTTTTTCAAACTTTGTCCATAAAAGATTAATAAATTAGCTTTGTCTTCACCTCGTCAAAAGCCTCTATGGGCACATTCTTTGCCACCTTGTTGGCAGCAGCAAGAGGTGCCAGATAGCTGACTGTCACGCTGGCAACACCTTTTCTTTCTTTCCATCTGCTTGCTTTTGCCGTAACACTTTCCACATGGGTTGCTTTTACAAAAATAGTTATCTTTCTAAATCCGCCATAACTCAGAGAAATGTTTTCGAAATTTCCATAGATGGCGGCATTTTTATACTCAAGTACTCTTCCTGTTACACTGTAGAACAAAATCAACGCGCCTAAAATCCAGACCTGCTGACAGTAGTCCACATACATCGTACAGTAGATAGATACACCTGCAGCAATTAGCGCCAGTATAAAGCCCAGACCATAGAAAAAGTAGTGCAGCGATCCCTTTTTCGGCTTGTGATATACAGACTCCTCCAACATCTGAGGCAGAATCTCTGCCATAGCTTGGCGCACCTTATCTGCCTTCAGAAGGGGAAACACCATCGGTTCCTCGCTACTCTCATTATCACCGACGCCGTAGCCGATTGCAAAAAGATTCAGGCTTCCCACACCGAGCAACCGCATAAAGAACGACTGATCGTAAAAAAAACCGCTTATCCTATTTTTCTGTATCGTATATTTTTTCTTTGTCAAAAGGCCATACTGAATCTTTATCGCCTCGCCGTTATCCAGAATTTCAAATCCATAATAACGAATCAGGCTGCCAATCATGCCGCAGATGAAAGAAATTACAAAAGTGATAAGAAGCAGTATCGCAGCCGTCATACCGATTCCCATGGTGTAAATCGTGTCAGCCACGGATTCAGCCAACAGATTGCTCAGCGACACGCTGAACAACGCCAATGCAGAAGTTACTACAGTAAACATCTGCAGAAAAAAAAGTCCTTTGGATTTCAAAAGCCCGAGCAGCATTAAATCACCTGCAGATACTTTAATTCTTTTTCCCTCGGTGCCGGCAAGGGCTGCTCCTTCTTCACCAAGATTAAAGCCATCGAGCCCTTTTCTGCCAGAAATCAGCAAATCCCTGACAACAAAGGCATCCTCCTTTGCAAAAGTCATGCGCACCTTCGTATTCGTGTTGGAAATATTGCTAGCATTGTCCACATTGAGCCGGTATACGCCAAAGACCTGATGAAGCACATTCTGCGAAAAATCCACAGTAGTTATGGTGGATAGCGGAAGTTCCAGCTGGTTTTTCTTAAAAAGTCCGCTTTTTACAGTTAATTTTTCACTGTCAACTGTATAATATGTTGTAAAATACTGGACAATTCTCTGAATCGGTCCGAGAAGTACCACCACAAGCACTCCGATATTTTCATAGAGCACTCGCATGTCACCCTGAATCAGCCCAATTACGACAGCAATCAAAAGCAGAGAAAAGTCTTTGAAAAAGTTCTCAACGATAAAAATCGGATGTCCCCTCTTTGGTCCAAACTCCATTATAGAACCCCTTTCTCAGAAATGCGTCGGTACAGCTTTGCTTTCAGGTTCTCGCTGATTGCATCAGCCGTTTCCTTATCCAAACCTTCAATGGAAAAGCTGCCGCTGGCCAGAGCCATCTCCACCTCAAAAAGCCCCAGCTTTCTGTTGATTGGTCCTTGAGAGACCGTAATATTCTGTATTCTGATGATGGGGATAATGGTTTTTTTGATGAAGAAAATACCATGGCGAATAACCACCTTGTCCTCTTCAACGTTATATCCCCACTGCTTGTATTCAATGATAGGAAAAACGACCAGCCCAACTGCCAGATAACAGACGAAAAGCCCTATCACTGCCATAATGAGTACTTTCCAGATTGATTCCCATGCCAAAAATCCCAGCGCAATCTCGCCCGGAACTGCCATCGCCAAAACAATCAGAAAGAAAATTCCCCTGCCGATGCGCCAACTCTTAATTGCCTTGGGATCCACCTTGCTGTATTCCATGCTAGATTCCATATTCCTTCCTCCACTTCAAATAACGCACTTCCTTTTCCGGTCTGTCAAAAGGCATTCCATACTGATAACAATCGATAACATCAGCGTCCTTTACGATTTCCTCGATTGTGGTTCCGGCCTCTGTCTTTCTGCTGTGGTTTTTTACCGCACAGGCGATATCCTCAATCTCCTCTGCCGAAAACAGACCGGTCTCTTTCAGAAATGCTTTCACAGGCGCGTAGCCCGCTTCTGCATGTCCTGCCTGTTTTCCGGTCAGAATCCTTCCAAAATCGTGCACACAGGCCGCACAAGCTGAAAGTTCCGGGTCCGCGCCCCGCTTTAAGGCAAGAATCCACGCAATTCTCGCTGATGAAGCCATATGCAGACGCTCCCAATCCAACGTCTCGTCACGTTCAGAAAACTTTCCTTCTTGAGCACAAATCACTGCATCAAGCTTTTGCTCCAGTTGATATAATCTGTTCATGCTGGTTTCCCTTTCTTTATACTTAGTCAAATATCTTCAGTTTAACATTTTTTATTTTACAGAAAATCACAATAAAATGCAACTGTAACCTGTGTAATTTAGTTCATTCCCATTTTTGCAGATTCCCATAAAAAAGTTTTTTACATTGTTTTCCCCATACTCTCCGTGTATAATGAAACTCCATTCACCTTTATCGTAAATATCCCAAATAAAATTTCAGGAGGTATATTTATGAAAAGCAAACTATTTTCTCTAGCAGCAGTATGCCTGCTCTGCATGTCCATGTGTATCACCGTATTTGCATCTACCACAGTGCATGCAAATGCAGCGAGCAGCGTATACTACCAGGTATCACTGCAGCCAGCAAAAGGCGGAAGTCTTTACATGACTTACGATGATAACCTAAAATTTTTTTATCAGGGCAAAGACACCTACCGAGACAGCTGCCGCATTGACAGCAGTGTAAGTCACAAATTCAGCGCTTTAATCGACCGAGGAATCATCGTAAAGCCAAATGCCGGCTGGTATTTTGACGGTTTCTATGACAAAAGCGGCAAAAAACTTTCCATTGGGGCGTATAACGTGGAGGTCATTCGCATCACAATTGATGGCGTCTATTATTATGACCTGATTCCGTCTTATGACAATCCCGCTTATCGCAATCTCACAGAGAAATACTTTAAAAACGAGATAAAGGATTATATTAAATTCCTCTATGGCACCAGCCGCTACAAAGTCATGGAAAAGTTAGTATATTATCGCCTACCGAAAACCACTGCGTCCTACTTTCCTCGATTTTCCAAGATGGAGACGCCTAGCTTTCCCGGCAACTTCTCATTGACAAAGAAGCTCAGTTCCCCGGACTTTTATGCCGCCGGAAAATCCGGCTTTCAGGCTTCCTACTCGTCTTCTGCCAACAAAGTCATCAAAGTAGATAAAAAGACAGGCCTTTCTAAAATTACCGGTCCCGGCACGGCAACCATCACCATAAAGGTTCCCGAATCCGGTAAATACTGTTCTGTCATCTATAAGGTCAAGGTAAGCGTCACTCCTGCCGCCTGTACCAATCTGTCGGCCTCCCGCACTTCTGATAAGAAATCAGTCACTGCGAAATGGAAAGGCGACAGCCGCAATTCCGGTTATGAGATTCAAATCAGTGATACCAAGAGCTTTAGCAAAATTGTTGCAAAGAAGACAGTCTCTTCCGGCAAAACTGTTGCCGCCAAGATTTCTACTGCAAAGTCTGCCTCTACGCAGTGCAAATACATCAGAATTAGACCTTTCAAAAAATCCTGCGGACAAAAACTATACAGCGAATATATCACAGCAACCATCAAGTAAAAATCAGCACAAAAGAGCCTTTGGGAAAGAATCCCAAAGGCTCTTTTGCTTTGTAAATATAGTAAGTAAAGGAAATTTTTATTGTTTAGGAAATTTGAATTAAAGAATAAAAAATATGCTTATTTCAATCTTCTAATGCTAACAACTAATGCACTAACACCTGCCAGAATCAGTGCCATGTAAAGCAGAATCCGATTTGTATCCCCAGTCTTTGGACTTTTCCCATCCTTTGGTACAGGATCTTCTGGAAATTCTACACCCACATCGGTTCTTTTTTTCATAGTATTCTTCACAGTAACACGCAGCGCCTCTCCATCTCCTGTGATACAGAATGCGTGTTCCTTCTCATCTATGAGATATCCGGAAGGTGCTTTTGTTTCCCGATAGTAATAAATCCCCGGCTTCAGCTGTTCAATCACTAGAAGACCATCTCTGCCCGTCATTTTTTTGTAAAGAATTTCTCCCTCTTCATTTGAGATAGCAAATTCTGCTCCAGCAAGGACATCTCCCGTCTCACTATCCACTTTCGTCAGTCTTAGACTTCCGTACTTCGGTTCTTCCGGCTTTTCCGGAATCTGCGGCTTTTCCGATTTTTCCGGCAGTCGCTCATTCTTCACCCCAGTAATCTCAATGGATAACACCTTGGTATCACTGTGATTTCGTTCGTAGGTTTTTGCTTGCGTATTTTTCACCTGAACAGACTTTGGCAGTTTTTCATTCCCGTCTGCAGTAATTCTGCAAACAGCCGTTTCTTCATTTACCCCACTGCTGCCCTCGCCGCTTGCGCTTAAATAAAGATTTCCCGATAGGTCCATCTCTGCAGCGAAAGTTATGCCGTCTGCAAAATTCCAAAGAATCGACTGTTCTTTCTCTAAGGTAAGGGCTTGCGCCTGAGCAACTTGCTTTCCATCAACCATTATGCCTGTCAACCTTCCCTGCGCAATCAATAAAACTGCACCGTTATCCTTCGATTCATCGGTCGTCACTAAGATGCTGGAACTTCCTTTCTGCGAAGTTACTTCCAGCTGCGTTGGCAAATTCTCCTGATTTTCTCTAAACCAAGTCACTTCTGTAATCCAATTATTCCGAATTACCTTCGGTGTATAGGAAATGGTTGTCGTACCTTGATCAGCAGTAACGTCGAAGTTTTCACTTGCCTCTCCTATCTGATACACAGGCATAGGACCTTCCAGTTTCACCTTATAGCAAAGTCCATCTGCTTTTACCTGCATCACTGCGTCATTTTCCAAACGGAGCACCGCAGTTTTTCCATTTTTTATATGTACCTGCGTATTGGTTCTGCCACCCCGTACAGAGATTTTTACAGTTTCGTTCTCTGCATCTTCATCGAGTCTATAGTCCTTACCATCAATATTTACCACCGCCGACTCATAGCGGTAGAGAGTATCAAAGTCAATGACTGTTCCTAATTTTCCATTTTGGGTAACCGTACCTGAAACACCCATCTGCTGATAGTCAAAATGAAATCGGTCCGCCGAAAAAATATCTGCCACGTCAAAATAGTACTTGGTATGATTTACTTTATATCCTTCAGGCGCTGAGGTTTCTTTAATATAATATTTGCCCAAAGGAAGTTTTATCGCTGCCGACGCTTGACCGTCCGTCACTACCATCTTTCCGACTAAGGTATCAGGCGCAATACCCATATGTTCCGCTGTATAAATACCAAAAACAGCGCCGCTTCCCTTTTGATAGGTACCGCTTTTATAGCTGGTTTCAAAAAGTTTTTCCAGATCAATTTGTACAGTTACCGCCTCATTCTCATAAGTTGCCGTGTCCCAAACCAATGGTGTATACTGATTTTCATAGTTTACCTGCATTTGGGTCCACTGCCCCTGATTCACAAAACCTTCTGTCGTAGAAATTTCTCGAACCCAGTAAGTTCCTAGCGGCAGCAGTCCCGATTGTGCAATTCCATTCTCCCCGCTTCGAATCACTTCCACAGGCTTTCCCGCCGGATAAATCATTGTGCCGTCGCAGGAAGAAAAACGTAAAATCCCGCTACTGCCATTCTCTCCTGTTAAAGCTGTGGCCTCAGTCGTATCGGGATACGTAATATGAAAGCATTCCTCTTCGACTGCTGCATTTGAAACCATCTCTATGGTATAGTAACCGCTCTTGTTTTCTGACCCTGGCGCATGTCTCTTAGCTCTAACATAAGTATTTTCATCAAAGAGACATTCATAGAAACGCTTATTATCCCGCAGCCCTTCATACCACGGTACCACTTTCCCTTTATAGGAAATTTCTGGTAATACTCTTTCAAACTGTGAAACCTGAGATTCTGTTAAAGTTATCTTTGTATGAGTCTGCTTTCCGGAAAGAAACATCTCTGTTCTGATTCCGTCATAGTTCAGAAAATATATCGGTGCCATTTCTATGGGTGCTGCTGTAAGTACCACTTTATCCTTCTGCCGCTTACTGCTCCAGCCCTTTGAAGTTACAATTTTAGGACTGTTTTTCTCACTGCAAAAAATCTCGGTTACAGCAGTCTCCATCTGATGATTTGCAAAAGTTTTCATACCGATTTCTTCATCCCAATTTAAAGTAAACCCATTATCACTTTGATAATGCTGCGCCAACGTAAAAGAGTACTCCTGTGTGAAGGATTTATAGAATCTCCCCTCCTTATCACAAGGAATCCATCGTTCCAAAAGCCCTTCTTTTACAAGAATTTGGTAATTTTCTTTTCCATCGGTTGCCAAGTAAACATCATCTCTGTCAACCTGACTCCAGCCCGCCGGCAGCACCACTGCCGCTGCAAACTTCTTGTCACTGCTCTCTCCGCCATACGCATTTACCGGTTTTGCGGCGATATCATCTATGCCGTATGCGCCAAAAATACCGGTAATTTCTTCTTCATCTAAACCCTTTTCGCCCTCAAGTGCATTGACGCGCACTCGATTACCGTCTTCATAATGCATTGTCACAATGCCGACACTCTGGTTTCCGCTTTTCAATACCGGCTCTGTCATCGGAATTTCCGGCAGATAGTCATCCGAAATCGAATCCTTCCAAAGGTGTACATCGGTATAGCAAAATCCGCCTTTGGCATAATTCATCTTATACTCGACTCGATAACGATAGGTCATCTTTTTCTTTTCATCACGTGCAGCAAAACTATCAGTAAAGCTCGCTCCATCTGCTGTTTTTACCTGATATTCTGTCACTGTCCTGTTGGCGCGTCCAAAATCCTGTAAAGTGCCTTTGTCGCTGACTCGCAAAACACTACCGCCCTCCTTCAACGCAAGCTTCCACCTTTCCTTTGCATTATCAACTTCTCCGTGGTCTCGATAAGTCTTTTCAAAGGATAGCTCATGACCCGTTTCAGCGTCGTACACTTTTACAGGCGCAACACCATCTGACTGCAAGATATCTTCCGCCGCATAGATTTCAAAGACTGCGTCTTTCAGCGCTGCCTTCTCGAAGACTGCCTGCCAAAGGCCGCCGTTCTCTTTCCAGCCGGTCAGTCGTTCTCCCTCTTTTGTAAGGCTGATTTTTCCCATAACTGGATTATTCGCAATCTCCAAAATAGCATAGTACTTGATGTAATTCTTTCCGTCTTCATGCGGCGACTGTTCCAGCACAGAAAAAGTATAGGAATTATAGGTAGTTTCACTGTCTCCAGAAAAATTGGTGACTGGCTCTCCCTCCTTATCGGCCACTTTTACCGTTTCAAGAAAAGATTTAGGCGGCTTCACTGACATTCCTCTGTGATCGATGATTTCAACTTTTCCCATATCCGCTACAGTTCCAATTCCTTTTTCATCAAAAGCGCCCACATAGTATCCCTCAGGAACAACCAGTTCCCGCAGCTCATAAATACCATATTCCAGTTCGTAAGGAAGTACAATTTCTCCATTCTCATTGGCATAAAATGTATAGTTCTGACTTTCATCAGTATAACCGATTCCATTTGGAAGCCATCTGCCATAGTTTGGCGATATTGTAGGATCCGACAAATCAGGATTACCCAGATATCGAATCTGAAAAGCTGTCCGTGCTGCGTCCCATCTTACTGTTTTACCGGTCAATTGATTGGTCTTTACCACCTTTATCTTATTCTTTTTCGCCTGATTATTTACAGCGATTGACTCAGCTTGCCCATCCTCCGAAATAATAATGCGAAAGGATTCCAGCACATAGCCTTCACTGTCAGCTGCAATTTCTTCTACCACGTAGGTTCCGTAAGGAAGCCCTTTTACATAAAGCTGCCCGTCCTTAGACAAGGTCAGAGGATGGCTTGAATCAGCAGGTACCCCACTTCCGTCTTTTGCTACCTGATAGGTATGGGTATATTTCTGATAAGAATCCTGCGTCACGCCTTTATCAAGTACTCTAACATAAGGACAGTTCTCAGCCCCCTCTGATTCCAATCGAATGGTCCATTTTGAACTGGTGCTGTAGTCTTTTTTTCCATTATCACCATTTCCTCTATCCGTAAAAGGGTCCAGGTCATCTTTCGTCTTTACCAGCTGCAAATCACCTCTGTAGACATCGTTAGAATAAGCAAAACTGCCTATTTCATCACGCATTTGTTGTGGATTTTCCAAATCGATATCCGCAGAATCTGTCAGTACTGCTCCTTTTCCGTCTTCACCCTCATAAGTAATTCTATACTCAATTTTCCCGTAATCTCGCCGGTGCGCAAAATAGGTAATCACGCCATGGCTACGCGCGCCATTGCCGCCCGTTGCATTTTCTCCATGTCTACCCACAGGAATCCCAGTTTCTCTCGTCATGACCGATTTCTCACCGCGCCAGTAATAGTCCGTATACTGCAAAACACCATCCTCATTGCGAGTCTTCTTTTCCTCAAAATCCAGTTCGCTTACGTCCTCCCAAGGTGTAAACACAAAAGGATTATTTTCTGTAGAACCAAAAACGGTCAGCTGCCTGCTGTCTATCAGCGCATCGTCCAGATACAGCGAAATCTCACTATCCAGTGCAGCATCTCCCATACCGGTGTGTATACCATCGCCATCTTCGTCCCAACCCGGATTATAGTCCTGCTTTTCAGTATCAAAGGTAAAAGCCGGTAAGTTAGGAAGCTCGTCCTCTTCTTTCTCATCATCATCTTCTATTTCCTTCATCTTAAAATAAAAGTCTACTGGGTCATCACCACCGATAGCAATGGTTTGTAGTGGCTGATTACTGGGCGAATTCTGCCAAACCAAAAGTTCATCGGTCACCGATTCAGGAATGCTTTTCTTTCCGTGCAGCACCACGCCTGGCAATGATTTTTCTGTATAGGTAAGCGCGTAACCTCCTTTCTCCACTGTAAAACGATATGCTTTCTGCGTTGAATCTTCTCCGTCTTTCGTCTTTACCACTTTCAACGCCTGCTGGCAGAAATTGCTGTCTTTAAGCAAATAATAATCACTTTTTGTTCTGGCCTCTGCTCTTTCTTCGGCAGTCATCTTCTTTCGATAAGCTGAGTTTACCGCTTTCCATACCACACCACCATCTTTTGTTTCCAACCGCTCCATGTAAATGGTCTTTGTGCGTTCCTTTTCCTTCGCCGTAAAAGATGGAATTACTCTATGCTTTTTCATCGCACGAAGCATTGCAAAATAGATATGTCTGGCAGGTCTGCTGCGAAGAACACTGTAGTGAAAATCATAGCCTTCTCCACCGCTTGGATTCACTGTCCCTAAGACAACTTTTCCATTTTTGGTCTGTCCAAGATTTTCAGGAATGCTTGCAAGACTCTTCCGATAGCCGTCTGTAAATTCCCAAATAATTGTCTGCGTCGCAATCCACCAATCGTCCATATTGCATTCACCCACATGGCTACTGTACTCGCCCAGCAAGTCACTTAAATCCTTCTTAGTCGACTGTGGCTGCTTGCCATAGAGCAAAGCCGTCTTTATCGCCAACTGCACCTCCTCACTGTAATTATTAATTCGCAGTGCCGTATTCCAGGTCTTCGCATAATACTGGGTATTGCCGTTATGTGGATTGTCCATATTTCGCTCTAGGCAATACCCCCTTATAGTCTTTCCTCCATTGATTGGCGCAATACAATAGGCGTATCTATGACCGCTGGTGTGATAGTTATAATATGGCTTACCATCACTACTAACTAGCTCCGATCCATTCTTAAAATACGCTTTATCACCCACCTTCCAACCATTTGCTGCTCCAAAACTCTCTCTCGGAACACAGCTTAACAAAAGAACAAGAATCAGAAAGATTGCAAACCCGCGTCTTCCCTGATAATTTCTTGCTTTTTTTAACATTTTTTAACCTCCTCAAAAATTTTATCTATATAAAAACAGATGTCGCATGACATCTGTTGAATTGTCCCACAAAGAAGGCATACCATCCGATATGCCTTCTCTGCGTAGTGTTTAGTTTTAAGTACAAGTTCCATTTATTGCAAAAGCTCTTCCATCAGATAGCAAAAGCCTCATTCCGTTTGAGCTTCACAGTCTAAAATTGCGATTAAAGCAAAACGCGTTTTCCATAAAAAGGAATAAAATCAATTTAATTACATTTATTTTATGTTATCATACTACCACATATGTGATTCCCTGTCAAGTTCCTTTTTTGTAAATTAATTACTTTTTCACCTTTTAATAGAAGGTATAATAATTTCGTCTTGGTTTATATATAATTCTGCCAAACCTGTTTCTCCTGCTAAAATTCCAAAAAGCGTTTCAGACACCAATGTGATTGCATGGTTTCGCGCAGTGTAGTACTGTTTTTTACTGCAGTGTAAAATCTGATATAAGTCCGTCATCTCCATTTCTGCGTATTCCATCTCCATATATGTGGTTCGTAAAATATTTCCATAGGTCCTGATTTTTTTACGTTCGTCATTATCCATCGACGTTACAACTCTCTCAATCAAACTAGTCAGCACCGCCGTAAGATGAAGTTTGTTGGACTTCACATAATCCTTACACCGTCTTGAAGCAACAGACTCTTGCTCTGCCTCAAACAGCAGATAATAAATATCAGCTTGTGTTCCAATCATGGGTTCCTTTTTTCGCTGAACAGGAATATACTGAAATTGTCGCTCCTGTTCAGTGTATAGATTTTTGTCCTCTCTATCATCCTCATCATAATCAGAAAAGTCATTAAAACGAAAATGATTATTTTTTTTAATAAACTTATAGTCCAGATACTTCTGTAAACACTTCTGTACAATATAATATCCATCTCCGCCAGGTTGGTGAAAACGCTGTGAAGCACTCTCGTATGTTCTAAGACTCGAGAAAAAATCACACACTGCCGCCTCTTTCTCTTCCGAAGAATTGTCCTGCAAGTTCTGCATCAGATTCTCGTTGACATAATTCTGCACTGGTACATAGCCTTTTTCAACCAGATGCAAATGTTCCTTTTTGTCCATAAATACCTCTCCTAACTTTATCCATATAAATATCCTAGAAATATGATTATTATATGGATGTTTGCGGTTATATTCAACCCCTATGTCGAAATTTGACACTTTTTTGTAGGATTTTGATACTTTTTTGTAAAAACCAAAATTTCACAGTGTTATTTTCTCAAAAATTACTCATGAATCAATGTGAAATTATTCCAATTTTTTTATAGTATGTTATAATTAAATTGAATTTATTATTTACACTAACATAAGGAGAAAGAATAAATGAAGAAAAAAATACTATCTGTAACTTTAGTAATTGTCATGATGCTCTCCTCAACAATTTCCGGATTCGCAGAGTATCGCCTAGCACGTCCTGTAATCGAAGATATTGATATTGGAAAAAACAGTATTAAAATTGACTGGGCTTACGTTCCTCATGCTGACGAATATGATATCTATCGCTCCACCTCTAAAGATGGAAAATACAAATATATCGATTCAAATGATGAAAGCTGGTATAGAGATTACAGCATAAAAAAAGGAACCCGCTATTATTATAAAGTCAGAGCGATATCATATAGCGACTATGATAACAGTTATCTAAGTAAATAGCGTTCTGGCAAAGTAAAGAAACCTGCACCAAAAAAATCGGTGTCAAACACTAACAGTCAAACAGTATATATCACCGACTCTGGTGATAAGTATCATCGTTCATGGTGCGGCTATTTGTGGAATAGTAAACATGCGATTTCATTAAGTAAAGCAAAAAGTCAGGGATACTCACCTTGTTCTCGTTGCTGGTAAGTTGTTTTCTTTAGGCAAGTGACCATGAGATATCTATTCTACCTTATCTCAAATACAATTAAAAAGACCAAACTCAACTATACGGAAGTATGCTATACTTATCAAATTGACGCTGGGACATTGTATCTAAAATGTAAGAAAAGATTAGAGTGTATAGAATTTCAAACACATATCACGCATGGAAAGGAATTCGATAATCCCCTCTATTGATATTATAAAAAGTCGAATATGTATCAGCAAAGCAATTTTAATAAGCCTCAGTTTTGTTTTTCGCTGACATAATTAGCGCGAAAGACAAATTCTCAATGTAATGTGGTTGAATGCCTTATATCGAATAGGGGCTAACTTGTAGCCCTTTCACACCACCCTGCGTGCCGCTCGGCATAGGGTGGTTCAATTCAAATAATAATCTACTTATCCGTCATACAAGAAAATCCCAACGTCATAAACGTTGGGATTTCAACAATTTTTTGGTGCGCGATGAGGGACTTGAACCCCCACGGTCGCCCGCTAGAACCTAAATCTAGTGCGTCTGCCAATTCCGCCAATCGCGCATAAATATTGGAGCGGAAGACGAGATTCGAACTCGCGACCCTCGCCTTGGCAAGGCGATGCTCTACC
>NZ_QWES01000004.1:0-198473 GCF_009936115.1 Anaerotruncus sp. 80
CAGCTGCGTCAATTGACTGACTACAACTGGCCCGGTAATATCAGAGAACTTGAAAATATAGCGACCTATTATCAGACTCTTTCTACTTTACCTCCTCAGATTACAGAACAAAACAGCACGACCACTGTCCGACTTTCAAATGCCAGCCTCAATCTCGCTATTTTAAAGGAAATCCGAGACCACACGCAGCTCTCTCACGGCATTGGCAGAGTTGCACTGATTCAAAGTCTGAGCCAGCGAAACATAAAAATCAGCGATTTTAGATTGCGCAGCGAATTGGCTGCACTTCAGGAGAAGGGGTATATCGAAGTCGGAAAAGGTCGTCTTGGTACAAAAATTACCGAAACCGGTCTTGACTTTCTTGCTCATTCCAATGACGCCATGTAGCTTTGTCCACGTATAAATATTTAAATAGAAACCATTAAATTTACGAAAGGGAACTCAACTATGACCAACGTAGAAAAAAAACTTTACGCAGTCCTTTTGATTGCACTCTTTACTGCTTTTGCGCTCCTCTCAGGCAGCCAACACGCCTTTGCTAGCGAAATTACCAACGAAGACGTCATCAAAAATTCCAAAGCGGGCATTTTGTACGAAGCAACGACAGGAACTGTTGTCTGTGAGAAAAATGCAGATATGCAGCTCCCACCCGCCAGCATGACTAAAGTTATGACCGCCATTTTGGTTCTGGAACAAAACCCTAATCTCGAAGGCGAGCTTACAGTAAACAAAAACGCCGTCAGACACTACTACTGCAGTTACATGGAACCGCAGAGGCACCTCCTCGCCGGCGAAGTCATCTCTTACGAGGAGTGCATGAAATACCTGCTGATTCCATCAGGAAACGAAGCCGCTACCGCCTTCGCCTTCGAACTGTGCGATACTTTCTCCGAATTCGTCGACATGATGAACGCAAAAGCAAAAGAAATCGGCTGCAAAAATACCAATTTCAAAGATCCTGTCGGGCTATCTTCCAGCGATCATTACACCACGCCGCGCGACATGGTAAAAATCTGCGAATACGCAATGCAGTTTGATAAATTCCGCGAAATCGTCGCTATGGAAGACGGTGCAGTTCCTGCTTCCAACGTGAGAGAAAAAGGCTTTGACTACTACACTACCAACTACGTAAAGTATCCCGACGACCGTTACGAAAGCCCTTATTCTCAGTACGTAACAGGTATCAAAACTGGCTATACCCCTGCTGCCGGCTGGTGTCTGTCCAGCTGTATGGAAAAAGACGGTCTGGTGTGGTATACCGTTGTCATGGGTGGAGATGAACTGGATAACGGCGATGGACGAATCCTGCAGGGTGACTTCATTGACACAATTGCTCTTTACGAACAGACCGAAGGACTAACTGCCGATGATTTAAAAAAGCCCATCAGTCCGCTTCTCATCGGAGGTATCGCTGTTGCCGCAATCGCCATCATCATTTTAGTATTCTTCGCTATGAAGAAGAAAAAGACCAGCTAAACAGCTAGTCCTTAAAAAAACCTTCGACTAAATCTTGCAAAGTAATATGGAAGAAAAAATCATATACCATATCGTCAAAGCGCTGCCACATCGGCAGCGTTTTGCATTTGCTCCTTTGCGGGCAGCTTTCCGCTCCTTTCTGCAAACACGCTACAGTTGCCAGCGTTCCTTCCGCCAGTTCTAAAATCTCTCCAACGGTGTATTCCTGCGGTCTGCGGGTCAGCTTATAGCCGCCGCCCTTGCCGCGAGCACCGACAAGGAGTTTTTCCTTGACCAACACCTTTAAAATAATTTCAAGGTACTTTTTGGAAATTCCCTGCCGCATGGCAATTTCGTCCAGTGGTATAAATTTATCCGTATTCTGCTCTGCAAGGTCAATCATTACTCGCAGTGCATATCTGCCTTTCGTAGAAATCATAGTGCGCCTCCTTTTGGGTTAAACCTATTATACTACAAGTTTTTAGGTTTTTTCAAGGGAGCCAGTCTGTTTTCTACGGCAAATCCATAAAAAATTTCTAACAAATAGGTGACATAGAGAAACATTGACAAATCCTCGAATTTTTTGTATTTTTGTCAACAAGCACGAAGAAAACAGAGGGTTTTCCGGTCATTTTAAGGCACTAAATTGACAAAATTGACCGATATCTGTTATTTTGTCAATTTAGTCAACATTTCAGTCCCAAAACATTGCCAACATTGACAGAATTCTTGACTTTAGTCAATATTGTCAATGTTATACCAAAATATCGACCTTTCCAATCCAGGATAGCCTGCATTTATTGACAAAAACACGAAGATGAGCATAATTTGTCAATATCGACAGCTGTAAAAGATAACTCGAGCAGACGCCGGATTTTTCCTATTTACCTATTGACAAAATAGGTTTATGGTTGTATGATATTCCCATAAAACAAACAGAAAGGGGTTTTAACATGACAAAGATATACACTTCCGCCGACCAACTCATCGGCGGCACACCGCTTTTAGAGCTTAAGAATATTGAAAGTGCACTGAATTTAAAAGCGAAAGTCCTGGTAAAACTGGAGTATTTCAACCCTGCCGGTTCAGTCAAGGACCGCATTGCCAAAGCCATGATTGATGACGCTGAACGGTCCGGAAAACTGCATCCAAATTCAGTCATTATTGAACCTACCTCTGGCAATACCGGTATCGGGCTTGCAGCTGTTGCTGCCGCAAGAGGTTACCGCATTATCATTGTAATGCCAGAAACTATGTCCATTGAACGCAGGCAGCTCATGCAGGCTTATGGCGCAGAGCTGGTGCTGACAGAAGGCGCAAAAGGCATGAAAGGCGCTATTGCAAAAGCGAAAGAACTTGCAGAAACTATTCCAAATAGTTTCATTGCCGGTCAGTTCGTGAATCCTGCTAATCCAAAGATTCATCATGAAACTACCGGACCCGAAATTTTTGAAGACACCGATGGACAGGTTGATATCTTCGTAGCAGGAGTCGGCACCGGCGGCACCATTACCGGAGCCGGTCAATATTTGAAAGAGCAGAATCCCGCCATCAATGTGGTCGCTGTTGAACCTGCTTCTTCTGCAGTTTTATCCACCGGCGCTGCCGGCTCCCATAAAATTCAAGGAATCGGCGCCGGCTTTGTTCCGGAGGTACTGGACACCCAAGTCTATGATGAAATCATTACCGTATCAGACGATAACGCCTTTCACGCAGGTCGCCTTATCGCAAGCAGAGAAGGAATCCTGGTTGGCATTTCCTCCGGTGCTGCCCTTCATGCTGCTGTAACCCTTGCAAAACGTCCGGAAAACGAGGGAAAGACTATCGTCGCCATTCTTCCAGATACGGGCGACAGGTATCTGTCCACGCCTCTCTTTGCAAAATAATCATGTTAAAGTGCGCAATGTGCATCATTGATTCAAAAAATTCAAATGCACCATTAGCTCATTTTCGCTTAAAATGGTGCATTTTTATCTCGTTTTTTCACTATTCCTCTTCAACAGGAAAGCTCAAAGTCGCTTTGAACTGGTCACAGTCGATGTTAATGTCAAAAGCCCCTCCAAGCGCACCTGCATAGGTGCTGACAATAGCAAGTCCCAGTCCGTTCCCCTCGCTGGAACGAGCTTTATCACCGCGGGCAAACCGCTCCACAATATCCTCCGCATTGAAGTCCATAAAGTAGCCCGCAGTATTGGTAATTTCCAGACAAAGTCTTCTCTCTGTAGCCCTGTCTGCAAAATAGGTTCGTACAAAAACTCTCGTTCCTTTTGCGGAATATTTCAGTGCATTCTCAATCAAATTTTGGCAGATACGGTACATGTGCAAATTGTCCGTCGTCAGGTGTGTGTCTTCCTCAGTCATGGAAGTAACAAAGTACAGCCCGCTCTCCTGAATTTGACTGTCCATATCAGCAAAAATCTGCTTAATTAGCATGTTGATTTCCACCGGCTCTAGGTTAATCTGGATATTGCCACTGCTGGCTTTCGCCAAAGAGAAGAGACTTTCTATCATTTCCTTCAGCTTTTGCGCTTTGTCAGAAATTACGTCCACGTAATCCCTCGCCACATCATCCAGTTCTTCTTTTTTCAAAAGTTCCAAATATCCCACCATAGAAGTCAGCGGCGTTTTTAAATCGTGAGATACATTGGAGATCAGATCTACCTTCAGCTGCTCGCTCTTCGCCTCTTTTTCCAGACTCTTACGCTCCAGTTCGATGGCCTCCAAAAGCCTTGCCTTGTTGATATCAGTTACCTTTTCCATCATCATATCAAGGCGCCCTCGCATAAATTTTTCCACGTGAACCTTACACAGCATATAGAGCAAAATGACCGTCCCAATCAGATAGTAGCTAGTCGCCAGATTCGCGTAATAATAATAGTAATACGATGTCATCTGCTGAAAGCGATAAAACAGCAGCGCAACTATAAGGAGTACAACAAATATGGTCAGAAGAATTTTTTGCTGCTGCCTTTGCTTCTGTTTCCATTCCTGATAAAAGTCACCGTTTTGCGGAATCCAGCTCCGATAAATGCGCGAAAGCGCCTCAGGAATTAACAGCGCCATCGCACCTGCCATGGGAAAATACCCCACAATTCCAATTGTCCAAACCTCCTTAGTTGTCAGACGCCCCAGATAGTGCAGTATGAGCACTGCCGTGAAGATACCGATAATTGCCAGGACGATTCCAAAAAAAAGCTTACGATTTTCTTTCAATACCCCCTTTACTTTTTTAATTGAACTTTTCCATTTTGTATCCAATTCCCCACACCACCTTTATGTATCTTGGATTTTTCGTATCAATTTCAATTTTTTCCCGGATATGTCTGATGTGTACCATGACGGTGTTTTCCACAGCAAAGGTCGCCTCTTCACCCCAAACGTTTTCATAGATTTGTTCGGCAGGAAAAACTCTTCCGGCGTTTTCCATCAGCAGTTTGAGGATTTTGTACTCCGTCGCCGTCAGCTTAACCTCCTCGCCCTCCACGATGACGTTCTTCTGGCGTCTGTCCAAAACCAGCCCGCCGTTGACAACTTTATCCTCGTCAGATTTAGGACTGCCGCCGCCCCACATGTGGTAACGGCGTAGCTGTGCCTTTACACGGGCAATGAGTTCTGCCGCATTATACGGCTTGCTGATATAATCATCTGCTCCCAGAATCAAGCCGGACACCTTATCGCTTTCTTCCGTCTTCGCTGACAAAATGATACAGGGAATCTTATGATTCTCCCTGATTTTCATCAGCGCAGAAAGTCCGTTCAGCCGCGGCATCATGACATCCAGCAGAATCAGATCCACCGGATTTTTTTCAAGGACCTCTAGCGCTTCCATTCCATCATAGGCTGTAAGAATGAAATATCCCTCCAATTTCAAAAGCTTCCCCAGAGAGTCAACAATTTCCCTGTTATCATCTACAATTAAAATGGTCTCTGCATCCATGTCAGTTTAACCTCCTCCATATCCTGTCATTACTTTACAAAATTCCCTTTATAAAAAACATAATGAAATTCTTAAAAAAACCTTAATTCTCCGGATCATCTCGCAGCATACGGCGCATTTCCCGCAAAAATAATGTAACTGTCGCCGCTACGGCGATTGCATCCGCCACCGGTTCTGCCAAAAATACGGCAAAAACTTTGTCCATAAAGAATACCGGCAGCAGGAAAATCAGCGGAATCAATACGATAATCTTTCTAAAAATCGCCAAAAATGCACTAATTTTCGCATTGCCAAAAGCAATAAACGACTGCTGGCAGGAAATCTGCAATCCCATTAAAAGAGAGGTCGCCATATAAATGCGCAGCGCCCATGTTGTAAATTCTACCAGCTGCGGATCATCGGTGAATATTCCCGCAAAGACAGAAGGCACCAGTTCCGCCAAAAGCCAAATTATTGCCGCATATACAAAGCAGCTGACCGTCTGCAGTTTAACCGCCTGCTTCAGTCTGGTCATATTTTTTGCGCCAAAGCTGTAACTGATAATCGGCTGGCCGCCCTGCGTCAACCCCTGCATAGGCAGCATAGAAAACTGCATAACGCTGGATAGAATCGTCATAGAGCCAACGGCTATATCGCCTCCATATTTCAGCAGCGACGTATTGAAACACAAGGTCAGAAGGCTTTCTGTAGACATCATCACAAAAGGCGCAATGCCAAGTGCGACACACGGCAGCAAAATTGATTTTTCCGGCTTCAAATATTCTCTCTTTAGACGCAGCACCGTCTTTCTCCCCCGCAAAAATCGATATGCCCACAGGGCGCTGATAGCCTGGGATATTACCGTTGCAGTTGCTGCGCCCCGCACGCCCATATGCAGTCCGAAGATGAAAATCGGATCCAATACAATATTCGTTACAGCGCCGATGACAACGGTCATCATGCTAATCTTCGCAAAGCCCTGTGCCGAAATAAAGGCATTAAGGCCTAACGTCGCCTGTACAAAGATTGTGCCCATGGCATAAATAGTCATGTACTGCTGGGCGTAGTCTATGGTGTTCTCACTAGCACCAAAAAGAAACAAAAGCGGCTCTTTAAACACCAGCACCACTGCGGTCAGCCCCGCCGCAGTCATCAAAAGGGCAGAAAAGCAGTTTCCCAAAATTTTCTCCGCTGTGGTATTATCCTGTTTTCCCATAAAAATGCTGGCGCGGGGCGCACCGCCCATGCCCATCAAATAGGCAAAAGCCGATATAATCATGATAATCGGAAAACAAATCCCCACACCTGTCAGCGCTGCAGCGCCCTCACCCGGAATATGCCCGATATACATTCTGTCCACCATGTTATAAAGTGCATTAACTACCTGAGATGTAATGGCAGGAACAGCCAGCACAAACAGCAGACGCCCTACAGACGTCTGCCCTAAATCCACTTCATTAGCCTGTTTAAGCCTCATTACCGTTATACTCCCCTTTGCAAAGCAGACCTCCGACCAGCACGAAGTAGTCTGGCACTTTCCCCTCTTCAATCCACTGCAGATTGATTCCCAGCAGCTTGCTTGCAGTCAGTCCTACATTGCCGCCAAGGGATTCCACTGAATAGCGCATTTTTTCCGGAAAGCGACATGGCTGTCCAAGGGGTTTGCTGCAGTTATCCTCACCGCAAATATGACAGCTTCCTGCACTTAGGGATCTGCTGCCCGGCTGCCTTTCTTCTGCTGCGAAAAGTTCTGCTGTTAACGCCTTCTTCACCCCAGTCATCAGATTCTCCCAGTCATCTTTTTCCTCCTCTGCAAGAATCATTTTCTTTCCAACGACATGCAAGGTGTCAAATTGTTTCCAGTAGTCTTCTACCGGGTCAAAGTCATAGGATGGGCAGGACCATTTTCTGTCATAATTTCCGCAGACTTTACAGCATTCTAAAAATTCCTCCACATTGACGTATTCTTCGATATAAGTCGGTACGTCAATTGTCTTTTCAAATGTTTCAATTTTCATAGTTCCAGTTTACCATAAAATGTTTTTGTGGTAAACTGGTTATATACCATTCTTCTGGAGGTTGCACATGGCATTTGGATTATTTAAGAAAAAACATACCGCAGATATTATCTATATGAACGGACACGTCTATACCCAAGACCCCGCGTTTCCGTGGGCTACTGCAGTGGCCTGCAAAGATGGCAAGGTTATCGCCATTGGCGATTTTGAGGGAATGGACGAAATCGTATCTTCTGATACGCAGGTCATCGACCTGAAGGAGCAGTACATGTTCCCAGGGTTTATAGAGGTTCATAATACAGATATTCTCAAGGCTTTTGAGGATATGTATCTGGAAATTGATCCGGTTTGGGATCTGGATACCGTTTTAGAGGAAGTCGCCGCTTATGCTGAAAATACGGATCGCGATATCATCTTTGCATACGGCTACAATGAAAATATTCTGGCAGACTACGAGGAAGCGGAGGACGTGCAGGGACTTTTGGACGAGATTACGCAGGACAAGCCGGTGCTGCTTCTTGGAACCAGTGGTGTGCACTGCTGGTTCAACTCTCTGGCAATGGATATGGTCAGCGAATCTGCGGAGGAAGACGGCATGCAGTACATTTCTGCAGACTATGTGCTAAGCGTGCTGAGTCCTCTCGATTTTGAAGAGGTGGAGGCTGCGGTGATTGCGTCCTCTGGCGCACTCTGCGACAGAGGCATTACTTCAATCTTTCCGCTCAATACCCCAGACTATTTCCAGCACCTTTATCGGGACTGTCTGGTTGCCCTCATCGGTGAGAGTATACCTGTCAAACAGCGGCTGTTTTCCAGTCTCTACATCAACCGCCCTATTGCACCGGAACTGATTTTACACAAGCTGACCGCCGGAAAAACCGCATGCATTGAGCTGGACAACCTGATTACCTATGACTTCCTGAAGCTGGAAGTCTGCGACGACGAAAATCTCGCCTTTTTCTCAGAGGATGCACTGAAGACCATCTGTCAGGCAGCTTGCGACAAAGGCTACAATATTCATCTGGACGCGCTGGATCAGACTTCTATAGAAAAAGCCCGTGCCGCCTTTGTTTTCCTGCGCTCAAAGGGCTGCAAGCATAACACCCTGGTGCTGGCGGCGGACAATGCGGTTTCTAATTCTGAAGTAAATTCTGCAGAGGAAGGATTCCTGACTACCTGGTCTACGGACTGCCTGAATCAGTCTGTTTATTCCCATGTAGGAAGTGTTTCTGAAGCAGTCGACATGCTGACTGTCGGCGCTGCCGAGCTTTTGGGCTGCGGCAAAGAGTACGGCAGTATTGAGCAAGGAAAACGTGCTGACTTCACTGTCTTTTCAGAAAATCCATTTGAAAAAAGTGTGCAGTACTTTTCTTCCATGCATGCTTCTATGACAATTGTCGACAGCCAAGTGGTCTACGATCTGGAAACTGCCTGCGATAACGAAATGTATGACCTTCTAGTCACAATGCGCTTATAAATTTAGGAGTTTTGTGGTAGAATATAGATAATAACACTAAATCCATAGGGCAATCCCAAAGGAGACTTCATGAACAAGAGTAAATTTATCTGTTTGACCCTGTGTCTGACTTTGTTTGCTGCTGTCTTATGCACAACCAGCTGCGAAAATAAAGGCGACACTGCAGAAATTATCCATCCGATTACAATCACCATCAGCATTGACTATCCAAAAAAATCGGAACTCCCTGACATCGAAACCACTGCTTTTAAAATCGAAGAAAATTCCTCTGTGTTGGAGGCAATTCAGATTTACTGCAACGTCAACGACATGTCAGTTAATGTAGAAACTACCGATGGAACAATCGTAGGCATTAATGACCTAAACAATGGGGATTTTCATCCGAACAGAATCTGGCAGTACAAAGTCAACGGACAGCTGTGCGCCGATTCTGCCGGCGACTATGTCCTGCAGGACGGCGATGTGCTGGAATGGGTTTATAAGAAAATAGATTGATGTAGATTAATGCAAATTAATAGCCGGAGCTAAATGCTCCGGCCGTTTCTTTCCTTTCACTCAGTCTCCACGTCTCTCCTACACTGCAAGACTGTAGAATCTGTCTCTATGCATATTTTGAAGAATTATGTCGATAATATGCACAACCGTATGCATATTTTTAAAGAAAATGCCTTTAATATGCATATTTGTCTTATAAAAACCGAAAAAGCTGCCGAAAGAACAGTAAAATTTTCATCCAGCAGCTTATTTGTACATATTTTGAGGATTTTTTCAAAAAATATGTAGAGTATCGTGCATATTTCGGAGATTTTTCTCGAAAATATGCAATTTGTAATTCTTTACTTTATATTGCACAAAGGCTGTTTTATCAGCGCTATTGTAACCTGCTCTCAGTCTCTCAAACACCCAACAGGTACCACATATACACCGTCTTTTCTCTGATATGCAAACTCCCCCCTCGTAAGAACCATCAAAAAAGTTGGTTCTTCAAGTTTACTTCCTTTTCCACTCTGGTTATATCTCTGAACCAGCGCCTTTAACTCCAAGAGATGTGCCGCTAAAATTCTTGTAAGATATTGATTTTTCATGCTTTCGCCTCAATTCAAGTCTGCTCTAATGTCTCTCCAAGGCGGTGGAAAATACCACCTGGGTTTCGGTCTTCCCGAAAACCTGCAGTTTGCCAAGGAACTCGTCCAAAAGGCTGGTGGAGGAAAACACTACCTTCAAAATCATAGAATAGGGACCTGTGATGTGGTTGCATTCCAACACGCTCTTTTCTGACTTGACAAAATCATAGAATTTCGGGCAGTCCTCCGGCTCCACAGTAATCATGATAAACGCCTTGATTCCGTAGCCCAGTTTCTCCAAATCCAAATTGGCGTGATATCCTTTAATATATCCGTCCTTTTCCAATTTATCAATTCGGGCAGAAACCGCCGGCGTTGTCAGATATACCAGAGCTGACAGTTCCTTCATCGGCGTGCGTGCATTTTTTCTAAGCTGATTTAAAATCTTGATATCGATATCGTCTAAGTTTCTCATAAAACCCTGCCTTCGTCAAATTTCAATACTAACTATACCACAACTCCACAAAAAACAGAACCCAAAAGTTAAAAAACTTTTTAGGTTCTGCTTTTTGATTATTAGGAACTATTATTATGCTTTGGTGATTGCTTCTTTAATTTTTGCAGGCATTACTCTGCATTCGTCTTCTGTGTTGGAAGCCACGGAAACACGAATTCCTCTGCCCATTGGAATACAGAAAATATCCATTTCCTGCAGCAGTTCTCCTGCTGCCTCCGGTTTCTCACAAGGAATTGTGATGAAAAATCCACTGTCATACGGGCAGGCAGTCAGACCTGCTTTTTCTGCCTCTTCCATAAAAATGGCGCCGCGTCTTCTGAGAATCTGCAGATAATGTTCTCTTTCTTCAGTCACCTTCGCCATCAACGCTGGGTCTTCCACGATATTTGCCAGCACCTTCATAGCAGCTCTGTTGCCGTTAGACCAGGATGCTCTGCATTCCACGCTCATCACATCCACAAATTCCTTTGCAACTTCAGCAGTCTGCGCCATGCAAAGGAGCGCGCCGCAGCGCATGCCGTACATTGTATAGCCTTTGGAAGCACTGAATGCAATCAGCGGCAGAATGTGCGCAGGAAGACCTGCCAGTTTCTTTAAGAAAAATCTATATTCTACTGCGTCACCGGAGAAATCCAGATATGCGATATCAACAAGGAGTGCAATCTTCTTACCTTTACCTTCATACGTATCAAGCACAGCCAGCACCTGATTCCAGTCTTCCTCCGTGAAAGTATAGCCAGTTGGGTTGTGCGCTGGTGTATTGATGATAATCAGCGTTTCATCCTGCTCTGCTAAAATAGCGGCAAGTTCTGTCTCAAAAGACTTGCTGTCAAATTTCAGTTTTTCATTGAAAAGACGATAAGTAGAAACGCTGCGGCCGATTTCTGATGCTATCAGATTATATGGATTCCAGTGCCAATCACTGACCAAAATTTTATCTCCGAAAGCTGTATATGCGGAAATGGCATTTCTGATGGAACCGGTACCGCCCGGCGTATAACAGCTTTCTACGAATACCCCCTCCGGCATATCGTCTAGGAAAACAGCCTTTTTTACTGCTTCTCTATATTCAGGCAATCCCAGAATCGGTGCGTAAGCTGCATAGTCTTCCGGCTGCAGACTGCGGATACATTCCATAACCGACTCCAGCACAACCAACTTTCCTTCATCGTTAAGCAGTACACCGATGGTGGAATCGATTACGTTCTCTTTTCCTTTTTCTGCAATTCTTGCTTTTGCTTTGGAAGAAACTCCGAAAAGCTTATCTGGCGCTCCGATGGTTTTTCTTCCGTTTTGCTGTGCCATAATCATTTCGCACATACCTCCTAAAAATTTCTATCTTTATTATTTGCTTTCTATGTTATACCGGATAGGCTCTGTTTGTCAAATCATATTTATCCGGATCGATTTTATGCGCCTTTGCGTCTCTGTATTTGAAGTACTCCGTTGCCACCTTCGGAAACAGTGCGTAAGACAGTACATCTTCGTCCTGCGTTTTAAACACGGAAATTTCTTTTTCCAAAGTTTCCAGCTCTGGTTCCAGCAGATCCGCCGGACGGCAGGTAATCGGCTCAGCATCACCAATAGCCTTTTTCTGCACTTCCGGATTAAACGGCTTTACAGTCTTACCATATTCACCACGTAGGATTGCCTTCGTTTCCTGAGACATGATTTTATAGCGCTCGCCGGTCAGCACGTTGAGCACCGCCTGGGTACCCACAATCTGTGAGGACGGCGTTACCAGCGGCGGTTCGCCGAGATCGGCACGCACCCTTGGAATTTCTTCCAGCACTTCATAAAATCTATCTTCTGCCCCCTGTTCCTTCAGCTGAGAAACCAGATTGGACAGCATGCCGCCCGGCACCTGATAAAGCAGCGTCTTTACATCAACTGTCAGCATTTTCGGATCAAGCAGTCCGCTGGCAATGGAACTGTCACGAAGAGGTCTGAAATAGTCTGCAATCTCTGCCAAAAGATTTTGATCAAGTCCTGTGTCGTAAGGTGTTCCTGCAAAAGTTGCCACCATAACCTCGGTTGCCGGCTGACTGGTTCCCATAGAGAATGGGGAAATTGCTGTATCAATCACATCGCAGCCAGCTTCTACACCTTTTACATAAGTAATCGGTGCAACGCCGCTAGTGCAGTGACTGTGCAGAGAGATGGGAACTTTCACCTGGGTTTTCAGTTCTCTTACCAGGCGGTCAGCCATATCCGGGGTTAAAATGCCTGCCATATCCTTGATGCAGATAGAATCTGCACCCAGGCTTTCCATATCTGAGGCGAGTTTTTTCCAATAATCTAGTGTGTACGCACTGCCAGTAGTGTAAGACATTGCAAGCTGCACATTGCCGCCTTCTTTTTTTGCGGCACGCACAGCTGTCTCCACATTGCGCAAGTCGTTAAATGCGTCAAAAATTCGCAAAATATCAATGCCGTTTGCAATGGATTTCTGTACAAAGTATTCCACTACATCATCAGCATAATGTCTATATCCGAGGATATTCTGTCCGCGAAACAGCATCTGCAGTTTACTGTTTTTAAGTCTGCGACGCAGCGTTCTAAGGCGCTGCCACGGATCTTCGTTTAAGAACCGAAGAGAAGCATCGTAAGTCGCACCACCCCAGCATTCAATAGAGTGATATCCAACCTGATCCATCTTTTCCAGAATTGGAATCATATCCTCTGTTTTCATTCTTGTTGCTATGAGAGACTGATGTGCGTCTCTCAAAACGGTCTCGGTTATTTTTAACTTTTTATTATTCATGTTATTACTCCTTTATACGCCGAAGATTGCCATAAATACGCCTGCAGCAACAGCAGTGCCGATTACGCCTGCCACGTTAGGCCCCATAGCGTGCATCAGCAGGAAGTTGGTCGGATCTTCCTCTGCGCCGACTTTCTGGGATACGCGGGCTGCCATCGGCACAGCGGAAACTCCTGCGGAGCCGATGAGCGGGTTGATTTTACCGCCGGAAATCTTACACATCAGTTTTCCAAAGAGTACGCCAGCTGCTGTACCAAAGCAGAAGGCTGCAAGCCCTATGCCCACGATTTTCAGCGTGCTCCAGTTGAGGAAAGCCTCTGCGCTGGTGGTTGCTCCCACGGAAGTTCCAAGCAATATAACGACGATATACATCAGTGCATTGGACGCTGTGTCAGTCAGCTGTCTTACAACGCCGCTTTCTCTAAAGAGATTTCCCAGCATCAGCATACCTACGAGCGGCGTAGTGGACGGCAGAAGGCCGCACACTACGATGGTAACCACAATAGGAAAAAGAATTTTCTCTCTTTTGGAGACCGGACGAAGCTGTTCCATTTTAATGGAACGCTCTTCCTTTGTGGTCAAAGCTCGCATAATAGGAGGCTGGATGATTGGAACCAGTGACATATAGGAATATGCTGCTACGGCAATAGGCCCCATGATGTCAGTCTGGTGCAGTTTCATCGCTAAAAATATAGAAGTCGGGCCGTCGGCTCCGCCAATAATAGCGATTGCCGCTGCCGCCATATCGTTGAATCCGATAAGCATGGCGAGCATGTATGCGCCAAAGATTCCAAATTGTGCCGCCGCACCAAGCAGAAAACTCTTTGGGTTTGCAATCAGCGGCCCGAAGTCTGTCATTGCGCCAACGCCCAGGAAAATGAGTGATGGCAAAATCGTCCACTCATCTAGCAGATAAAAGTAGTGGAGCAGTCCTCCCTCTTCCATGATGGGAGGATAAATATTGACAAGCAGCATGCCGAAGGAAATCGGCAGCAGCAGAAGCGGTTCGTACTGCTTGGCAATCGCTAAGTATAAGAATCCACATGCAACCGCAAGCATTAGCAGATTGCCTATGGTCAAATCGAAAAAGGCAGTCTGATGGATTAAATTTCCTAAAGTTGTGATAATATATTCCATGTTTTTCCCCTAAGTTTATGCAATGGTTGCTACACTCTGTCCGGATTCTACGCTGTCTCCCTCTGCAGCGGTAATGGAGGTGAGCTGACCGTCTTTTGGCGCTACTACTGGAATTTCCATCTTCATCGCTTCCAGAATCAGAATAGTATCACCTTTTTTCAGGTTATCGCCCACTTTTGCAGAGATTTTCCATACCTTTCCTGCAGTTCCTGTAGTAACAGCTTCACCCTCACCTTCGGCAGCGGCTGTCTGCACAGGCGCAGCAGGTGCAGGCGCAGCAGCAGACGCTGCTGGCTGCGCGGCAGGTGCTCCCGCCCCCTTTTTCTCTACTTCTACCTCGTATGTCACTCCATTGACTTTAATGATATATGTTTCCATAGTTTTCCTCTCTTACTTTCCTCTTCTCTTTATAGATCGAACAATATATGCGCCATCGGCTTCATTCTCAAAAGATGCTCCGCCATTTTCTGCGGCTTTTGCTGCTGCAATAGCCGCCGTAATGACTGCAATTAAAGCGCCGTCATCTTTGCCGTCTGCAGCAGTTGCAGGACTGCTTGCTGCATCCGTCTTTGCCGCCTCTTCTTTCTGTTTCTTAGAGGCACCCGGCTGCGGTATGAACTTGAACAGGGAAATAATGCAGCTGATTAAAACCAGCATGACGAATACGGTGCCCATACCAAGCAGCGTATTCATTCCCGCTTTCGATAATATTTCTGTAATTGTCATTGACTGCCTCCCTAATACAAATTAGCAAAGGTCTCAAAAGCGCCAACCAGATATTTTCTGCTGTCCGCCGGGTCAATTACTTTATCGACATAATCATGTCTTGCCAGTGCTCTTGCCCCGCTATGGCTCTTCTCATAGTCAGCAATGCGCTGCTCTATCATCGTGGAATCTGCCTGTGGGTAAAGAATTTCAACGGCCTGTTTTGCATTAATCAGGTTTACTTTTGCGCCGTCCCACATAAATACATAGTCAGCACCCAGTCCTTTACTGTTCATGATACTGTAAGCGCTTCCGTAAATTTCTCCTGTAATCAGATTTACTTTCGGCGCCTTCGCCTTCGTCAGAGCCCTAATCATTCGACCGGCTGCCTTCGGCAGATAGATTTCCTGTTCCTCCGATGTGTCGAAGCCTTCTGTATCGGTTAGGGTCAAAATCGGGAAGGAGAATTTATCGCACAGTTCTATAAAAGTTGCCGCCTTATCAAAGCCTTCAGCACTGATTCTTCTCATACCTGACTTGGATTTCTGGTTTGCAATCGCACCGATTACTATACCGTCCAGCATGATAAATCCGGTTACCATATCCTCGCCGCAGTCTCTTCTGGTTTCAAAGAAAAAGCCGTTATCGGATATCTCCTTCAAAATCGCTCTGCCGTCACCACTCAGCCCAGCCAGATTCGGACAAAGTCTGTTCAAATCGTCGTTGCAAGGCTTCTGCCGCGGCTTTCTTTCTGTATTCGCCGGAATCAGCGTGTGTACCAGCGTCCGAATGGAGTCCTTTATTTCATCAAAGCTCATACTTGCGTCAGTGAAGTCCGCCTGGTCTACAATTTCGTCAAAACTACGGTCGATGGAACTTGCCGAATTTACGAAAAGCTGTCCGTGTTCTTTTTCAACAAAGACGAAGTCCGCCATGTTTGCTGCGATGGACATGCCGCCGCCACACATACCGACTACCGCCATAATCTGAGGAATCAAATCTGAAGCCTGCGCCTGCAAAGCATAAAGTCTCGCAAATTTGTCCAGACTGTCAAGACCTTCTTCAATACGGAACCCATGACAGTCCAAAAGCCCGATAATCGGTGCTTTTGCTTTCATAGCAAGCTGATAGAGCCTGTTGATTTTCTGTCCGTGCATTTCACCATAAGTGCCGCCCAGCACTTCCACATCCTGACTGAATATATAAACCAGCTGTCCGTCGATGGTGCCGTATCCTGTGATAACACCATCAGATGGTTTGTCCTGCGTATCCGGCGTATAAAAATCGGTCAGTCTTGCAGTAACCGCCTCTCCGATTTCCATAAAGCTGCCCGGATCCAAAATCTGACAAATCATTTTCTGTGCACCGGTAAATTCTTTTTTATTGCTCACGATTTTATTTCCCCATCTTTCTTTTGGAATTTTTTCTTTATTCTATATAGCAGGCACCCCAATTGCAATACTTCAAAAAAAGTACTTGATTTTTTAAGAATGCCGCTACTTTCAGTTAATTTTTTTAATTTTTCCAGAAGAATAATTTAAAATCCATATTCACCTCTCCATAGCTATGGTATAATGAACGCATGTAATTGAATCGGCGTTGCCGCAATGTCGCGTTCATTGAATCACGCCTTCCGATTCTACTTTCAGCGGTATCGGCATGGTATAATGAACGCATGTAATTGAATCGGCGTCGCCGCAATCAAAATGCAAAAGGAGTTACTATGGCTTTCAAAACGAATCCCCGTCTGCTATTAGTTGCAGACCACTTCTTCACATTACGCACTTTAGAGGAACAACTTCGGTCTTTTCTTCCAAAAGAAGTTTCTATCACCTTATACAATGTCTCCGCAGGAGATTCTACTGTCCTTAGCGGACAGTACTTTGGTGTTTTTTCCGGCGAAAAAGTTTACCAGCAATTTCTTGACAGTGGGCTTTCGGATTATCTGGAAGAAACTTTAGTCGGCAGCCGTACCATTACCAGCCACAAGCTGGACAAGATTCTTTTCCTGCCTCGCGATCGGGAAATCCTCGTCGTCATGGAATCCCGCACTTCCGCCGAGGAAGTCATCAGCGATTTGCAGAGAAGCGGCTTTAACTTTTATCAGTTCGTACCATACTCACCAGACTGCGATTTTTCCGCAAAAGCAAGGCCTATCGCGATTACTGCCGATGCCATGATTCACGTGCCTGCCGGCGTTGAAAACGTCTACAATATCGGCGCAAAAATTTTCGATTTTTCCACCATCATACAAATTATGGATTCCTATCATTTGCTGGAATCCAACCTGCAATCCTACGCAAAGCAGTATCTGGACGACCTCTTAATCTTTGCAAGACGAATCTCCGATGCTGCCAACGAAGCGGGCAAAACTTCCAAGGCAGTGCGCACCGCTCTTTGCGGACCTAATTGCTATGCAAAATATAAATTCCGAGACATTATTGGGCAAAGTCCTTGCATTTCCAAGGTGAAATCTACCGCCGAAAAAATTGCTGCCACAGATATGTCTGTTCTCATTGAGGGCGACAGCGGGACCGGAAAGTCTATCTTTGCAAGCGCAATTCACCACGCTTCCGCAAGACAAGGTGCACCTTTTGTTTCCATCAACTTTGCTGCGCTGTCTGACGCCCAAATCGAGACAGAACTTTTTGGCTGCGAAGAAGACGGCACAATCGGGCTTTTTCAGCTGGCAGAAGGCGGCAGCATTTTCCTCGATGAAATAGACGAAGCCTCCCTGAAAGTGCAAGCCCAGATTCTTCAAATCATGCAGACTGGCGAAATCATAAAAACCGGCGGCAAGCGTCACTTCCCCGTCGACGTCCGTATCATTGCCGCCACCAATTGCAACTTAGAAGAAATGACTGCAGAAAAAACTTTTCGTAAAGATTTGTTCTACCGCTTAAAAGAAGGCTATCTTTATCTACCGCCCCTTTCTCAGCATAAGGAAGATATTCCCCTTCTCGTTACCCACTGGATGAACACCCTGTTCTGCATCAACAAGGAAATCACGCCTCTTGCCATGGAGGCTCTGATGCAAAGGGAGTGGCAGGGCAATATTCGCGAGCTTTTTGCCACCATTAAATTTACTCTTGCGGTCTGCGAAAGCGATACCATCACGCCCGAGGATTTTCCCTATGATAGTGCCTCCACTGCTGAAAGCGGATTCCACTTTGCTTCTGCTGAAAAAACTGATGATATCTCTAAGCTTATTTTGTCTGCCATTCGGGAAATTAACCAAAGAAGCGAAATTGCCGGCAGAAGCCGAATTTACTGGTTTCTCCATGATGCCGGCTACGGCATATCCGAATACAAAATCCGCAAATATATTTCCATGCTAGCTGAGCAGGGGCTAATTTCTGCAACCCATGGAAAGTACGGCATGTCCCTGACCGACAAGGGGCTGATGATTTTAGAAAGCCGAAAATAGATTTAGTGTTGTCTTGGTGCCCGCTATGCATATTTCTTGAAAAAGCATCAAAAATATGCACACATTCCTGCATATTTTTCTAAAAAACTCAAAATTTACGCACAAAAAACGCTATCAGACAGGTTTCCAACCCGGACTGGCAGCATTGCCTGCCTGCCGTTTAAAATACCTTTCGGATTGCCACAACCAGTCCTGCACGACCATTTCCATCATCGTTTTGATAAATGCTTATTCGTTACGTTGATAATTATCAAGCATGCTGCTGTGAAATACGTTGTAACGATGGCGGGAAACTTCCATTTTTAATTTACCAATACGGGTGGTAATGTATTTTGGGGCGGATTCCGTTTCCATAATCAGTGCGTTCAGTACTTCTCATAGGTGCCGGCTTGTAATTTTTCAGCAGATTCTGCTTGAAGAAACTGGTTAAGTAAACATTCCATAAGTTCTCCAAAAGCTTCTTCTCTACTAAAAAAAAGACCTACAAAAACTCCTGATTTAGTGCAAAATTAAGTTGAGCCATATTGAACCTCCATTTAGTTATTCGTGTTTTGTTTTTTATATTTTAACCGAATGGTGAACACTTGTGGCTCTTTTTTATTTTTCTAATTTACACCAGTTTACAGACTTAATCCCTTTATTCTATCCCTTCTTTCCAAATTTACACAAATAAAAATCCGCCCCTTTCATCGCATATAACGCTAAAAAGGGGCAGATTACATGAATACCCTATATTTTTATCAATGCTTTTGATAGCTGATAAATGTACCTAGTCTGTCGTTTACAACCATTTTATGATCCACTGCTTTCTCTCCATTGATAAATACGTATTCGATGCCTTCCGGCAAAATATTCAAATCAGAAAAAGTAGCGCCGTCTTTGACGGTATCCGGATTAAATATTGTCAAATCTGCATCACAGCCGATTTCGATTCTCCCTTTATTATCCAGATTCAATCGCTTTGCCGGCTCTAAGGTCATCTTTCGAATAGCATCAATCATCGGCAGAACTTTGTCTTCTCTGACATACTTTCCGAGCACTCTCGGAAATGTGCCAGCAGCTCTTGGATGACCATTGCCGTTATTGATAATGCCGTCACTGCCCACCATTCCATTTTTATTGGCGATGGCGCCGGCAATTTCCTCTTCGTTCATGACAAATGCAACCGCAAGCATGTCAGGGTATTCTTCCCGGACTTTTTCAAAGGTCTCTTTATCACAGCGAACATCCTTGTAAGGATCGTCCGTTAGAAGTATGTCACTGTAATCCTTATGCCAGCCTTCAATGCAGCCGTCCTCAAAAACAGCAGATCCCATATGGGTAGAAAAGGCATTATACGGATAAGTATCATAATCCAGCCTCGGGTTCCTCTCCATTGCCTGGTTAATAGCATCCAATGATTCCTGCATCAACCCCATGGCGGAACAACTGGACAAATGAGAGATCTGGAATTTCATCGGAATCGCATCTGCAATTTTAATCATCTCGTAAATCGGTTCGATATCCCGCAGACAATCCTCCCTGTAGTGGGCAGATACCAGCAGGTTCGGATCATCGGTACAACCGATAGCATACAGAACTTCCTCGGTTGTAATGCCGGGATCGTATTCAATACCAAAAGAAATACCGTATGCGCCATGGCTTAGTTCTCTTCTAAGTAAGGTTCTGATCTGCTCTCTCTGCTCCTTTGTCGCAGCCTCATATCTTCCGACATTCAGCTGATAGCGGAAGGTATTATACCCTGCCAGCATAATATAATTAATCGGACACCCGCCCAGTCTATCGATAACTTCTTTAAAGTAGGCCAAGTCCTGCTTCTGCATACCGCAGTTACCGCCTACCGCCGTGGTGACTCCCATATTCAGCATCATCTGTGCAATGACATAGGTTTCCCCTTCTTGCTTAAAATCCTCCTCGTGCATATGAATATCTATAAAACCAGGAGAAACTACACTTCCAGAAGCATCGATAACATTGGCAGCTTCCGGACACGCAGATCCGATATAGGTAATCTTACCGTCAGCAACACCAATATTGCTTTTTCTCATCTCTCCGGTCGCAAAATCCGGATACTGTCCATTCTTTATCAGTAAGTCCAACATGCGCAAGCACCTCCTATGAATTTTTTTAGATTTAAAGTGTACGCCTTTATAACCTTTATACAACTTTTCTATCGTCATGCAATTGGTTTTATTTTCATCCAGTATTTTTTCAAGTTTACTGACCGCTGCGATGCTCCTGAATAGACAACACCAGGCAGATGACGATGTATATGCCTGCGAAGGGTATAGTCAATGTACAAAGAAGACCATACCAAGTCAAACTGTGTATCGCAAACATGTTGATGATCATAGTAATACCGGCAGATACAAAAAATGCCGCCTTGTTAAATCCTCTCTTAATTGCTGCAATAAAAGCGATTAGAGCCAGTGCCGGCGGCAAAAAGAACAATACATAGCCCATATTTACTTCTCCGCAAAATCCGCTTTCATAGCGTTCAGCTTTTCTTCATCACTGAAAATCTTTGCGATCTGCAGTGTGATAATTTTAGCTCCAACTACAAGACCCTGATGGGCTCGCTCACTTTTCATTGCCTCTGCAAATTCTCTGGTATGAATCGGAATATTTTCATCAACAATCTGCAGACAAGGATGGAAACCCGGGCAGGCAAAGCTGACATTTCCAGCATCGGAGGATCCGAAGATTTTATCGTGGTCTCCGTTTACTTCAATTCCCAGCTCATCATAGATTTCAGCCAGAGCCGCTGCGCCGGTAGGATTTGGTTTCATATTATCATAGATGGCTGCCGTAGGATATTTTTCCCAGGTTGTCTGGGTCGCAATAGCCGCCCCTGCAGCACAATCGTCTACCTTATCGATCAGCTTTTTCAGATAATGCTTATCCAGGGCACGAATATAAAATTCTGCTGTAACCTCTTCCGGAACAATATTCGGCGCTTCTCCTCCGTTTCTAATGATGCCGTGAAACTGCGCATCCGGTGTACTATGCTGACGCAGCATATCTACTGCGTGGAACATCAGCTGCGCTGCATTAAACGCATTTTGTCCCTCCCACGGTGCTGCTGAAGCGTGAGCTGCTTTGCCATGGAAACAGTACATGTAAGCTGCCAAGCCCTGTAATTTTGGTGTCAGCAGGCTGGTATTGTACAGATGTACCATAATTGCCATATCGTACCCATCAAAAACACCATCTTCTGCCATCTGACACTTAGCCCCGTCTGTTTCCTCCACAGGTGTGCCAATAATATGAATATCCGTGTCCAGCTCATCTTGCATCTCTTTCGTTGCCAGACCTGCAAGAATGCTAATCGAACCTGACAGGCAGTGTCCGCAGGCGTGTCCTATCTCAGGCAGAGCATCGTATTCAGTCAGAATTGCTACCTTATGCTTATGCTGGTTCTCCCCATAAATTCCCTTAAAAGCGGTATCACGCCCGGCGAAGGGATATTCCACCTGATAACCGTGAGATTGCAATAGTTTGACGATTTTCTTAGAAGTTTCATATTCCTCTCCGGAAATTTCAGGATTGTCAGCGATATTGTCATTCAGTGCGGTCAATTCTTCTCTATATTTTTCAATTTCAGAAAAAATTCTCTCTTTTAATTCACTGTAATTCATTTTATCTCCTCTTAGGAAAAAGGGCATATCATCCAATATGCCCTTTCTTCTGTAAACATTTTTTAAAATGGTCCTAACTGCATTGCCTGTGCAATGACGATAAAAATTGCACCTAACAGATATTCTAATCCAATTAAAGGCAGAATCCACTTAGCCCATTTGCTCCAAGGCACTTTTGCAATAGCCAGTCCAGCCATAAAATAGCCGGAGGTTGGTGTGAAGATATTAGAGATACCATCACCCATCTGGAATGCGAGGCAAGCAGTCTGTCTTGTTACGCCTACCAGATCACCCAAAGGAGCCATAATCGGCATAGAAACAGCAGCCTGTCCGGAACCTGAAGGAACAATGAAGTTGAGTAGGCACTGGAAAATGTACATTCCGACAGCAGATACCATCGAAGGTAGTTTGCTCAGTCCAGAAGCAGCAGCCTGCAGAATCGTATGTAAAATCTGTCCATCATTCATCACGACCAAAATACCTCTTGCAAAGCCTACAACCAGTGCGCCGGAAGCGATGTCAGCCATGCCTTTTCCCAGTACATTTGCATAGTTGTTGAATCCCATTCTTGCAATTGTCGCAACAATGAAAGACATGCACAGGAACAGCGCTGCAATCTCGTCCATATACCAACCATACTGAATGACACAGTAGACTAATATGATAATAGAAGCGACAAAAACAATCAAAATTGCTTTTTCCTTTCCGCCAAATTCCGGTAAGGAATCGAGATCTACAGATTCCTCTCTGGTTTTGTCAAATTCATGCATGTTGGAGAGCTGCGGATTCTTCTTAATCTTCAATGCATATCTCATAACGAATGTGACTGCCAGCAATACGAAGCAGATGTATAGAACTACTCTGAAACCCATAGCTGAAAGCGGCGGCAGGCCTGCGATACCCTGTGCAACCTGAATCGTAAACGGATTCATGAAGGCACCTGCAAATCCTGCACCGGCACCACACAGCACGATAGCCGCACCTGTGATAGAGTCAAATCCCATGGCAATACACAGTGATACGAAGATCGGAATAAACGGGATGGTCTCTTCTGCCATACCGAATACGGATCCGCAGATGGAGAACAGAACCATAATAATCGGGATGATTATAATAGACTTGTCCTTCAGCGCCTTGATCAATCTTCCCATGCCGGCTTCAATCGCTCTGGTTTCTTGTACTACAGCCATAGTTCCACCAACAATAAAGATGAAGAAGATGATCTGTGCAGACTCCTGCATACCGCGGGGTACTGCGGTCAAGAACTGCAAAAAGCTCACTGGTGTCGAATCGACATTGTGAAAAGTCTCTGCATTGACAACTTCTCTTCCGTCTTCCAGTGTCATCATGTCATATGATCCTGCTGGTATAATATACGTAAGGATACTGCATAACAAAATAAGTGCTAGCAGCAGGATGTATACATGAGGCACCGCAAATTTCTTTTTCTTTTGTTCCATTAGTTTACCTCCTTATAAAATTTATATATATTATACCCCCTCCCGACATATTTTTTCAAGTGGTTTTTAAGATATTAGGCATCTTTAATCAAAAGCTAAAACTGCATGAGCGGTAATTTACCGTCCATGCAGTTTTCAAATAATCTATAACAACGTATTTATTTTATCCTATGAATATCAATTTCCTCGTAATCACAGCCCCAGTCGCTTCCGTACAAACCGCGATCTTCGTATTCCAGCTCTCCGCACTGATTGTCGCAAGGATCTTCTCTAGGGAATTTCTTCACTGGCACCATTTCCGCCTGGAAAGAATCATTAATCGGCACTCTGAACGGATCAACATTTCCAAAGAAATAATCCCAGCGCTTCGTCTTGCCTTTTTTGTAGGCACTCCCGCCGTAGGACAGGTCTGCACCCAGCCAGCCTTTGGACGGCAGATAGAACAGCGCCCAGTCATGCTGGCCTAAACTACCCGGTTTCGTGTCAAGCCCGGACTGCCATCTTGCCGGTATGCCGCAAATTCTGCAAAGTGTAATAAACAAAAGCGCCTGAATACCACAGTCACCGCGAAGATTCACTGCGCAGTATTCGCTAAGATTGTCGATTGCCGCATAATCTCTGACAAAGCGGTAGGTCACTTTGGTTGTCACATAATCATAAATGCGTCTTGCCGTTTTCAGCAGATCGCCCGAAGGATCTTTTAAACTCTCTGCCAGGCCTCTCAGATACGGTGTGAACTGAATGTGCGCCAGCTGCTCGCAGAGATACTGGGCTTCCTCTGCTGGAATGTCGCCTTTCTCCTCACCCAGTTTCTCAATGGCTTCCCAGGAAAGGTCTACAAAATGCGTCACATGATCCAAGCTATACTCCACAGAAAATACCTGACCGGCTTTCGCTTTTTCCTCAAAGTATGCAACGGGGTGACCGTCTTCCAGAGAAGGCATTGCCTTCGGCTGCGGTGTTACGCTTATCACTTTCACATTTTTCATCTGCTGTCGTTCCACAGGAAGCGGCACGTGAATGCGCACAGGCTTTCCTTCTTCCAAGGCATCTTCATTAATCCAGACCTTCTGGCGAATATGAATATGCGCTGAAGTTTCCTGTCCATCCACTAAATTCTCAACGAGCTGGTCAACAGCCTCCACTTCCTCGGCTCTCGCCGCCTGCTTTTCATAAGCGTCGCCCTTTTCCCGAGCCTCACGCTCTTCCATTTCAGGATATACCTTAAAAAGCGTACTGCAGAAGCTTCTCAAGTAGCGCACTTCTCCATTCAAATAAATAAAATCCACTTTATTCTCAAGGCGCAGCTCATCAAGTTCCTCCGCAGTAAAAGATGGAATCCTCTCCTGCACCATTGCTAGCGCTTCCGCTTCCGTTCTGTTGTAACACTTTTCCAGATGTTCTAGATTGGTCAGTTCCAACTCCAGCCGGCAGCGCATATCATAAGTCAGTTCTCCCGCCAAACGTCTTGCAATAATTTCTCTCACGCGATCAAAATGACCGCTCCACTTCTCTTTTAAAATATCCTCCGGCAAAGCTACTGCCAGATACTTCAGATCCTCGTGTTTCATTTCGTACTCAAAATGCCTCCTACTTCTTTCATGGGGTAACAAATTAAATACAGTATACCATACTTCTAAAAAATTCCTAGCAAAAGTTTTAAAAACATTCCTTCCCATGAATGCCGGGAAGCTACTGCAAAATGAATTTCGTTGCTTCCGCACCATTTATAGTAAATTAGCCTTAAATGGTGCACATACAAACGAGGCTGCCTCATTTTTCCTTGAGACAGCCTCGTAAATTTTTCTTTTTATGAGATCTGCGCCTTCAGCCTGTCGAGGTTTTCGGTAATTTCCTCAGGCAGCCATTCAAACTGACTGTAAAATTCTTCAATTCCTGCGATTTCCTCTTTCCAGATCTCCTTGTCTACGCGAAGGAGTTTCCCCAGTACTTCTGGCTCAATATCCAGTTCATTGGTATCGATATCTTCTGCCTTTGGTTCATAACCAAGCGGAGTTTCCACCGCGTCAACACTTCCCTCGCAGCGGTTCAGCATCCACAGGATAACCCTCAGGTTATCACCGAACCCAGGCCACATAAACTCATCGTTTTCGTCAGTTCTGAACCAGTTTACATGGAAAATCTGCGGTGGATTGGTCATCTTTTTACCCATGTCAATCCAGTGCTGGAAGTACTCTGCCATGTTGTATCCGCAGAACGGCAGCATTGCCATCGGATCATGACGCACTACGCCAACTTTTCCATTGGCAGCAGCGGTTGTTTCTGATGCCATAGCAGAACCGATAAATACGCCGTGGTTCCAGTCTCTTGCCTGGTAAACAAGCGGCTCAGCCTTTGCTCTTCTTCCACCGAAGATAATTGCGGAAATAGGCACGCCTTCTCCTGTTGCAAATTCATCAGCGATGGTCGGGCAGTTTGCTGCCGGCGCTGTAAATCTGGAATTTGGATGTGCGCCCTTTTCTTCGGAAGTCTTTCCGTTCCAAGGATTGCCCAGCCAATCTTCACCGTTTTCTGGAGGATTCTTGTCGAGTTTTTCCCACCATACGGTATTATCATCTAAGTTTCTCGCCACGTTAGTAAAGATGGTATTTTTATGTGTGGTTCTAAGTGCATTCGGGTTGGACTTTTCGTTAGTCCCCGGCGCAACACCAAAGAAACCGTTTTCTGGATTAACTGCATACAGTCTTCCATCATCACCGATACGCAGCCATGAAATATCATCGCCAACGGTAGAAATCTTGTATCCTTTTTTCTTAAAATAGTCAGGCGGCGTCAACATTGCCAGGTTGGTCTTTCCGCAAGCGCTTGGGAATGCGCCGCAAACATATTTCGCTTCGCCCTCTTTGTTCTCAATCTTCAGAATCAGCATATGTTCTGCCATCCAGCCTTCCTGTTTTCCAAGGTAAGAACCGATGCGCAGCGCCAGGCATTTTTTGCCAAGCAGCACGTTTCCGCCATAAGCTGAGTTGATAGACCAAATTGTATTGTCTTCAGGGAAATGTGCAATGTACTTTTCCTGTTCATTAATCTGTGCTTTGGAGTGCAGACATTTTGTGAAGTCTGCGCCTTCGTTGAGCAAATCAATTACCTTCTGATTTACATGGGTCATAATCGCCATGCTCAGTACTACATAAATAGAATCGGTCAGTTCGATACCGATCTTAGCAAATTCTGTTCCCGGTACGCCCATGGAAAACGGAATGGCATACATAGTTCTGCCTTTCATGCAGCCGTCAAAGAGTTTGCTCATCTTCGCATACATCTCTTCCGGTGCAACCCAGTTGTTAGTAGGGCCAGCATCTTCTTTTCTGCTGGTGCAGATTACCGTTCTCTTTTCATCTCTTGCAACGTCTTTGGGATTAGTGCGGTAGTAGAGGCAGCCAGGCAATTTTTCCTGATTCAGCTCAATCATCTCACCGGTTGCAAGGGATAATTTTCTAATTTCATCAAGCTGTTCCTTGCTCCCGTCAATCCAGACAACCTCATCCGGTTTGGTTAATTCCGCCATTTCTTTTACCCAATCGTTTACCAATTGGTTGGTTACCATAGTCATAAAGTTTTTCTCCTTTTCTCTTTTTATAACTTAGGCCGCTTCGGCGGAAGCAGTCTATTCAATTTAGCGATACACGCTTGAATTTGTGTATACAAATTCATTCTATACCAATTATACTGGTTTGTCACGCACATATTTCTTTTTTCGGCAAAATATTTGCGGTGAATTTTTTCCACTTTACTCCATCTCCATAAATCCGCTCATCATGCAGACACCCGCCGCACCGGCTTCCACGCACAAAGGGGAATTTTCCCCATTCACGCCGCCAATGGCATAAACAGGAATCGATACGCTGGCGCAGATTTCTTTCAGGGCAGCCAGACCCCGCGGCGGCAGACCCGGCTTACAGTCCGTTTCAAAAATATGACCAAAAATGACAAAGCTTGCGCCCAGTGCTTCTGCAGTCTTTGCTTCCTGCAGACTGTGTACTGACACCCCGAATATGCCGGCAGTGCCCACCTCCTTCTCACAGAATGCAGCAAAAGACAGCTGCTGCCCATCCGGGTGCAGCTTTTCTGCAAGAGCTACTCGATTGTTGAAAAAACACGGTACGCCATGTTCTCTGCAAAGAGGCAGCACCTTCTGCGCCAGCTGCATGTATTCTGCGTCTGGCAGGTCCTTTTCTCTAAGAATCAGCGCCGCAGGCTTTGTTTCAAGTACTTTACTGATTTGGGTCAAAAAATCGCCATGTACCAAATGGCGATTTGTGATTACTATTTTTTTACACATAAATATATTCGTTGACTACCGGCTGCAGACCTTCTTTTTCAATGTCCCGATACATCTGCTCAAAACTTCTCTCATCTGCGATTTCAAACTGTTCGTCGCCGGTGTCACCTGCGTCCTTTCCGTCATATTTGCTCTCATGGTCTCCGATCCCGGTGGAAACGCCAGCGGAGACCTTTGTGGCGGCAATCTTTACAATGCCGTTGCGAAAATGTTCTTCCTCTCTCGTGGACACGGTAATTCCCACATAAGGCAGGAAGATCCGATACGCGCACAGTACCTGACAAAGCTGCCGCTCGCCCACGTCAAGCGGGTTGATTTTGTCGTTGTTTACGATAGGGCGGAGCCGCGGACAGGACAGCGAAAATTCCCCATGGGGATACTTTCTCTGCAAATAGTAAACATGTAGCGCCGATGCCAAAGCGTCTTTTCTGAAGTCAGAAAGTCCGAGAAGTGCTGACATGGCAACGCCTCGCACGCCTCCCATCAGCGCTCGCTCCTGCGCTTCAAAACGGTACGGGAACACCCGCTTATGCCCCATCAAATGCAGTGTTTCGTACTTGTCAGCGTTATAGGTCTCTTGAAAAACCGTCACATAGTCTACACCGCACTCATGAAGATAGCGGTACTCAGCCACATTGACAGGATAAATTTCAATTCCGATATTGCGGAAATATTTTCGGGCAATTTTAACCGCCTCGCCGATGTATTCCACACTGCTGACCTTGCGGCTCTCCCCGGTCAAAATCAGGATTTCCTCCATGCCGGAATCTGCGATTATCCGCATCTCCTTTTCAATCTCTTCCGGAGAAAGTTTTTTCCGCCGAATATCGTTATAACAGTTAAAACCGCAGTAAATACAGTAGTTCTCGCAATAGTTGGCGATATAAATCGGCGTAAAAAAGTACACGGTATTGCCGAAGTGTTTACCGGTTTCAATTTTGGCTTTTTCTGCCATCTGTTCCAGATACGGCTGTGCTGCTGGAGAAAGGAGTGCCTTAAAATCCTCCACCGAGCAGGTATTGGCCGCCAGCGCCCGTTTTACGTCAACCTCTGTGTAGCGTTCGTAGTCGTAGGTGTGCATCTGGCTAAGCACCTTCTCCATCACGTCAGAGTCAATCTGCTCCATGCCTTCCATATATTCCATGTGGTTGGTTCTCGCCGACGGATCTTCCTCAATCTGGTGTTTCCGCGCCAGCGCCTTTGGACTCAACTTCTCCGAGTCCACAAAAAACTGATTTTCTTTCATGGGATTTTCCTCCTAATCTCTCAAAAATCCAGTCAATGGGTCGGATGCACTGGCGCCGCGTTCCAACACTCTGCCAAGACCTGACAAATGTGCGCTTCTTCCCGCTTCGATGGCTTTTCGAAAGGCCGACGCCATGGCTGGAATATCGCCTGCCGTCGCAATGGCGGTGTTTGCCATCACTGCCGCCGCTCCCATTTCCATCACTTCGCATGCCTGGGAAGGTTTACCGATTCCCGCGTCCACAATAATCGGCAGGTCAATCTCATCAATGAGAATCTGCAGAAACTCTCTAGTTGCTAAGCCCTTGTTGGAACCGATTGGCGCCGCAAGCGGCATCACGGCAGCCGCACCGGCGCTGACTAAATCTCTTGCCGTATAGAGGTCGGGATACATGTACGGCATTACGATAAACCCTTCTTTTGCCAGAATCTCTGTCGCTTTCACCGTCTCCACATTGTCCGGCAGCAGATATTTGCTGTCCTTCATGATTTCGATTTTTACAAAATCACCGCAGCCCAATTCTCTTCCCATGCGGGCAATTCGCACCGCTTCTTCCGCAGTTCTTGCACCGCTGGTGTTTGGCAGCAGGGTCACATGTTCCGGAATAAAGTCCAGTATATTTTCGCTCTGCTTTGTGTTAGTTCTGCGCACCGCAAGGGTGATAATTTCAGCACCTGCCTGCTCCACTGCCGCATTAATCAACTCCATAGAGTACTTGCCGGAGCCCAAAATAAATCTGGAAGAAAACTCTCTTCCGCCTAAGCTCCACGTGTCTTTCTTTTCCATATTGTTCCTCCTATTCTATACCTCTTCGTCCAGAATCAATCTGATTATCATATTCGCCTGGTGCGCCGCACAGATCATGACTCGCGGCGCCATCAGTCCCCAGCCCTCTCTGATTTCCGAAACGCCGTCACCGCAGAGATAGTAGTGCTCTGTGATTTTTCTCGTTCGAATTGCATTACTGTCGCTGTATCCCGCCATGCCGGAGCCGCCTACCAGATATTTCCCCGGTAATTCTGTCAGTACGCAGTTGGTCAGCATAGCTTTTTGTTCCGCGCTGTCAAAGGCTTCGCAGATATATGTATCTTCTGCCAGCAGCTGTGGAATGTTCTCCTCTGTCAGCTTTATAAAATCGGTAATAAACTTTGCATAAGGAGAAAATCTCCTGATTTCCTCTGCCAGTGCCTCCGGCTTAGGCTGTCCCAGCTGGCTGACCGCATACTGCTGTCTGTTTAAATTTGACAAATCCACCCTATCAAAATCAATGAGATGAAGCTGCCCGATACCGCTTCGCGCCAGCGCAATGGCAATCGCAGAGCCAAGTCCTCCAAGCCCGCAAACAGCAACCTTTGCAGCCGCCAACTTATCCTGCACAGCCTTCGTATGACGAAGTTCCAGACACTTTCTGATTTCTTCTTCTGCCGGTAAAATTCCGCTCCTTTCTGCCATCAGCCACCTCCTACAAAACTTACAATTTCTATCTTATCGCCATCCGTCAGAATGGTTTCTTCATACCTCGCCTTTGGCACAATTTTTCCGTTGCGCTCCACCGCAATGCGCATGCGGGGATAATCATTTTCATCAATGTACGCCGCCAGACTTTTTCCTGCGGCGTTGACATCAATACCGTTGATTCTTACCATATCGGTCTCCTTTCTGATTTTCTTCACTTTGTACTAAGCCGTCTTAACCTAAATTCCAAAAAATCCTTTTTTATGTATAAAAGAAACGTCAAAACTTAACCAAAATTAATAAAATCGCTAAAAAATGTATAACGCACTCCTGCTTTTCATATGATGAAGCTTAAAAATCCTGCAATTTTCATTGAATTACACCGACTACAGCTTTGGTTTCCCTCTTATAGCGACAATTTTGCTAAAATTTTTATACACTTTTTTCAAAAAAGCGCTTTTTAAGTTAAGTTCGCATCTTGCTTCTAAGATAAGCCCCTCCACCTTTTCCAGACGCAACGCTTCGGGTGGGTGCCCGGGTCCTCTGACAATAAAAAACCGCACGAAAGTTCACACCCGCGGTGGTGTGCCCCTTCGTGCGGCTATAGCCAACACTCTAGTTATATTTTACTGTGATTTTTATAGAAAGTCAAGATAGAGATTTGGTGAGCGATTAAATCATTGCTGCTAAATTCATTTACACATATCACAAAATAATCCGCCATGTTTTTTTGAAATTCAGATATTCTTGCACCCCCTCTTAAAAATCTGTATTTATTTTTCTAAACAATCCCTTTTGCGTCAACTATGGCATTGATTCCATTTTCAATCGCCTACCATAAAAGGAAATGCTGTACTTCGATTACATTAGCCTCGGTAATCCGTTTCTCCGCATAGTCAATCACATCATGCCAAAACGCTTCTTCCTCCGGTGCAAACTTTTCCGTTGGATAATCCTTTATTTGCCATTCAAAAGTCCGGTTTCGATTTTTATTATATCTGATAGAAAGAATAATGCTGTGATCCTCTTCATTTGCTATACCGCCGACCAGCTTCTTGTTCGTCCGCAAACTAAAAACTTCGCCTTTTTCGAGTTTTCCCAGTTCTTTTTCTTTTACCGTTTCTTTCCAGAATATGTCATATGCCGCAAAAGCTGACGCGAACAGGGAAACGATGATTAATACAGCAAACATAGATGTGGTGCTTTTGTTCATAGGATTCGTCCTCCTTTACCGAATCTCCGATCTTTTCATATACTTCCTGTCACATGCCTAAAAAACACACTACGAAGTATGAATTTTGTGGGAAAATTTCACCCGGTTGGGCCACTCTTTCAAATGCTCCGGCATGAATACGATATCGCTGTAGCATGCATCTATCCTATTCATTGCCTCTTTATAATTGCTTACACCGGTGACAATCATGTATCCGGTACGCTCCTCTATCCCATCATAGATACCATATCCATTTTCCACATAATCCGGCACCTCTATGCAGATTTTGCGAAGGAATCGTTTGGACAAAAGCCGTCCCGACTCATATGCGCCTAACTCATTGCAGACTTGTGCGAATTCCCACGGATTTTCCTTTTCGTAAAATCGATAGCTCAGGTCTTCTTCATAATCCGCACCAATTGACAGATTGAAAGCGACCTGCTCGTTCTGTGTCATTTTATCATTGGAAAGGCGAAAATATCCCCAGTATTCATCTTCCTTTAGGAAATTAACGTAGTAGCTTCCGTCAAGTTCAATGGAAACCTCTTCACAAAATTCCGAGTCATCCATTTTTATCATAATACCGGTCAGTTCCTTGTGTACCGGCCATGGAACATTTAAAACCAGTAGGATTACCACAATGACAATCCAGGTTACCAGCGTTCCCCTGTTCGTTTTCTTCTTCATCTCTTTGCTTTCCCTATCACACTTTTACAATTTTCTTAAGGATATCGAAAACTCTTAGCGCCTAGCCCGTTCTTCAAGACAACCGGTCAAGCCTCACTCATTTCGTCAAAAGGCTCACATCTCAGCGCATAAGTAACGTGCTCTTCGTCATACCACAATTCAAACAAATATGTATAACCCGGGCTGATGGAAAAATGCTTTGAATCCTTTGTAATACTTTTTTCCTCCGCATTTTCCGGAAAGTCACCGTTTGAAAACCTTTTTACGATGATTCGCTCAGGCTGCTTCGGATAAATTACATTCAACGCAAGGCCAGTCGTTTCTTCTAAAACTATCGTCACCTTGCGATTGCTCGTATCAACTTCTACCGACTTTTCATACCCGTCGAAATCCCAGTCACAACCGCAAAACCGATTGTCCGGAACGTTCATTTCACCATCTACTGTAGTATATATGTATTCTACAGTAGGCCATTTTTATATTCCGGCTGTCTCGGGCTGATGAAAACGAAAAAGATAAATGTGCAAAAGTAGCAGAGACCCGATACAGCGGCAAAGAAATAGACGTTTTTCTTCTTAATCCAGTTTCTCCTTCTATGATTTTCTTATATAAATCTATTTATCTCTCAGCAAAAAAACTCAAGAATTCGCTCCTGCAAGCGCTCCAAATAGCCTCCCAACATGCTGTCATCATAATTTTTCCCCTGAGCACCGTAGCATTCCCACCATTTCAGCAAATCTTCATAAAAGAGCACTTGCTTGATTAAAATGATTACAAGAACCACAAGAATTATTTTTTTCAATGTGCTTCTTTTAATCATCACTGTCTCCCTCCTCAATTAACTCATTCATAAAATAGTTCAAATTCTCAGCCTGTACCATCGCTTTTCTCTCAAAGGCATCAATGGCATCTCTTGTTTTTACAATCTGTCCCTCTATCTTTCCCTGCATTACAAAAATTGCCACAATTGTAATTATAATCAGTGCGCTCCAGATATCGAATTCCAATTCTTTTATCCCTTTACGCAAATTTTCCCTAAAGGAATTTTTTCCGTCAGCAATTTTCTTGGCGGCAAATTCGTCTTTAATACGCTCCCCCTCAACATGGAAAAATTTTTTGTTTTCTGAGTGTTCCAATTTCATGACCGCATCTCCTTGATTTTCGTTTTAAGCAATTCTTTTTAAATATATAGGGGGTTTCATTAAAACCCCCCTGTATGTTTTATTATATGTTATTTAACATCAATCTTTGCTTTTCTTATTTTTGCAATGCTCTAAGAAATAACTTTTGGTGTACTATTTCCTTTTTTAGGACTCAACTTTTCAACTCCCGAGCTGAATTCAATTCCGACATTTATACCTGAACCAGATAATGCAAACGATGGAGATACTGATAGTACCGTATGCCCATAAGCTGCATAATAATAGAAAACTTTCCTTGAAAATACATCTGAAATCAAATTAAGAGAAACTTTTCCATTTTTAGCAAATAAATTTTCTTTCGAAATTCTTAACGGAAATGTATACCCTGCACCTGCTATCCCTCCTGAAGAGGTTGGATCTTTTCTTGTACCAGTAGTGGATTTTTCATAACTACCAGTCGTCATATCATAGTACTTAATTGTACTACTACGGGAAACGATTTCCCAGTCATTCCAACTTGCTGCAACTATATCCGTTGAGGTCGACATCGGAATCCCACTCCATGTCCATTCGTATGAAAAAGTCCCTCTTGAACGTTCTGTTTCCTTGTATCGAAAGTCAGTCTTTACGACATTTAAAGACAGTGTTGCTGAGAGTCCATACAATTCCGCTTCACTTCCTTTAAATGTTCTAATCATTTTTATTTGTTCTTCATCATACCCGAGATTAGTTAGCCCTTGATCCTCCAGTTTATCCAACTTTTCAAGATGCTTGGTATAATTTTCTTTGTAATCCTTGATTTCTACAATCTCAGATTTTGTGTAGCCTAGTTTAACAAGACTAAATTCACTTTCTTTAGCCAGCTCTTTCAGCATTGCATATTCATTACAAGTAGATGTTTCCACTGTATGACCTAATTTGCCCGTTGTGTCATTCGATGTCTCCGCAAACGCTGCCGTTCCCATTCCCAAAACCAAAGACAATGCTAATATCATTCATAAAAATTTTCTGATGCCGTTCTCCTTTCGATTCCTAATCAAAGTCTCTCAAGTCTTGCTTTTTCATCAAATTTATCGTATAATTTTTCCATAGAGTTTTCCTAAATAACTTAAATTGGGCTCCTAATCCATCTTGCTATTTTAGAAAACTCTTTTTCTTTGCAGGTTTTCATCTGCCTATCCGCTTCCCTGAAGATTTCTCAATTTTCCCGCCTACTTTCGCTAGATTTCTCTATTTCCCAATACCCTCATTCTTCCTTATGAGGTCTTCGTCAAATTCCAGGAATGTCCCACCTTGACCTGTTTATCGGTCTTGTTCTGCGCCAGGTATTTAACACTGGTATTCATCTTGTATTTGGCGGTTGTCATACCTGCTTTGCAAGTGAAATTGCAGTACATGCTGACTGAGGAACCTACGCTTCTCGCTGTGCTGGTGGTGACAACCGGCGTTCCTGCATTAACAATATAACCCACTGGTGCATCTTTCACATCCTTGCCAAAGTTCTCATCAATCCCATTTGCAGACAATATATAATGATTTTCTAATCCCAAAGTAACACTAGCTCCTCCAACTGTCACCGTCGCCTTTCCTGTAAAGTAGCGATTTCCATAGTCTTTCCACATCTCATTGCTGCCTGATGTCGCAAGAGGCATGACAGACGGGATTCCCACTGCGAGTTCACTTTGGTCTCTCAATTCTACAGTCAACGTGCAGTCATCGCCCATATCATACGCTTTCACCGCATATAAACTTCCATCGCTCATCGGGCACATCGCCATGTCCAGGTTTTCATCACCAAGCACATTCGCTGCTTCATCCAGCTTTTCAGACAAAAGTTCCTCCGCTTCCTGCTTTGAAATGGAAACACTTCCTGCAGCGTCCTGTTCTCCACTCGTATTACCTACGGGGACGGATACTGCAAATGCCGGCATAATTGCTATTGTCATAATTAATGATAATCCTAATATTGTGCATAATAATTTCTTTTTCATCTTTTGCCTTTCTTTCAATTTTGTTTTTTATTCTGTGTTTCTTTATGTCTCAAGTATAAAATCATGTCAACAAAATTGCAAGAACTTTCGGATAACTGGTCATTTTTTCGGTCAACTGGTCAAATTTTCCAGTTTATGTCAAAATTTTAAGGCAATCAGGTGGTTTTCCCAATTGCCTTTCGTCCTTTTCTATTCTTTCTTTTTTCCTCGAATCAGAATATTTGCCGTAACATATCCCTCTTCCTCTAAATTCCATTCAACCATTCCACCACTTTTCCGCGCGGCGTCTGCCATATTTCTGGTTCCAATCCCATGATTCCTTTTATCGTCCTTAGTCGTTGCAAGTCCGTCTCCCTGCCGCTGCGGTTTCTGCAGCGTGCTGTTGCGAATGGAAATCGTAACAAAGTTTTCTCTATTCTCAACCTTTACAGAGATTTCTCCCTCCTTGCAAAGGCTTGCCGCTTCAAAAGCATTCTGCAGCCCATTGGTAAGAATGACACACAAATCCACCTCAGGGATATGCAGATGCTCCGGGAACTTTCCTTCCACGCTGATTTTCATCTTCTGTTTCCTGCAGGCATCCCCATATCTGTTCAGAATCGCATCACAGACCAAATGATTGGTTAAAAAGAAAGATTCACTCTTTATCTTTTCTCCGGCAATCTGCTCCAGATAAACCCGAACTCTGTCCATATCCGTTCCCTCAGCAATTTGCTGCAGCGTTGTAATCTGTTTGATGTAATCATGCCTGAACTTACGCAGCTCCTCATCCATCAGGCTCTGCCTGCTATACTGCTCCGTCTGCTCGGCGAGGCATTTCTGATTCAGTAAAAGCAGACGCTTCATCTCTCTCCGCTGAGACTGCATGCAGCAGGTGAGAATAAAAATAAAAAGGACTAAGACTCCTAAAAATCCGTCTCTAATTAAATTTTTTCCTTGAACAATTTCAGCAATATTTCCGGTAGTACTTGTGCTAAAAGACCAGCCAGTATTATTTATTCCCCAAATACAAACAAAAAAAGGAACAAACATCCACACATTCAAAAGCTCCATATGCGTGAAAATTCCTTCCTTCTTTCTCCTTAATATCAAGCTCAGCACACAGAGAGCCACCAGACACTCTGCAAGACCCAGATAATAACAAAGAGGTAGCTCAACTTTAATGACATCACCTTTGACTGCTACAATCCAGATTCCCATATTCAGCCTATACATGACCCAAACCATCTGCATCATACAGATTCCCGCTGCCAGATTGATTTTCCACTTGCCATGAAAGAAAAACGGCATCGCCGCTGCCGGAAACAGTATACTGCGCCAGATTAAATAAGTATAATCTTCCGGCAAGATAAACAGCATAGCACAGCGAACAAACAGAATCACCAAACCTACACAAAGAAACCGATTCTCTTCTCTAAACTCATAGCCAAGAACGCCTTTAAACAAAAGTAGTAAAACTAATACTTCCAGTAGCTGTGCAAGTGGTGTCATACCGTTTCCTCCTATTCTTTATGCAAATTTAGAAAACCGCAAGTTATACTGCCGCAATTTCTCAAAGCAGTCCTTTTTTCGCCTTCTGCTGACTTTCAGCTTTTGCCCGTCACGCAGTACAAAGATATCGTCATATGCATCCACAATATGCTTGCAGTTTACCAGATGAGATGTATCCACTCGAACAAAATACAAATCTTCCAGTTCTTTTTCCCATGCAGAAAGACTTTTTGCAGATAAAGGCGTTTTTTCGCCGTCTGCCAGAAGCGCTTTCGTATATCTCTGCTCCGTATAAAACATAATAATCTTCTCGCTATGCTCATACAGCACAGGAGAAAGTTCCAGCATCCTGCCAGCTAAAAGCAGCCGTACAGCCAAATCCATCTTTAGCTCAAAACTTTCCCATACCAAAGGCTTTGCTAAAAATCCAATCACATTAGTTCCAAAAGCATCCACGATGTTTTCCTGATAGCTGGTTGCAAAAATAATCAACGGCCGCTCCCTTCCCATCAACTGATCCTTTACAGCAGTACCTTTCTTCTTTGGCATTTCCACATCTAAAATCAAAAGATCATATTCATGCTTGATGGGGTGTTCTGGATCCTGCGTACATACAATCTCCGCCTGTACATTTCTCTCTGCAAAAAATGTCTGGCAAGCTGCTTTCAGCAACTCAAGTTCTTCTGCTAAATCATCACAAATACATACTTTCATTGTAATTCCCCTTAATCATAATGATTCTTAATGAAATTATACCATAAAAATATGTATATGAATATGTTAATTCACCCTAATTCTAGCATAACGTCAAGCGCCTTACAAACATTTTCGGATAACTGGTCGTTTTTTCGGATAACTGGTCAAAAATGGGATATTATTCCAGCCTCCTGCGTCTTTTCCAAAAATAGGTCAAATTGACCTATTTTTTGTATGGTAATTTGTCATAATATTTCTTAGAAAGGAGGTTAACTTGCAATGAGTCGACTTAAACAGTTAAGAAAAAACAAAGATTTGACACAGTTCCAAGTGCAACTCAAGACCGGTATCGATCAGTCCAATTATTCTAAGATGGAATCAGGTAAACGCAAGCCAACTTCCGACCAGGCAGAGCTCTTATCCCATCTTTTTGAGACCAGTGTCGACTATATTTACGGATTCACCGATGACCCGACCCCATATCCGAAACCAAAGAAAAAGGACTAATGGTTGCGTTGTCACAATCAGAATTAAAAAGTTTAGGCGGTCATATATGACCGCCTCTGTTTTTTGCCCTTATATTAATCCCGCCATATAAATCGGAAGATATGTGATTCCATCCTCATACAGCAAATCCTTTGTGTACAGGATATATTTATCCTGCACTTTTAAGTCATACTTTTTCAGCAAATAATCAAAAGATTTATGTTGCTTATATCCTGATGATTTTACTTCTATGGGAACAATTTTTCTCTTTCTCACTGTCAGGAAATCAATCTCATACTTACTTTCCTTTGCTGCATCTGCCCCTTGATACTTAAACTCATGAAAATACAGCGCACTACCACTTACACGCAACATCTGCGCTACCATATTTTCCATAATCATACCCTGGTTGATTCCCAGCTTATCGAATATCAGCGATTTATACAGGTTCTCATCAGAGGTATCACCTGTCCTCATAATTTGAGTCACCAGCAGCCCAGTATCCCCCATGTAGAGTTTGAAGTTTCCCCTATCTGCATACAGTTCCAACGCAACCTCCGGTGCCGTTACATTAATACATACATTACCCATCATAGACTCCGCAACAAAATCAATTGCGTCCACATAACGCTCATATCTTGCTTTCTTATCTAAAATAGATAACTTGAAATGAGAATTATGATTCGAAAGCTGCTCCGGTATCGTTTTAAAAACAACGGAGGCCCTTTCCTTGTGATTGGTATCATGCTTTTTTAAATCATCTTCATATAAATCCAAGATATTTCTTTTTACAAAATCAATTTCTTCATAAGTTCTGCCATTTACAAACGCGCTTACTGCCTGTGGCATGCCTCCTACCGCCATATAAGTCCTGAATTTCTGCATAACTTGCCTGTGAATATCCCCACCCAAAGCTTTTTTTCTTTCAAAAGCTTCTTTCACAACAGAGAATGTAATTTCATCGCCCGTCGACCATAAAAATTCTTCAAAATCCATCGGATACATTTTCAGTTTATACTCCTCCGATGGAATCAAAATATCTTTTACATTCTCCTTAATCGAAATCAATGACCCCGTTTCAATGTAATCATACCTTCCATCTGCAACCAGGTACTTGATTGCCTGTCTTGCTAATGGAAAAAGCTGCACTTCATCGAAAATGATTACGGATTGCTTCGGTTTCAAAGATTTCCCTTTTAAGAGAAATAGATTTCTAAAAAAAGTATCCAAATCGCCTATATTTTCTTCAAAGTTCCTTAAAATCTCTTTCTTCTCTTTTGCGAAATCGAGTAGAATATAGTCTTCGTATTCACTGCGTGCAAAAGTTTCAGTAATGGTACTCTTTCCAATTCGACGCGCTCCCTCTATTAGAAGTGCACTCTCGCTACCGGACAGTTCTTTCCATTCCATCATTTTCTCGTAAATTTTCCGTTTAAAGACCATCTCATTCCTCCTCTTTTCCTACATAATATCACTTTTGTACGAAAATCGCAAATCTTTTTATCATAAAATGTACGAAAATCAAAAATCTTTTTAAATTCCACCCTGATTTCTCCCTCTCATACCTCTTTCGAAAGCTTAACTACTCCTTCATAATTCACATCATATAGCCCAAACGGAGCTGTCCGCACAGACAACTCCGTTTTATATTCTTACCTTCTATGCACTTTTCAATCAAAATTTACGCCCGGTACATTTCCTTTCCCCTGACGTAAACTCGTTTTGGCTTCGCCTGCAGATCAAGCGGGTGTTTATCCCAAATGACAACATCGCCGTCAAGACCTGCGAGCAAGCGGCCCTTTCTGCCCGCAATCCCAAGAATATCTGCCGGATTGCAGGTGATACAGCGAAGGGCATCTGCCTCAGACAGTCCATTTCTCATATACATGGCGGCAAGCCAGTTGAGAGATTCCTGCGGCGTCACATTGTGATCCGTAGTCACTGCAACCTTAACCCCTGCATTGACTAAAACCGCTGCAGTATCAAAGGACTTGTTTCTAAGCTCATATTTAGATTTGGAACCAAAGGTCGGTCCTACGATGGCAGGATAGCCTGATTTTGCAATATGCTCTGCAATCAGGTGCCCGTCAGTGCAGTGATCTAAAGTCGCACGAACTCCAAACTCCTTGCAGATTCGAATTGCCGTACAGATATCATCAGAGCGGTGGCAGTGAGCTTTGATTGGAATTTCACCATCGATGACCCGAACCATTGCTTCCATGCCCAGGTCAATCTTAAAGTGATCACCCTTTTTCAATGCCTCTTCTTTTTCCGCCTTATAGTCAACAGCGTCCTGCAGACATTCCCGCAGCATAAATGCCACTGAAGCCCTGGTGTTAGGCTGCTTTCCTCTGCGTCCAAAATCTCTCGGATTTTCCCCAAAGGCACACTTCATACCCGCATCGGAAACCAAAACCATGTCATCAACAATCAAAGAACCGTTATTTTCTACGATAACCGCAGTCCCTGCTACAACACCGCCGCTGCCAAAGCCTGTGCACATGGTTGTAACGCCGCCGGTCAAGGCTTCTGCAAAAGCCACATCGCCCGGAAAAAGTGCATCAATAGAACGCATTTCCGGCGTTACCGGTTCGTTTTCGCAGATATCATCGCCTTCCCACTGGATACCTTCTTCATACATACCGATATGGGAGTGGGCTTCGATGAGTCCCGGCGTCACAAAACAGCCGGCGGCGTCGATGATTTCCTCATCGACGCCACCTGTGATATTTGCACCGATTTCAGCGATTTTCTCACCTTCTAATCGAATATCCAGCTGTTCAAAAATGCCAGGTTCATCTAAAAACAATTTAGCATTTTTAATAATCATCATTTACTCCTCATATAGCACGCAGGCAACCTGATGCTCAGATCCTACATTTGTCAGTTCCAGATTTCTGCCCGTACACTTTTCCGTCGCATAAGGACAGCGAGTCGCAAACCGGCAGCCCGGCTTCGGATCAATCGGGCTTGTGATTTCACCCTTAATCAGCTCTCTCGGCTTTCCTCTGTAAGCCAGATCCGGAATCGGAATGGCAGACAGAAGCGCCTTGGTGTACGGATGCTTCGGATCATCAAAGAGTTCCTGCGACGGTGCGTATTCAACAACCTGCCCCAGATACATCACTGCAATATGGGTGGAAATGTGGCGTACGACCGAAAGGTCATGGGTGATGAACATGTAAGTCAGTCCCATGGAATCCTGCAAATCCATCATCAGATTGAGAACCTGTGCCTGAATGGATACATCCAGTGCAGATACCGGCTCATCACAGACGATAAAGCTCGGGTTCAGCGCCAGGGCTCTTGCTACACCAATGCGCTGACGACGGCCGCCGTCCAGCTCATGAGGATAGCTGTTTGCAAGTCTTCTTGCAAGTCCTACTGTATCCATCAGCTCCAGAATTCTCTGATCCTTTGCCGCCTTATCCTTGTAAATATGATTTACCTTCAGCGGTTCCTCGATAATCTGGCTGACTGACATTCTCGGATTCAGGCTGGCATAAGGGTCCTGGAAGATAATCTGCATTTCAGAACGCATTTTCTTCATGTCAGAAGCGCCCAGCTTCTGAATATCTTTTCCTTCGTAAAGGACGCTGCCCGATGTTGCCGGAAGCAGTCTCAATATGGTTCTTCCCAAGGTACTCTTTCCGCAGCCGGATTCTCCTACTACGCCCAGAGTATGCCCCCGCTCAATGCTGATATTGACATCATCTACTGCATGAAGCATGCCGGAACCGGTCTTAAAATATTTCTTTAAATGTTTCGTTTCAATCAGTGGTGTTCCCATGTTTAAATCTCACCTGCCTTTAATTTTTCGTAAAGGTGGCATCTGATAGAATGACTTCCTTCAGTGAACACCTCCGGCGCCTTGCTCTTACAGATTTCCTCGCAATGTTTGCATCTTGGATGGAACTTGCAGCCGCCAGGCAGATCCATCGGGTCTGGCATCAGACCGTCTACCGGTTTTAAGCGGTTTGAGCTTCCCTGCAGACTCGGCAGAGATCCGAAGAGTCCCTTGGTATAAGGGTGGTGCGGTTTTTCAAAATCAAAGATATCATATACGCTGCCGATTTCGATGATTTCTCCTGCATACATGATGGCTACATTGTCGCACATCTGACATACGATGCCCAGATCGTGGGTAATCATAATCATGGAAGTGTTCAACTCTTCCTTCAGGTTACTCATCATATCCAGCACCTGATTCTGTACGGTTACGTCAAGGGCTGTGGTCGGTTCATCTGCAAGGAGCAGCATCGGATCGCACACCAGCGCCATGGCGATGACAACGCGCTGTTTCATACCGCCGGAAAACTGGTGCGGATATTCATATTTTCTGTCTTCTGTGATGCCAACTAGCTTCAATACTTCGTCTACACGGACTTCTACCTGTTCATCGGAAAGCTCCGGGTGATGGGTTTCGATGGCTTCGGCGATCTGGTCACCTACGGTCAGTACCGGATTCAGCGAGGTCATCGGGTCCTGGAAAATCATACTGATATGGCTTCCTCTGATATCACGCATTTCATCTTCTGAATACTGTACCAGGTCTTTTCCTTCAAACTCGATTTTTCCTCTGCTGATGTTGCCTACTTTCTGCGGCAGCAGCTTCAGGATGGAAAGGGCTGTCGTTGTTTTTCCCGCGCCGGTTTCCCCTACCAGTCCAAAGGTTTCCCCTCTCTTAATCTGGAATGAAATTCCATTGACGGCATAGGCGGTTCCATCGCTGGTATCATACTGTACGTGTAAATCCTCAACGTTCAGGAGGATGTCGTTGTTCTTGTTTTCCATGTTTTCCATACTGTCTCCTCCTTAGTCTTTCAGGGTCGGGTCAATCGCATCGCGCAGTGCATCGCCCAAAAGGTTCAATGCCAGTACGGTTACTACAATTGCGATACCCGGGAATATTACCTGATGAGGGAAATAACGAATCTGTGCCTGCGCTTCACTGAGCATTGCGCCCCATTCCGGTGCAGGTGGCATAACACCAAGTCCCAGATAGCTCAGTCCGGAGGCCGCGATGATTACATATCCTACGCCCAGGGTCGCCTGTACAATCAGTGCTGCCAGGGTATTTGGGAAGATGTGCTGTGCCATAATGTGTATGCTGCTTCCACCGACTGCCACAGAGGCTTCTACGAATTCGTTGTCTCTGATGGAAAGTACGGAAGAGCGGATGATTCTCGCATAGCCCGGTATATCTCCAAGGGCGATGGCGATGATCAGGTTTGCGAAGTTCGGTCCCAGTGCGGACACTACTGCGATTGCCATCAGCGTGGACGGAATGGCAATGAATACGTCGGTTAAACGCATGATGATGTTGTCGGTTTTTCCGCCGAAGTATCCTGCGATACAGCCCAGAATACTGCCTACTGAAAGGCTGATAATGGTGGCTGAAAATCCGATAAACAGGGAATATCTGGCTCCGTATACGATACGGTTAAAGATATCTCGTCCCAGGTCATCTGTTCCAAACAGATGCGCCAGGGAAGGTGTCTGCAGTTTGTTTGGGATATCCTGGTTGATGACCTGTGTCTCGTAATCCAGGAAAATCATTCCATAAAGACACATCAGTACGATGATGGCAAGCATCACAAGGCCTATGATGGTCTTGTTGTTTCTGATAAATCTTCTGCCTACGTCCTGCCAGAAGCTGCGGCTTTCCTGCACTTCCAGCGCCAGTTCCAGGTTTTTAGCTTTGCGGTTGAACATTACTAGTCTCCTTTCTTCTGGTCTTCTTTCTCGTCTTATTCTTAAATCCGTACTGCGCTTTGATTCTAGGGTCAATGAACGCATAGGATATGTCTACGATCAAGGTGATGACGCTGAACAGAAGGGACATAAACAGGACGCATCCCATGACCAGCGGCACGTCTTTGGAACGAACGGAAAGCAGGGTCAGTGTTCCGACGCCGCTCATGCCGAATACGGTTTCTGTGATGACTGAGCCGCCCAGTGCCCATCCAAAGTTTACGCCCATTGTCGTTACAACTGGAAGCAGTGCGTTTCTGATTGCGTGTTTCCAGATGATTTTGTTTTCTTTTACGCCTTTTGCTCTTGCGGTTCTCATGTAGTCTGAACGCAGGGTTTCCAGCATGCTGGATCGTGTCATTCTCATGATTTGTGCTACCGATAAAAGCGCTACGGTAAATGCCGGCAGGATAAAGCAGGCGAAGGAATCTGAACCTGTTGCCGGAAGCAAGTTTAGCCCTACCGCAAAGGCAAGCATCAAAAGCATGCCCAGCCAGAAGGACGGCATGGCTGTAAAGATCAGCGCGACTATGGTAAACACGTTATCTGCTATGGAATTTTTCTTGATTGCTATGTATACCCCCAGGGGTATGGATATGACTGATGTCAGAAAAATATCCAGCACTGCAAGCAGCAGTGTGGTTGGGAATCGCTCTGCAATTTCGCTGACTACGCTGCCTCCTGTTCTGTAGGAAGTTCCCATATCGCCCTGTACCAGGTCAATCATATAGTTGACGTATTTTACTGGAAGTGGGTCGTTGTATCCCAGTTCGTCATTGAGCTTGTCTATGGCTTCCTGCGTGGCTCGCTCTCCCAGTATCAGTCTCGCCGGGTTTCCCGGTGTCAGCGAGATGATGGTAAAGATGATGATCGAGATACCTATCAGTACCGGTATCATCATTACCAGTCTCTTTAAGATATATTTATACATAAGTTCACTCCGTAAAATACAAGATGCCGGACCACATCCTGCCGAAGGGTCCGGCGTTTCTTCTTCTAGTTTGATTTACTTGTCTTTTTTATTTCCATGCGTAGTCGTATACGTAGTAGAATCCGCATGGAGGAATATCAACGCCTGTCAGGTTGGAGTTGTGTGCTGCAGCGTCTACTCTCCAGTAAAGCGGAACGTAAGGTGCTGCGGTCTGATAAATTTCTTCCAGTTCTGCGTAGATAGCGGCCCTCTTATCAGGATCGCTTTCTACACGACCGTCTGCCAGAAGCTTATCAGTCTCTGCATCACCGAATCCAGTATAGTTACCAGACATATCGTCTTTCTTATACAGAGAATAGTAACCAACATCTGGGTCCATAACAACGTAGGACCAGCCCATAATCATCATTTCGTAATCCAGATTTTCAAGATCGTCCCAGAACTTACCGGTTTCGATGATATTGATTGTTAAGTCGATACCAATCTGAGCCAGGTCGGATTTGATAATCTGTGCGTGGGTGCTGCGGTTTTCAGGAATACTCATGGAAATCTTGAATCCATTTTCGTATCCTGCTTCCTTCATCAGCCTCTTCGCTTCTTCAACATCGTAAGGCAGCGGATTGAAATCCGGATCATAGCCTAAAACGCCTTCAGCGATGAAAGTGTTGGTCGGAGTTCCGTAACCGTTCAGTGCGCCATCAATCATATTCTGCTTGTTGATACATTTTGCGATAGCCTGACGAACTCTTACGTCGCTCAGTTCTTTTACGTTAGTGTTCATACCGATAAAGTAGAACGCAGTGGACGGTTTCTGCAGTAATGTGATACCGTCTTTTTCTTCCAGTGCCTTAATGTCAGCCTCTGAAACATTGAGAGACAGGTCGATTTCGCCGCTTTCCAGTGCCATTGTTGCAGTGCTGGAGTTCGGGATAATCTTATAAGTTAAATTCTTAATGCTAGGTTCGCCCTTATAGTATCCGTCATATGCTTCGAATTCAATCTTGTCACCCTGTGCCCAGTTCTTGAACTTATAAGGACCGGAACCAATCGGGCTCTTGGACATATCTACTTCGCCGCCTTCTTTATAGAAGTCCTCTTTTACAACCTGAGAATAAGTTGTACAAAGTGCCAGGAACGGTGCATATGCGTACTGCAGTGTAACTTCTACTGTCTTTTCATCCACGACTTTAACGGAATCGATAAAGTTCATGTACGGTCCGGTGTAGGAGGATTCTGCAGCAGCTTCCAGTGAATATTTTACATCTTCTGCTGTAATTGGATCTCCATTGTGGAAAGTTGCGTCCGTTCTGATTGTGAACGTATACACCAATCCATCATCGGAAACTTTCCATTCTTCTGCCAGCGCAGGAACGATTTCACCATCGTTAGTCATACGAACCAGTGGTTCATATACGTTAGACAGAATGGACATTGTCAATGTATCATTGATACGAAGCGGGTCAAGTGCTACAGCGTCCGCATCAATACCGATGGTCAGAGAATCTTTTGCTTCTCCGCCGCCACCATTATCGCCGCCACCGCAGCTTGCTGTCGTGAAGAGAAGTGCTGCAACCATCAGTACAGCAATTAATTTCTTCATTTTCATAATACTGTCTTCCTTTCATTTTTCTTTAGCCATTTAAAGTAATGTGAGACTATTTTAACATTTTTGTGTATTAAAATCAATTCACTACTTCTGCTGACCTCACAAAAGTACTACTTTTCCTATGTATTTTCCCATTTTCCCAAAATATTTTATTCAGTTTTGGTCATATTTTGTGGTATAATAACCTCACGGCGCAAATAAAATCAAAGATTTTGACGCCTGAGAGAACATCGAATCATGGCTTGCGATTCTATGTTTAGAGGCTTCGCCATGGTATAATAAATCAAGATTCAATTGGGAGGTAGACTAATGAAAGAAAAAGAACAGCAAAAGCTAATTATGGCTGTATTAAACGGAGAAGACTATGAGGACACCATTCATGATTTAACACAGAACGGATTTTTCGTCACTGTACTTAACTCTTCCGGTGGTTTTTTTCGCAAAAAGAATGTAACAATTATGATTGGTACTGACGAGTCTAAGTGTGCAGAAGTTTTAGAAATACTCAAGGTTAACGCCGGTGTGCGTGAAAAGACCACCTATCAAAACGTGACTGCGCCAGGCTGTGAACAGATGAGTCTGGTTCCGCCAATTCCTATTAAAAAGCCTGCAGGCGGCATAACCGTATTCATCATGGATTTATGCAGTATTGAGAAATTCTAAATTTCAACATGTATCTTCGATTGATAAGCACACACTTTTAAGAAGTCCGACTTCCCCAACGTGTCCTTTTCAATCGAAAATACCAGTAAATTAAGAGAGGTGATTTCCATGGCACTTTTGCAAAGGCAGACCTTTGATATTCCCATTACCGAGATCGAAGGTCTTGACGACATGTTTTTCAAACTCATCGAGATGAAGAAAGAAAAAGCGCTGAAGCGTTTTTCTGCCCAGTACGAAGAAACCCGGCAGCGGATCTTCGACTCGGTTACTGTAAGGGGCATATGTGAGTCCTTTGCCGTTGATGCGATTTCCGGCGATGAGATTCGCCTCGTTGATGGTACGACTATCCGCAGCGAAATGCTGTCTCATCTTTTTTCCGGTGCAGAGGAAATCGTATTTGCAGCCATCACCGTTCTTAGCTACGATGAACTGGCTGAAAGCGAAAGTGATAATCTGAAACAGCTTTTCTATGACGGCTGGGGTTCTGCCATAGCAGACTGCGGTCACACTTGGCTCCGAAACAAAATAAAGAATCAGCTTTCCGACACCGGCGCAAGCGTTTCGTTTCCGTGGAGTCCAGGGCAGCACGAAGTGGATATCAAACTTCAGCGGGAGCTTTTCGCCCTGCTCAGACCTGAAGATATCGGCATCACCCTGTCACCAAGCCTTATGATGCACCCGCAAAAGTCGGTCAGCAGCTTCATCGGTATTGGACGCGATGTAGAGGAATCACTCCGTGCCTGCGATTTCTGTAGACTACGAGAAACTTGTCCGGCGGCATATGCATAAAATGAAAGAGAAGCCCGTTTCTTTGGCTTCTCTCTTCTATTTTATCTTAGATATTCCTTTTCTACATACGGGCTTGTTGCTGTTTTCAGCATGCCGCCGTACCCCAGTTCAAATTCCACAATGTCTCCGACCTGATAGTCTTTATCGCAGTGGGTCACGTCCAAAATGATGTGGTCGGAACTGCCACCCATGATTTCAATCTGGGTATCAAGGGGCGTCATACTGCCAAGGTCGGTGTCCTGCTTACCGATACCAATGATGGCACGCTTCATAATGCCTCTATCCTCATAGTAAGGTTTTTCTCCAAAAGCATCGACGCCTACTTCCCCGATAGGAAGGGAAGGTTTCTCTTTCAGTTCAATAATCTGTGCCTGCAGAATCAGCCCGTCGCTGACAGTACCCGGCAGTTTGGTCTCATATGCAGTATCATTGCCCAATAGGAAAGATTCGCCAAGTCTCAAGTTGTTAATTCCCTCTGGCAGCTGCCCTTTGTCCACCAGATAGATGGAGCTGGAATTGCCGCCGGAAATCATTTCTAACTTGATACCATACTTTTCTTCCAGTCGCTGACCGATTGCAACCAGTTGGGAAAGGTTTTCGTTCTTCGGAATAATTGCGCCGTAGCAGGTCAAATTTACACCAATGCCATACAGATTGATGTTTTCCATCTTCAAAATCTCTTCGACTGCTTCGTCAATCAGGTCCTCATCCTGGAAGAAAATCCCCTCTCTCAGATCGCCCAAGTCTATCATCAGCAGAATGTCATGAACCTTGCCTGCTTTTTTCGCCTCTTCACTCAGCAGCCTAATGGTTGAAAGCTCTGAATTAAAGGACAAGTCCACATATTTGACGACCTCGGAAACCTCGCAGTGCATCGGAATACGCAGTAGCACAGTCTTTTTTCCGTTTGTACGTGCCATCTGCGAAAAACTGGCAATGTTTTTCACTCTGGAATCAGCGATAAAATCCACATGAGGATTTTCTGCCACCATCTTTACCATCTCTTTGTCTGCGCAAAGTCCTTTGGTAACAATCATCAGTGAGCAGCCACCCCGTTCTTTGGTTATAGCTGCGCAGGCGTTCAGATTGTCTTCCAGTTTCTTTAAATTTATCTGTAATTTTGGATACATCGTTACTCTCCTACTCTACCCGGTTCGGGCAATTTTTTCTTGTACAATGCTTACAATCGTGGGTACAGTCTCCCATGTACTGCCCACCTCCTTCAGTTGTTGCAGCCCATTTGCCTTTGACACCCTGACCGCTTCGCATTTCTGCTTTTTCCTTTTCTTCGCTCTTCGCCAAAGCAGCATCACGGGCAGCTTTCAGTTCCTCTTCGCTGGCTCCGCCGATTTTTTCTTCCTCTTTGAAGGCTGTCATATCATAACCCAGGCTTTCCATTTCTTCAATGTGTTTGCGATATTCTTCGTCCCTCTGCTTTGCTTCTTCTGCTTCTCGGTTCACATCTGCCATAGCTTTGCTTACTGCAGTAAAATCCTGCTCCTTTTTCTCAGGGAACTTGAAGCCAAGGCTCTTTTCCAGCAGACGAATTGCACCTTCTCTATGGTGTTTAGATAAGACGCCCAGAGACGCCATGATATAGTCATTGTCTACCAGAATCTGTGCATGCTCAGTCGGGAACAGCATCATGCCGGTCTCATTATGTTTTGCAATTTCCTGCATAATTTCAACGCGGTGCGGCAGACGGGTCAGAGCGCCACCGGTTCCTATGATATATTTTACCGGAGTTAAGTCCTTGCCTTCAGCTACGGTACTTCTGCCGGACGGTCCGTAGATATAGCGGATAATACCTGCATGGCGTTCTACTGCTTTCAAAACCGCTTCCTTTGTTAAGCGTTCTACTAGCTTAAATTCATCTTCTGTCTTAGGAATGGCAACATAGGTTTCCAGGGTTTTGTCGAGGTCGATTCCCATTTTTTCACATTCCTTACGCAGCTTTTCTTCGCCGATGGACTCGATGACTTTCATTCGGTTTACGTAAACACCTAAATCTCCCTCTACGGTACGTTTCGCCTTTGGCTCCGGAGAAACCATAATGCGAGCGATTTTATCGGATTCTGTTGCTACGGAATGCAGATCTGTGGTTGCGCCACCAACATCCAGCACAATCAGGTCTCCCAAACAGTCGTAGAGCAACTTAGTACATTCCATCACTGCACCCGGGGTCGGAATAATCGGACCGTTTACCATATCCCGCACGTGTTCCATACCAGGCGCATTGGTAATATGCTCTTCAAAAGCATCCTGAATTACCTTTCTGCAAGGTTCTACATTGAGGTCGTCAATTTTAGGATAAACGTTCTCTACGTTATATAACTTTTGCCCGCTTTCCTCGTCAAAAATCAGCTTCATTTCTTCTTGATTTTCGATATTTCCGGCATAAATAATCGGAGTATTCAGTCCTAATGCACGAATTTTCTCCGCATTGTCGATAGCAGTTTCCCGTTCACCGTAATCTACACCGCCTGCAATCAAAATCAGGTTCGGGTTGACTTCTTTAATTTTTGCAAGGTCAGTTCTCCTCAGCTTTCCGGCAGTTACATAATGAATGATGCCGCCTGCGCCGAGCGCTGCTTCCTTTGCCGCTTTTGCAGTCATATCATAGACAAGTCCATGCACTGTCATTTTCAGACCGCCTGCTGCCGAAGAGGTCGCCAGCATTTCATCATACTCCAAACTGTCTATCTTCATTTTTCTGCAAAGATCATCAATAGCTCCCTGCAGTCCGATACGTACATCGCCATCCATGACCGAAGTCGGTGCCTGCCCCTGCGCCCAGAATAATGGATTTTCTGTATCCAAATCTTTAAACGCATTTACTACTGTGGTGGTCGAACCAATTTCGGCTACTAAAACATCTACCTTCACTCGTATACCTCCCCATCTGTTATATTATCAATTTATTTTTAATTTCACTTTCTATAATCGGAATATCAATGGTGCCCTGCTCATTATCATAGGTAACAATGAGGTTTTTCCAAGGGACAATACCTGCTGATTCATATACATCCATTTTCCATTTGTGTTTCTTCATATACGCCGGATTTCCGGTCAGACCACAATGTTCCCAGTAATAAATTTTGCCGCTGGCGGCAAGGAGGGTGAAATCTGGCGCTAACGTATACTTTCCGATTCTCAGAATCTGCTCATAACGAAACGGTACCTTGAATTCATAGTACTTTTCTGCAAGAATCAGTTCTGATTTTGAACGGACCGCAAGACCTTTAGATGTCAAATGAATTTTCTTTTCCGGCATATAATCACTCTGCTCATAGAGTTCATTTTGCCAACGTTCTGCTTCCGTTTGCTCTGTAGTTTGAAAAAATAATGAGTTAGGCAATTCTTTGTATTTTTTCGGAAGCTGTTTCAGAATATGTTCGGGAGTCGTATCAGAAAATCCATCTATGGCTTTTCGCAATGCACTCAAGTTATTTTCCAGTATTTTTGCTTCCATTTCCAAATACTTTTTTCTTGCCAAAAGCGCCACCATCTCCGGATGTTTGTTTAAGCTGAATCTTTGCCTTTTTCCATCTATCCAGACATTATGATAATACACAGTTCTACCCCGTTCTTTAACCTGCAGCAATGTACCCGGTGGACAAGTTCTCAATTCTTTGCTGACAGAATCCTGCTTTTTTTGTATTTCTGTCAGTATTTCTTCTAATTTGATCCCCAAAATCACAGTTTTTTAGCCCCCTTCCTGACAAAACTGACGTATTTCTTTTATTTTGTCATTTTAGTCAGGATTTTGGGTGGAAAAGCTGACAAAACTGACAAAAATCATCTATTTTGTCTGCTTTGTCAGTATTTCAACGCAACTCCTAAAATTTTTTGTGGATCGTTAAGCGTAACTGCAAAAATATAATAATGACAAAGCGGTTCTACTTTCATTGTACAATGTTTGCAGATCGCTTTCAACCATTATTTTCCTTTTTTTAAATTTTTTCCCTGTATCAGTCAGTTCAAGTAGCGCCATGTCCTGCGCTATGACTGCCTAAGCAGCGGCATTTGCAAAACAGGGGCGGGCATTTGCCCGCCCCTTAGGTCTTTCATTACATTTCGCCTCTGCGTCTCTTTGCTTCTTCACATAAGAAAGTTGCAACGTCGATACCGTGAGAGTCTCTGCCGAATCCAGCGTCAATGCCAGTCTTTACAGCGTCATCAGGAATTACCTGTGTACCGCCTGCAGCGATAATCACCTTATCTCTGATTCCTTTTTCAACAGCCAGGTCATTGATTCTCTTCATATTCTTGTAGTGAATATTATCGTGGGAAATGATGGTGGATGCCAGAATTGCATTTGCATTCAATTCTACAGCAGCGTCAACCAGCTTTTCTACCGGAACGGAAGTGCCCAGGTAGTTTACTTTGATTCCCCATTTTTCGATACCGCCGTGCTTGATGTTGATGATTTCACGAAGACCTACAGAGTGTTCGTCTTCACCAACAGTACCGCATACGACAACCATCGGATGATTTTCAAATTCGTTGTACAGAGTTGCATCATCCAGATGATGTGGTTCAGGCGGAATTTCCAGAGCGCTAGGATCAACATCGAAGTTAACCTTACCCTTCATTTCGATTCTAGTGCCTTCTGCCTCCTGCATTACTTCCTTACTGATTACTTCAGGATTTTCAAGGCCAAGCTTCTTGCCGATTTCCAGTGCTGCAGCTTCTGCAGTTCTGGTATTTGCAGGAATCATCATGGTCATCATGACTACGCCGTCTCCGCACCATTCCATTTCAGGCTTGATAGCTTCGCCGTCCAAATACTTAGCAACTTTTTCAAGTCTGCGATCTACGCAGTCTTCTTCATCCAGCTCATCGATGAAGACGATTTTGCTTCTATCTTCAAAAGTACATCCGCCGATGAGTGCTGCTGGATCTGCAGGATCTCCGCCGTACTGTTCCACATTATTGTAACCGAAGTGTGCAGTTACAGGAGCCATGTAATCTTCTTCTCTTTCGAAGATATAACCGTAACCTACGCCGCCTTCTGGATTTCTTGCGATACCATCGCCGTTTCTTTCAGGATATTTTGCAGAGTCAACGAAGAAGCCTTCCTTAACTGCCTGGAAATATCCGCCGACTTCGATGATTTCTTCCATGAACAGGCAAGCTCTTTCTTTCAGGTCACGAGCCATTTCACGGAGCGGACCATCTTTCTTCAGTTCAACCATTTCCATCAGACCGTCCATTGCCAGAAGTGCCTGTTTTGCGTTGTCTACAGCCTCCATGTTGTAAATGTGCCAAGGCACGTTTCTTCCTTCGTCCGGTGTGATAGTGGACTGAATGTCTGCACTGGTCAGCTTGGAAATAACCATGTTCATAACATGGGTTACAGTTGCTTCTCTTGCGGAGGAGCAGATATATTTAGTGTTCTGCTGTGCTCTCATTTTGTATCTGCCGCAGAAGTCACGAAGAGCTACTGCATACGGCAGGTCGTAGTACATACAAGGTGCTGGTGTTGCTGTCGGAGGTACAGTTGACAGCGCAATATTTTCCGGTTTGATGCCTACTTTTTCTGAGAACAGAGAATTGATTGCGTGCTGCACGATCAGCTCAGGCATTACTTTCCACGCTTCTCTTGCGGTTGCGTTTGCATTGTGTGCGCCGTCAATCTGCAGAATGCCAGCCCAAGCTAAAACTTTCTTGGATTCACAAGCGTCTACAAAAGAACGAACGCAGTTGATATCTCTGTAAAGTACGTTGTACTGCGGATCCTGGTGCGCACCGTTGATACCTTCTTCTGCGAACATAACAGCTACATCAGGTCCAGCTACGCCGGAAACGTAGGAATGGTAGTTGATTGGACGACCAACTTCATCTTCGATGATATCCAGTGCTTTTCTCTGTGCTCTCACCTGTTTACGAGTTACAGGAATACCACCAATACCCTGCGGAGTACCTTCCATCAGACCGTCGATATGGGACTGACCCATATGACGAATAACCATGATATGGTCAGCGCCATGCCATGCAGCCATTCTCATTCTTCTGATATCGTCTTCAAATCTTCCGGAAGCGATTTCAGTTGTAATAACCGGCATCGGCTGCGGATCGATATCTTCAAAGTACTTTGCAGGAGGAAGACCTACGCCGTTCTTCAAAGGTTCGGAGCAATCATGATACTCAAAAGGTCCCATTTTAAGACCAGGAGCAGGTTTTCTCCAAGTCCAGCCTTTTCTTCTCGGTTCATACTTATCGAGGTCTTTTAAGATGTTTCTAACATCTAATTTTTCATTGTGTTTTAAAACCATATCTGCCATCTTTATTTACCCTCCTTGAACAGTGCTACTGCATCGTCCCAGTATTCGCCAGCAGCCAGTTTTTCACTAGCCTCTCTGATGGAGATGCCTTTGTCTTTAGAAATTTTGTAAACTACATGACCTGTTCCGTGTCCCATCAGACCTCTGTCCATGCAGCCTTCTACGATTTTCTGCGTATCCAGGGAGGAAACGCCCATTCTCAGTAAAACGGCTCTTTCAACGGAAGGGGTTGTGTTTTTTCTTCCCAGTTCAAGAAGCGGGTCAACAACCTGGGCGGTCAGTTCCCAGAATCTGTTGTAAAGTTCTTCGTCAGAAAGATTTGCGATATGCTTTCTTCTCTGTTCGAAATCGTCTGCTCTTTTCATTCTATTTTCTCCTTTATGCTAAAGATATTAATATCCCAGTTCGGCAAGTGTTGCCATAACAAAATCGGTATCAGTGTTGGTTTCTGCTACTAAGAACTGAATATCCTCGTCAGTCAGTTTCTCTACGCCTGCCTTCTTTACTGCCTTCTTGATTAAAGACTTTCTGAAGTGAGTGATGTCAGCTTCTTTGTGTTTTACAAAGCTTGGATCCTTCGGCAGAATGATGTTCACGCCCGGCTTGTCTTCTTCCTGCGGGTTTCCGAACTTGATTTCGATGCCGTTTTCTCTTGCAAAGTCAAGCTGCGGCTGAATATGTTTACCAGCGCCGGTGTATTCAGTTTCACTGATGACAAGCACTGCATCTTCAGGCAATTCCTGCGCCAGAGAAAATGCTGCCGCAAGGGCTGTATTTCCTGCCGGTCCTCTTTCGATACCCTCAAGATTAGCCAGTGCTTCTGTCATGTACATAACCTCACCCTGTGTTACAGTTACATAACGATCCATGTAACGCAGAGGTCTTGCAGCAGAACGCGGAACATCAGAGTGGTCCGGATCAGTTGCATAAGGTACACCAAATCCAGTATGACCTGTGGTGCAGGATTTCTTATTAAACTGCTCGTCGGAAGCCATGTGCAGTCCGGTCAGGTCGATGGAAGCGGAAACCATTTCTGTATCAACAGCGCCAGCCTTTAATAGACCTCTTGCTGTACCTGTCATCATACCGCCGCCTGCATTGGTGCAGACTACCATATCCGGGTCTTTGCCAACCAGTTCACGACACTGCATTGCAATTTCGTAACCCAGTGTTTCTACGCCGGCAATGCCGAACGGAGAATACAGTGAAGCGTTGAAATATCCGGTGTCTTCCAGAACAGAAAGGAATGTGTAGAACAGTTCAGGTCCTACAGTCAGCTGAATAACTTCAGCGCCGTAAGCTTCGCATTTTCTTGCTTTTTCTACAATTTCAGGCTGTCCAACACCTTTGGAATCGTAACATTCCTGTACGATGATACATTCCATTCCCTGCATTGCTGCCTGGGAAGCAACTGCTGCACCGTAGTTTCCGGAAGTTGCTGCGATAACGCCTTTATAACCTAATTTCTTAGCGTGTGCTACTGCACATGCCGCTCTTCTTGCTTTAAAGGAACCGGAAGCGTTGGCTGCCTCGTCCTTTGCAAAAATTCTTGCGCCATAGCCCGGCTTTGCATATTTTCTTGCCAGCGCGGTCAGGTTGCGCAATTCAATCAGCGGTGTGTTTCCTACTGCAGTTTTTGCCTGAATCTTTGCAACTTCTTCCAGGGTGTAACCGGTGGATTTCATCAGTGCCTCATAGTCAAAAGCTACTGAACCGGATTCAAATTCTGCGTAGTCAAGACCCAGTGCTTTTCTCTGAATCTCATTGGATCTGCCCATAACGGAATCATAATCTTTTGCCAGTGTCATTATTTGTCACCTCCAAACATGATTTCTCTCAGCTGTTTGTCAATCTCGATGATTTCAGGGACAAATTTGCCGTAGCTGTGTGTATAGTACGGGTTTACTTCAATTAAAGTGCCCTTTTCCATACGACCGCATGCAGTTTTTACGGTAACAACATCGCCGATTTCTGCATCTTCCTGCAATGTGCCCTTTGTCCACATCTGCAGGTCACATTTCTGTGTATCTTCAGGAATTTTAGCAGTTCTTTCTTCTGCCTTGAGTACTACAGAGTGAATGCGTACCCATTCTCCTTTTTTTACCATTTTAATCATCTCCTACATTATTTATATAGTATGACGCCGCTTGCGCCAGCTATCTTACGTCTCTCATAGTAACCTAGAAGACGCTGGATTTTTTGTTCACAGCGAGGCAGCAAGTCATCGAAACACGGAGGTACTTGTGTGAATTTAAGTACTGAACGATGAGACTGACAACGCTGTGGACAAATAAGACAAGTCTTAATTATTTAACCAGTTTGCAGTCTTCCTCGATCATATTTCTCATGTCGCCCATGATTGCGTGAGGAACTGGAATGTCGATCATAGTCTTAAGACCAGGTCTTGCGTTGATTACGTGCGGAATGCAGTTCATGATCATAGCCATAGTTCCGATACCGCCTTCGATTTCCGGAGTATTAGCCATGTTTACAGGAGGATTACCCTTAATTTCTACGTAGTCACCTGTGAATACGCCAACCTGCTCAGGTTCGATCTGCTGCGGATGATCCATTTCAATCTTAACTTCGCCGTCAACAGTTCCCCAGCCCTTCATTGCAACGCCTGCAACCTGACCAGCTGCTGCGAAGCCGTAAGGAGATTTTCTGTCTACATCAGTCACGATCGGTTCCATATCCTGTTCAAACTTCTCAAGGTTCCAGCCCAGCGCATCGCAGATCATGCCAACGGATTCTGCGAATCCTACGTGACCTGCCATAGTGCCGTCTGCTTTTCTCTTGTTAAAATCTTCTACTTCTACGCCAATTCCCTGTTCTTCCATTACAGCAGGACCAAACGGAGATAAGCTGTTTACTCTTCTGGAAACGATGTGATCAACGGATTCACAAGCACCAGTCCACAGGATTACGAGAAGGTCCATAATCAGACCAGGGTTGATACCAGTACCCAGTACAGTTACGCCGTTCTTCTTACCGATTTCATCCAGCTTCTTAGCAAGTTCAGGTTCCTGTGCCTGCGGATAAGCCATTTCTTCAGCAGAAGTAATTACGTTCATGCCGTTTTCCATAACCATAACCAGTTTGTCATACACTTTTGCAGTGAAAGAGTCTGTGCAAACTACTACGATGTCTGCTGCACCTGGTTTGATAACTTCTTCTGCTGTGCCAACGATAACATCTTCTCTGTCGCCTCTTTCGATGCCCGGTACTACTTCGTACAGGCTCTTACCTAATTTGTTGCCGATGTCAATTGCGCCGACAATGTCAACACCCTGCTTCTTTACCAGCATTTTACCGATTCCGCCGCCCATAGCGCCGAGTCCCCAAAGGATTACTTTTACATTTTTCATTTGCTTTTCTCTCCTTTTAATAAATCATTACTATAATATGAATTGACTTTGAAACGCGTTTTCGCGTGATATCTATATATAAAGCAACAACCATGCCAAATATTCCCGTGTATACATGATACAATTTCGCCGCAATAATTTCATAAAAATAGTGGTTTTCAGCACTTATTCTGTGCAAAAACCACTAAATAACTCTCGCAGATTGCGGAAATTTTTAAATTTTGAAGTGACCGCATTTCTAATTCAGCGGGCACAATGCAAATTTTTTGGCATTATATATGCAAATATTTTTGCATTCCGGCGCCTTTTCTCAACCTTTAATCCCATATTTTTTCAATTTATGCTGCAAGGTCTGCCGCTTAATATGCAGGGCTTCTGCGGTCTTCGAAATATTTCCACCTTCGGAAATCATTACCTCTCTGATAATTTCCTTCTCCAAATTATCAAGATACTGATCAAGCGGACCTTTCCGATCCCACTTTTCGACATCAGCGCCAATTGCATCTACCTGCATCGGCATCTGCAACAGTTTTTCTGTCAGCACGTGTTCCCTGTCTGCCATAGCGACCGACTGCATAATAATATTTTCCAGTTCACGAACATTGCCCGGATAATTATAATCACAAAGACGCTGCAGCGCATGTTCCGATACCATCCAGACCTCTTTTCCAAAGCGTTCATTGTGCTTTTCCAGCAGTTTTTCTGTCAATACTGGAATATCTTCAAGGCGGCTGCGCAGCGGCGGAATGGAGATATTTACTACATTAAGCCGGTAATAAAGATCCTTTCGAAGTTTGCCTTCTTCTATGAGTTTTTCTGGGGGTTCGTTGACCGTAGCAATAATTCTCACATCAATGGGAATATCTCTGCTTCCACCAACTCTTCTGATATAATCCTCCTGCAGCACGCGCAGCAGCTTGCTCTGTAAATCATACGGCATGGAGTTGATTTCATCCAGCAGCAGAGTGCCGCCATTAGCTTGTTCAAAGAGCCCGGCTCTATCCATCGCCCCGGTAAACCCGCCTTTTGTGGTTCCGAATAAGATGCCCTCAAGCAAGGATTCCGGCAGCGCTGCGCAGTTCTGCGCCAAAAACGGATTTTGCCTGCGAGCACTGGCATAATGGATACTCTGCGCAAGAAGCTCTTTTCCTGTCCCTGTTTCCCCATAGATAAATACCGATGCGTCGTTGCCTGCCGCCCGCTTTGCCCGTTCCAAAACCGCAGTAAACAGCGAACTGTTTCCGATGAGGTCATCAAAAGTATACTTTTTCAGCTTCGGCCTTGCCTCTTTAGGCTTTATCTCTTTTTCCCGCAGCTGCAAAATGGTATCGCTCATGGAACGAATATTGGTTACATCTCTTGCAACTTCAATAGCTGCAATGGTTTTTCCTTCATGGATTACAGGTACAGTGCTGTTAATTGTTGCGATTTCCTTTCCATATAAGCTGGTATATGACTGTTGTTTATTACGGATTTCAACGTTTTTCTTTAAAGCCTGATACATGGTGCTTTCTTCCAGCTTTACACCGGGAAACGCTTTTGCAAAAGGCTTTCCGATGACATCGTCAATGCGAATCTGCTCCATGTCCGCCATAATTTGATTATAGAACATGCCCACGCCGTCTGTGTCTACCACGTAAATCCCCATGTCTACGAGATTGATCAGCGCTTCCAGTATTTTTTTATATTCCTCTGCGGTCAAGTCTCCGTACCTCCTGCTTTATTCTCTTCTATTTTACACGATTTCCTGCACAAGTGCAAATTTTTTTGCAGAAAAGTTCAACTATAATTTATTTATACTTTATCCCGTATTCGTTCAGCTTTTTATACAGATTCTTCTTGGCAATCTGCATTTCACCTGCTGCCTTTGCAACATTGCCCTGATGCTTGTTTATGATTTTTATAATGTATTCTTTTTCAAAGGATTTCGTCTGCCCCCGCAGTGAATCATCCGGCTCGCTTTGCTGAAAAATATCCTTTATCTCTTCCGGAAGTACATTCACATCTAAACTTCCTTCGCCAGAGAGTACAACCATTCTTTCTATCAGATTGCGAAGTTCTCTCACATTGCCGGGCCAGTCATATTTCTGAAGGACTTCCAACACCTCTTCATCTATGACAGGCAGCGGCTTATTCATTTCTCTTGCATAAAGGGACAGGAAGCTGCTACATAAGACCGGAATATCCTCCAATCTTTGCCGCAGAGGTGGAATCTCAATAGGAATAATATTAATTCTGTAGTATAAATCCTTGCGAAAGCTATTCTCTTCAATCTCCTTCTTCAAATCTCTGTTCGTCGCGGCAATTAGCCTGAAGTCACTCCTGATTGTCTCATAGCCGCCTACTCTTTCAAAGGTCTTTTCCTGCAGCACTCTGAGCAGCCGCGTTTGCATATTCGGACTCATCTCTCCGATTTCATCAAAGAAAATTGTTCCGCCGTTAGCAATTTCAAAACGACCCTTTTTCTGTCGCTCTGCTCCTGTGTAAGCGCCTTTTTCACTGCCAAACAATTCGCTTTCTATCAGATTCTCATTCAGCGCCCCGCAATTTACGCATACGAAAGGTTTGTCCGCACGACTGCTGTATCTATGTATCATATTTGCCAGAATTTCTTTTCCCGTGCCGGTCTCTCCGGTAATCAATACCGCAGAATCCGTTTTACCTACAATTTTAGCTTTCTCTCTGAGTGCTTCTGCTGCCGGGGATATACCGATAAATTCACTTCCCATCGAAAAGGAAGCTAACCGGTTTTTTAAGGTCTTATTCTCAGCCTTAATATTGGAAAGCTCTGCTGCCTTTTTTATATTGGAAATCAATTCCTCAATATCTGCCGGTTTTACCAGATAAGAAAAAGCTCCTTCCTTAACAGCCTCCACTGCTCCAGAAATTGATCCTTCAGCAGTAAGCATAATGACCTCTGTGTCCGGCGATTTTAGTTTTATTTGCTTCAAAAGCTCCATACCATTCATCTTCGGCATGATGATATCAGAAACCACCACAGCGATATCCTCTTTACCGATAACCTCTAGCGCAGAATGCCCATTCTCACAAGGCATAACTTCAAATCCATTGAGTTCAAAGATTTTCTCATAAAGTTCCAACAATTTCCTGTCATCATCAACCAGCATAACCCGTGCCATGATATTACGCCTCCTTTCTTTCTACCGGAATTAATACAATAAACTCAGTGCCGCCGTCTTTAGGCTCACGTAGTATAATCTCCCCTTCCAATGTATCGACAAGACGTTTGGTAATCCAAAGTCCGATGCCTGTTCCTTTTTCTTTCGTTGTCAAAAATGGTTCAAAAACCTTTTCCTTTGGTATAACTTTAATACCATCTCCATTATCTTTAATTCTGATAAATGCGTTATCATCCTTCCTACAGCACTCAATCACAATCTCGCCTTCACAATGTACCGCCTGAATCGCATTTATGATGATATTCTGTAGAATAACTTTTATTGCCTCCCTGCCATTTGAGTTTACATAAAACTCCTTATCAATTTCTTTTTTTATAACAATTCCTTTGCCGATAATCTCTTTTTTAGACAACAGCAAAATTTGATTTACCAGAGTTCCAAGATGTATCATCTCGCTGCCGTCTTTGTCCCTCTTTGAAAAATCCAGCAGAGTTGAGATCACATCTTCCGCCTCATCGACCCCTTTTTGAATTGCAAATATTTCCTCCGATTCCTTCGCCTCAGTCAGTTTTAAAATATACGCAGCGCCTTTGATCCTCGCAAGAATATTCTTTAGTTCATGTACAATTGCAGCAGCCAACTGTCCTACTCCTGCCATTTTTTCAATCTGCTGAAGTTCCTTTTCCTGAAGAACTGTTTTCGTAACACACTCTCTGGACACTACGATTTTGATGACCTCTCTATCCTTTAAAATCGGATAATACTGATTCCTATATGCTTCTCCGTCCACTACCTGCTGTTCAGAAAAAGGCTTTCCGGTCGCTACCACTTCTGCAATTCCATTTTTTAAATTATCCCGCGGTATCGTGACAAAATCCTTAGACTGCATGTTGACAGTTCCATCTATGTCTGCAATCATGAGCGTCTCTTCAATGGCGTCCAGAATTACTGTAATTTCACGGTTCTTGTCGATGAGACTTTCTGTATAAGAGACAATATTCTCGTTCATCATCCGCAGCGCCTCATTGAGTTTGCAAATCTCATAATTACCGCAGGCCTCTTCTTTTTGAAACTGAACAGTTGAATAATTTCCTTCGGAAATTTTTTGCGCCTGATTTACAAGTCTTTTCATAGGTCTTGAAAAACTAAAATATAAAATCAACGCAAAAATTACTGCAAGAATCAGATTGATCAGCACTACAACCATAATGCCTTTCAGATTCACAGTATAAAATGAACTAAAATCATCTATGCCGATTTCTGTAAAAATAACGCTGTCTGCACCTTCCACCTGCGAATAGATGAACATGCGCTGCTCGCCGTTTTCCTCAAAGTATTTAATTCCCGAACCACCGCCGAGAACGCCTTCTTTCAGCGCCGCTCGCCGTTCTTCTGACAATACATCTTCAAAAATGTTTTTCTCCAGCGTTTCACCCTGCTCTGCAGTCAAACTGTCATAATCAGTATGGTAATACACCTCTCCGTTATTTGACATCCAACACAATTTTCCGCTCTGTCCTAAAGAAAACTCTGTAAAATACTTCTCTTTCATTTTTTCAATGGAAAGATCCAGACAAATCACGCCAAACAGTTCGCCATTTCGATCATATACCGGCTGGGAACAGGTTATCGTCCATCCTGTTCCCAGATAATCATAATAAGGTCCTGCCCAGATTGCCTGATGATCTGGATTATACTGATTTGTCGCCTGTGTATAAAAGATATCGCTGACCTGACTGTGGTCACTGGTAAAAAAAGCGTTGAGGTCACCATACGGACTACACCGCAAAAGATTCCCCTTTGTTACAATATAGCACCACGAAACCTCTTCATTTTCTATAATCTGCGCAAAATAACGGTCCAACCTTTCCGTCACGTTGATTTCATAAATCAGTTCATCTGACAAGGGCGCAATGTTAGGCACAATAATATTGCTCTGCTGACTGCTGCTCTTTGTGCTGTCCTTTTTTCTAGTCATCGTGCCGGTTTCTGTCATCATATACTGGCTGCTCAGCGCTGCCGAAGTATCCTGCGAAAGCGCCTCCTCCATATATACGCCCATAACTTCTGCTCTATTTTGAATCCGATCGAAAGTAATGGCAAGAAGGTTCCCTTTCTCCTTTGTCATTTCCAGCAGGCTGCTCTGTGCGTATTTCATAGCGCCGTTCTGACTGCTTTTCTGCATATATACAGTAAAAATCATAACAGAAAGGATATTAAAGATTAAAAAAATCAAGATGATGTTCACAGTAAGTGATCGCTTCCTCTTTCTCATGGGGTTCTCCTTACCTCAAGCTGGCAGCAATTTGATGATTTGATTTATTATAACATAAGCCCGAGATATTCCCCGGGCTATGTTATCATTTTGCTTTTCCTATTTTTGGAATATCAACGGTTCAGTCTTAGCCTCCATGCCGCAGCTCAGCGCGTGATTTCATTTGCTTCTTCTTTGGTGACTGTATCTGGACTCAATACAACCGGCGCCCAATCCAGCGGATTTTTCTTTTGCATTGCCTTTGCATAACCCCAAAGCACAACACCGACCGCCGCATACACTGCCAGTACAATCCACTCTGCCGCACCCATTGCAGTGCCATTAGTCCAAAGAATCCATATGCAAAATACGATTCCTATAACGCCAAGCAGCATGCCGGCAGGCGCTTTATATGGTCTTTCCCACTCAGGATGCGTTTTTCTGATTCTCATGAAGGAAAGCGTCACCATCAGATATACTGCACCTGCTGCAACGCCATAAATTACGTATATGTAATTTACCCATGCCTCCGGCGCAAAAATCGTAAAGTAGATGGACAAAATGCCTACAACTAGATTTGCAAACTGCGGCTGTCCATGCTTGTTTAACTTAGCAAATCTTGCAGTAAACTGATGCTGCTTTGCTGCACCATAGAGGATTCTGGAAGCAGAGAGCCAGAAGGAGGATAGCGTAGTAATACAGGTCAAAACGCCCATAACGACGAGAAGAATCCCCAGCCAGTGAAGTCCCAGATGATCTGCCACCATAGGGTCTACAATGCTTACTTCGCTAATCCAGTCAAGGGATACGATACCTCCGATTGCAACGACCGCCAGACCATAAACCAGCACTGTACAACCTAAAGATCCTACAAAAGCTTTCCAAATATCCTTTTTCGGAAAGTTTGCCTCCTCTGAAAGCTGCGGAATCAGGTCAAATCCTACAAACTTCATGATTAAAAGACCGATTCCTGCAGTATACCCAGCGGCTCCGTTTGGAAACCAGTCAAGATTTGCAAAGCTCCACTTTCCACTTGCAATAAAAATAACATCCGCAGCAACGGCAATTACCAGCGTACTCCAAAAGAACACATTCTGCAGTTTGGTAAGCAGCTTCAATTCAAAGTTGGTTAAGAAATACCAGAGCACCAGCAGCACCGCTGCAATGATTTTTATTTGTGTGGTTGTAATTGGGAATAAGTATGCCAGCATAGAGGCAATTCCCATCGACACCGTAGGCATTGCCATGATATAAAGAAGCATAATCATCCAGCAGGATACAAAGCCGGTGTTAAATCCGAAAGCGTTTGTAATCCAGATATTCTGTCCGCCTGCATAGGGCATCATAGAAGTCATTTCAGTATACATAAATGCCAGCGGTAAAATCAGGATTGCGCATGTCAGTAAAGAAAGCGCTGCTCCTGCACCACCGATTTCAAACCAGTACTTGATTTCAACCATCCACGCTGCAATCATGCCGCCGGCAGCCATAGCAATCATGCCGGACAGTCTTATTTCTTTTCTCAGTCCTTGTGTTTCCATTTTTCTCTCCTGTTACCTATGAGCTATAAGTTCTTCTCAATGAGTGCAATTGTTTCGTCCGTGGAAAGTACATCGCAGTAAATAACGCTCATAATTTTCAGTTCTGCATCATGCAGCTCCATGCTGCCTGCTGCACATGCATCTTCTACACAGATTACTTTGTAACCAGCATCTGCAAGTCCTCTTACTGTAGACGCAACACACTGATCCGTTACAATTCCGGTTACAATCACGGTTTCCACGCCCATAAACTGCAGCAGCTGCAGATAGTTGGTCCCCGTAGTCACGCTGTCTGTCGTCTTATTTACGACAATTTCGTTCTCAAGCGGCGCCAGCTCATCAATCATCTGCGCTTCATAGCTATTCACAGGAAGCAGCATACCATTCCAGCCTTCAGACTTCTGTACCGGTGATCTGTCTTCGCCGTCTTCCCGCAGGCAGGCGATTCTTCCATAGGTCACCGTCAAGTTATTCTTTCTGAAAAATTCCAGCAGCTTTTGGTTGTTAGGAATTACAACTTCATCCAGTCTGTCATGGAAAGGAATCCATCGTTCCCATTCCCCTGCCGCCTGAAACTGCAGCGCTTCGCCGCAATCCCGCCGAACAAATTCGTTTTGCAGGTCCACCAGAAGCAGCGCCGTTTTCTTTGGATTGATTTCAGGTTCACATACTTCCCCAATTGTTTCGTAGTAGAAGTTTAGATATTTTTCTTTGACTTTCATTGACTATTCCTCCTTGTCAGAATCTTTTTTCACTTCATCATTGCGATTTTCGTGCCAATGCCTCCTAGAAGAAAAATATTATTGAAATTTCAACGTTATCTTCGATTATTCCTTCTTTTTCCACTCTACTGTCCCAACCGACTTGTCACCTTAACGTAAAAAACTCGCCTCAGGTTTTACCTTTTGGTAATCCAGTTCCGGCGAAATTCACGCAAAAGAAAAAGCGCATATATACAACGTATATACACGCTCAGTAAACTTTTCTCTATTTCTCTGTTTTCACAATGCAGCCCTTCTTGTACAAAGCAATCCCATACTTCAATATAGGTCTATAGCCATCGGCAATCAGCGGTGCTGCATAGCCCTGCGTCTCTATCTGTGCAAGCGCTTCATCGCACTTTGTTTCCATCTCCGCAAAGGTCTTTGCAGCCTTCAATTCTATAATAATTGCTCTGCCCATAAACTTTTTTTCTTTAAGGATCAGGTCAGGTCTGCCATTTCCACTTTCCCGGTTGGATAGAATCGAATAGCGTCCGGTGTTCTTCAGAAGTCCGCTCAAAAATCCATGATAATAGCTCTCCGCATAGTCAAAGTAACTGATAGTGTCCATCAGCTGGCAAGAGATAAAGTCCGCAGCAGCCTCGCAGTCGCCATCTTCTAAGGCTTTAATCAGAGGGCTTCTGTCTATGCGCTCAATCTTTCGGTCGAACCACCCGACAATAGATTGCCTGTAGATAGATCGAATTTCCTTATTTGGAATGGTCATTTCCAAATAAATGGTTTCGCCTTCAATTCTCTGACTTTTCATCTTCAAATATCCTGTAAAGAACAGGAAGTTCCACAGATTGTCTCTGGAACTGTGAATATCTCCATAAGTGATTTCTTCATGAACTGGCTTTTCAATGGTTCCGCCGTCCATGAGAATTTCCAGTTCTTCTCGGGTAATATCGTCAGCGTCTTCAACCAGTTCTTTCACAATGCCATTGCCCGATGTGTTTGACCAGTACGGTCTTGTTGCGATTTGCGCACCCGCCTTTGCATTGCTGGCATAGCTGAGAATACTCCACGGATTATAGATTTCCGTATTTCCAAACAGATAGCCATCGTACCATGCTTTTGCTTCTTCAAACCTGTCTTCCAGATTATAATATGCCAGCATATTCTGCACTTCCGCACCGGTAAAGCCAAAACAGCTGCTGTATTTCGGACTGATAATGGAGTGAATTTCCAGATTATTAAGCCCCGTAAAGATACTTTCTTTACTGATTCTAAGGCAGCCGGTTACCACACCCAGTTTCAGATACGGATTGGTTTTCAGGGCTGACTCAAACAGCGAACGGATAAATCCAATCATCTCATCGTAGAAACCTTGAAAATATGCATTTTCTAACGGCACGTCATATTCATCAATGAGTATGACAGCTTCCCTGCCGTGATAGTGATACAGACACTCTGACAAAAAACGCAGTGCGTCAATATATAGGGCAGGTTCCTTGCTTTCTCCAAGAATTGCCTGATATTTATCTCGTTGGGTGGTATCCATTGTCCCATCAAGGACATACCGGTGCCTCGAAAACTCCGCAACGATTTGCCGTTTCAGCATTGTATATGACAAATCATAATTATCCTGCTTCCCTGACTTGAGTGATAAAGTAATCACCGGATACTGCCCCATGTGTGCAAGGTAGGTTTCTCCTGCTCCCATTATGGCAAGCCCTTCAAAGAGACCGCGATTATCTATCTTCTCACCTTCCGTCGTTCTCTCATCTTCAAAGAAACGGCGTACCATGGAAAGATTCAAAGTTTTTCCAAACCGGCGCGGTCTTGTAAGCAAGGTCACTTTGCTGCCATCCAATAGTTCCTGTATCATCATTGTTTTATCCACAAAATACAGGTTCTCTTCTCTAATCTCTTTAAAATCCTCAAATCCAATAGGGATTCTCTTCTTATCCATTCGCCATCTCCTCCTCGTATCTATAGTATACGTGAAAAATTGTAAATTCACAAGCAGACAATAAAACAAATTCTTTTATCTGCCTTTCATCTGTTTCTACCACCTTTTTTCGACACATTCCTTGCTATTTTGACCGTTTTATTGTATATTGGTATTTGACAATCTAAAACTTTGGAGGACATTCATTATGAGAATTAGAAAAGAACAGGACTTTGACGAAAAAGACATCGAAATGATTGCAGACGTGTCCGATGCACTGGCACATCCCGTTCGCCTGCGTCTGTTCCGCTACATCATGCAGTGCAACAAAACCATGGAAAACGTATGCAACAAAGATCTTGTCGCAAATTTCGACTATGCACAAGCCACCATTTCTCAGCATATGAAGAAACTGGTACAATCCGGTCTAATTGAAGTGAAAAAACAAGATAAATTCTCATATTATTACGCAAATCTGGGCATACTGATGCAATATATCAATGTGACGAAACGGTATTCTGTCATATAGGGGGGTATTCCCTCCCGCCCAGTGCAGATATCCGCCTTACATCCATTGATGAAACATAAGGCAGGAGGATGATGCACCTATGCGAAAACTTTCATCTATACAGCTTTTGTCGGCAGGGTTTGCCGTGATTATTCTGACAGGTGCACTGGTTCTTTGTCTGCCGGTCTGCACAACAAGCGGTGAATCCACGTCCTTTATCGACTGCCTTTTTACTTCAGCCTCGGCGACCTGCGTCACCGGTCTTTCTCCGATGGACATTTATACTCATTGGAATTTTCTGGGTCAACTTATCATTCTGCTTCTGATTCAGATTGGCGGTCTTGGATTTATGGGGCTCTCCATGGCGCTTCTTTATTTTTCAGGACATAAAATCAGCATTTTTCAGCGTACCACATTGATGGAGTCTATGGGCAGTCTAACCATCGGCACTGTTACCAAGGTGCTGCGCACGATGACACTGGGCACCCTCATCTTCGAAGGTGCCGGCGCCATTGCTCTGGCATTTCGTTTTATCCCGCTCTTTGGAGCTGCGCAAGGGCTGTGGTTCAGCATCTTCCACGCAGTCTCCGCGTTCTGCAACGCAGGCTTCGATTTAATGGGTATCTTTACCCCCGGTACATCTTTACAGCATTTTTCAAAAGACCCACTGGTGCTTCTAACCACTACTATACTGATCATCACAGGCGGCATCGGTTTTATCGTCTGGCGTGACTTCATCGACCATCGTTTCCGGTTCCGCACCTACACCCTGCACAGCAAAATTATGCTGACCTGTACCGCAGCTTTGGTTATATCCGGCTGTCTTTTATTTTTGTTCTTAGAAAGCAATACCACACTGCGCTCCCTTTCCCTCGCAGAAAAATGGATGAACGCTCTATTTTTGTCGGTTACCCCGAGAACAGCAGGCTTTGCGATTTCTGACTACAGTGATTTTTCGCCGGCGGGCAGAGTCCTGACCATGTGTCTTATGGTTATCGGCGCCGGTCCTGGCTCCACTGGCGGCGGTATCAAAGTTACCACATTCACTGTTGTTCTGCTCTCTATCGTTTCCCAAATTTTTCGCAGCAGAGATCTATCTTTGTTCCAGAGGCGACTGCCCGAAGAAGTGCAGCAGTGCGCCTTCTCCAGTATTTCATTTTACCTGATTGCAAGTATTTTCTGTACATTTCTGCTGCTTCTTGCGAATCCCCTTCTGGAATCTGAATACGTGCTTTTTGAGGTACTATCTGCCCTTGGTACAGTAGGTCTTTCCATGGGAATTACGGCAGAACTGGGTGTATTTTCGAAGGCGATACTCATTGCGCTGATGTATCTTGGCAGGCTGGGGAGTATTGCTGTCATCATGGTAATCAGCAGTCATAGACCTGCCCACAGGCTGCGGTATCCTAAAGAGCCAATTCTCATCGGATAAGCGGTACAAAAAATTCAAACAAAAGGAGACAACTCATGCGTTCTATTTTAATTATTGGACTGGGCAGATTCGGTCGTCATCTGTCCATGCGTCTTTCTGAACTGGGAAATGAACTTCTGGTAATCGATCAAGACGAGCGGTGTGTCAACGAAATTGCACCCTTTGTCACTGCTGCCCAAATCGGTGACTGCACAGATGAATCAGTGATCAAAAGCCTCGGTGCAAGCGAATTTGATCTTTCCTTCGTCTGCATCAGCAACAATCTGGAAACTTCTTTGATTATCACCATGATGCTGAAAGAACAGGGCGCAAAAAAGGTGATTGCCAAAGTCAATCAGGATCTTCATGCTAAATTTCTTCTTTCCAACGGCGCCGATGCCGTCATCTATCCCGAACGTGACATGGCGCTGCGCACTGCGATGAAATACAGCGCCGCCAGTGCCTTTGACTATCTGGAACTTTCTTCTGATTACGGTATTTTTGAAATTGCGCCGCCAAAGTCCTGGATTGGACACAGTCTTAAAGAACTGGAGATACGAAAAAAATACCGACTCAATGTCATCGCTTATAAAGAAAACGATGTCATCAAGGCGGTAGATTCCCAAGATTTTATTTTTAGGGAAACCATGCACCTGCTCATTGCCGGAGAACGGCAAAACTTTCAGCAGTTTGTGAAAAAACATGCCAGCTTATTTTAGCAGCAGCTTCACTGCATAATCCAAAATGCGCGGCGTGCGCTCATACAAATCCTCTTTGTATACTCTCTCCGTCAGTTTATGAAAATCCTTTCCCCACGGACCGATGTTAATCCCTGCCATGGAAACAGCTTTAATCTGCTCGAAAGGAATATCATAGTACGCACCAAAGAGCGGCATAGCACCTGCCACCGATTCCCGCTGGGCTGTCGGATCGTCAATATTGATGTAGCTCAGATCGCAGATTCCGGTGTAGAAATACTCTTTATCGTAAATTTGTCCATACTCTTCTTGTGTATATGTGGATAACTTTTCGCTCAGCCCCGACGCTTCCTCTGCAATCCCATCAAAATATACATTGGACACGTTTGGATAATACGGCGGAAGTAAACCGTACACAACTCTGGGGGAAATATCCTCAATATAATCGTAGATTTTCTCAATGAGCTGGAAGTTCCCTTCAATCATATTGATACGCCCTTCCGCAAGATCCCGCAAGATCCGCTCTCTTTCCATTTCGTAAGCCTCTTCAAAGACTGTCCCGTGCTGGGCTTTTGCCTCTTCATAAAGTTCTCCAAAACCTACAGTCTTCACCTTCCAAGGCAGCTTCTTTACCGGCTGCCCCGTAGCAGCTAAAAACTTCTCATAATTCTCGTTAAGCCGCTCAATTACTGTCAGAAATCCATCTTCACAGACCCTCTTTACCTTTCCTAAAAGCTCTGCAGGCGTTTGCTTTAAAGTTAGAACGCTAAAACAACCTTGTGCAGACAGCGGCATAGAGACATCATAACGATCTTTACTATCCTTTTGATATAACCAGGTTGGCGGCGGCGCCGCTTCTCCGTCTACTACATCGGCAAAGTCCATGTTAACTTCCGTTTTCGCCACAATTTCCGACAAAACGGATACCGGATTGAGTCCCTCAAAGACTTTCCCTGCATGAGATAAAAATCCTCTCACATAGACAAATGGCATCATTTTTCCCACTGTTCCCTCAGAAAAAACACCTTTGGAAAAATCTTTTCTCTGATGGGGCTCGCTGTTGATCATCATCAGATATTCAAGTCCCTGCTTTTCCTTTAGTTCTGCCAAAAGCCGCACCGCAGCCCGCATGCCGGCAGAAAGGTTTTCCTCATCGGGGACGCCAAGAACGATGACATTTCCCTCAAAATTCGCAAGTTTGCTGTATTCCTCTAAAAGTGCGTACTGGATAGCGCCTCCCGCCTTCATATCACAGCCGCCTCTGCAGAATACAAAGCTGCCAGCTTCCAGATCCACCAGCGCATCTTCCGGCAGCATATCTTTATGATCTGCAAGGGCTGCCGCAAGTTCATCAGGTGAAAAAGCCAGCGGCTTGAGCAATTTATAATCTTCGATATCCACAATGTCGTAATGATGTACCATGGCAACAGTTTTATTCCCTTTTCCCCGTACTATAGCCCAGCAGACATTCCTTTGCAGCGGATCATCTTCTAAGGGGTACAGACCCCAATTCTCGGGGTGCTCTTTGAAATATGGAATCTTTTCAAAATGCCCAGTGAAAAACTCCTCTACTAATCGCTCACCAGAGGTATTAGTAAAACTTTCAATTTTTACATATTCATATAGAATTTCTTTGATCTTATCGCCCAGCAGCGCAAAATCCAAATTGTGATTTTTCATGAATATTACCTCGAAGCTCCTATTTTCTGCATACCGGGCAGGTCAGACAGGTCGGTCCGCCGGTACCACGGTAGGACATTTCTTTTCCTTCGTAAGTGTAAACCGTTACACCTGCGTCTTCGATTTTTTTCTGAATCTCCGGACAGCCTGCGATTAAAACACATTTTCCAGGTTCCAGCGCCAGCAGGTTGGTTCCCAGATAATCGTATTCTTCATCATTGCATTCGATCAGCTGTATGCCCCTTTCGATGAGATATTCTCTAAAGAATACCGGCATGTATTTGGAATAAACAACGGCTTTATCTGTGTCCACAAAACTGATAATGCTCATCAGGTGAAGACACGCCTCTTCGCCGTCACCGTGGGGCATTGGAATCACAATATATTCATCGATAAAATCCTTTGTCAGCTCTTTGAACTGGCGAATGCCTTCATCATTAGTTCTATACCCCCTGCCGATCGCTACAGTCTTTTCATCAATCCAAAGGACATCGCCGCCTTCCATTTTTCCCGGCGCCTTAATGTATCCTAAAGTCGGCACCCCATGCTCTGTTAAAAAAGCTTCTGTCGCAAGGCGCTCCTTATTTCTAAGTTCTTTTCCCATCGGAAAGTAAATTGCACCTTTTTTCGTGACTTTGAGGGAGTCATGGGTGTAGATAGAGTCAAGTCCGGTTCTCTCGTCATAAGGAAGATAATAAACATTTTCGACATTGTCTTTGATGATCTTTTCAAAGACCTCGTACTCCTTAAGCACCTTCTCATAGTCTGGACACCCGAAATACTTGAATTTTTCCCAATTCTCGTTGAGGTTTTCCTGACTCACAAAAGCCGCTTCCGGCCGTTTAATTAAAATTGTGTCAATTTTTTTGACCATACTCTGACATCCGTAATTCATAATTTCCTCCATTAACATAAATTATTTTAAAAAAAGGGAATGCATTTTCACACATTCCCTAATTATCACATAAAACTATGATCTTTTCAAATTTTTAAGAGTTAATATCCTCTGTACGCCTTGTGATCTGCTTTGAGCTTCGCGAGCAACTCCTTATCGGTATAAAGCTTTGCCGCTAAAGTCAGCAGATAATTCGCTGAATTTTTGATCGCCTGATGGGTTCCCGGGCAAGTCATTTCATCTGCAAATTCCTTGGTATGGGGATCGTAATTCTTACCAATTCCCATAACCGGATGAAATGCCGGACAGCGATAATCGACATTGCCGATATCTGAGGAACCTGTCATGGCAGAGGATCCTTTTACAAAGTCTATATCCAGATCGGTAAAGCAGTCTTCCATAATCTTCTTACCAATTTCACTGATATGCAGTTCATGGAACGGCGCACCGACCAGAAACATCTCAGCTTCCGTCCGAGTCGCAAGAGCCGCCGCTTTTGCGCAGTCTCTGACCCACGCTGTAATATCATTAAGGTCTTCCCTTCTTGGCGCTCTGGTTATAAATTCAATTTCCACCTCATCGGGAACGATATTAGAAGCAACACCGCCTTGCTTAATGAAGCCATGCAATCTAGCTTCCTCTATGACATGTTGTCTCATCATATCGACTGCGTCCATAAACAGTCGTGCCGCATTGAGGGCATTTCTTCCCTTTTCCGGTGCTGCTGCCGCATGAGCTGGCGCGCCGTGCCACTTGAAGCCCAGACCATCTAAGGCAATAAATTTAACCTCTGCCGTATTAAAGCTGCCCATGTGAACCATGGCTGCAAAATCATATCCATCGAAAACACCCTCATCCGCCATATAGCATTTATCACCGTTGACTTCTTCATCAGGTGTTCCGATAATATCTACGCCGAAATCCAGCTGATCCTTTACCTGATTCAGCGCCAAAGCCGCAAGAAGGCTCGCACTGCCGCTGGCGCAGTGACCGCAGGCATGACCTAAACCCCGCAGAGCGTCATATTCTGCTAAAAGCACCATTCTGCTTTCCTTTTCAGGATTGATAATCCCTTTAAAGGCTGTATCTAATCCAGCAAAAGGATACTCCACCTGAATTCCGTATTTTCTCAGCAATTCTACCATTTTGCGAGAACTATTATACTCTTCCGACCCAGTTTCCGGATTTTCTGCCATATAGTCATTGACTGCAATAACTTCTTTCTCAAAGATGCGCACCTGCGCAAGCAGCAAATCTCTAAACTCTTTTTCCTGCATTTTAGAAAATCCTTTCTTTTCCCGTTATTTTAACTATAGTTCATCAGAACTGCGATTACAATAAAGATAATCTGTAATACGAAGAACACTGCAAAAATCGGCAGGAAGAATCTATACCATTTGCCCATAGGAATTTTTGCAATACCACACATAATTGTACAGGACGCTGTCGGCCATAACAGATTGGAGAATCCATCACCAAACTGATAAGCAAGCACTGCAATCTGTCTGTTTAGATCAGACAGGTCTGCCAGCGGAATCATAATCGGCATAATTGCTGCCGCCTGACCGCTGCCCGATGGGATAAAGAAATTCAGGACATTCTGCACAATCAGCATTGCAATACCTGTTCCCCACGCTGGAAGTCCATCCATCATGCTGTTCATACCGTGAATTACAGTATCAATAATCACTCCGTTCTGCATGATAACCAGAATTGCTCTGGACATACCTACTACGACCATTGCAACTGTCATTTCTGACAACGATGTAATCAAATCTGCGCAGATACCCTCTGCTCTTTTGCCTCCGATGATAGAAGAAATGATACCGGAAATGATAAATACAGCGCTCATTTCATTGATATACCAGCCCAGTTCTAAAGAGCCATATACAATGGTTGCGACTGTAACAACCATACCAAGCATAATAATTTTGTGTTTGCCTGTAAACTTCATGGTTTCATCACGTTCAACCTGGAAAGCAGAGTAATCCATGCCGTAAAGCAGACTCTTCGTTGGGTCCTTCTTAATTTTTAGAGCATATCTCATCACCAGCGCCACAGCAACCAGATAGAATACCACAAAGATGAGCCATCTGTATCCTAAGCCGGAGAACATCTTCAGCTGCCCAAACGTCTGTGCAATACCGATGGTAAACGGATTTGTCGTTGCAGAGGCAAAGCCGACTGCCACTGCCATACCTGACATGCACATTCCCACGATTGCATCATAACCCAGCGCAATGGCAAGCGCCACGAAAATCGGAATCAGCCCATATACAGTCTCAAATTCGCCATAAGTAGATCCCGCTAATGCAAAAACCAACATAACGATAGGAACAAATAATTTGCTGTCCTTTGCCCTGCCGTTAAGAAGCGTGTTAATCATCGCTGTAAAAGCACCAGTCTGCATGACAGAATATACCCAGAAATATCCGAATAAAATCAGGAAGATAATCTGTGCACCGTTGATAAAGCCTTCCTGAATTGCTACGAACAGTTTGAACGGATTGACTGGGCTCTGATCAACATAAGCAAAACTTCCCCCATCTACAACGTTATAGCCCGTTGCCTCATCCAGCACATACTCATACTGACCTGCTGGTACAATGTAGGTTAAGATAGTTACCACTACAATGATGGAAAACAGCATTAATGTACTGCTCGGAAATTGAAATTTCTTCTTCTTGTCATTTAATGTCGGCATTTCATAAACCTCTCTTTCTTTCTATAAATAAAATAATTGCGCTCGGCAGATTATATTCGATATAAATTATAAAATATATTATATTTTCTACCGAGATGAGTATATTATATATAAAACTTTTTCTTCTGTCAATAGGTCATATCTGATTTTTCAGATAAATTCGCGTTTCTTGTCGAATTCTATTGACGAAAGATTCCAGCCGTTATATATTATATATAAGCGTTAGAATTTTGAGAGGAAACCATACATGGAAAGATTTAAAACATTAAAAGACCACGTCTATGACTATATCGCCGAGCAAATACGTGATGGCGCCCTTCTCCCCGATAAACGTGTCAACGAGAATGTGATCTGTGAAGAACTGAATATCAGCCGTACACCTGTCCGCGAAGCCTTAATTCAGCTAGCCGCTGAAGGCGTGCTGGAAAACCGCGCCCGCAAAGGTTTTGTCATCAAAGCGATGAGTCACACCGACATCAAGGAAATTTATGCAGTCATCGGAGTCCTCGATGGCTACGCAGCAAAATTATCCTGTGACAATTTAACAGAACAGGATTATGCCGATATGGCTTTTTATATAGACGCAATGGAGCTTGCTATCAACTCTGGCAATTACGAGATGTATTACAAACAGCAAACCACCTTCCACCAGCTATATATCAATAAATGCGGCAACAATACCCTAATCGATACAATTGCTAAAACAAAGAACAAACTATTGAAAAAAACCTATATCGATGACAACGATCAGACCCTGAAAGAAGTGTTTGCAAAGACTAATAATGAACATCGTAAAATTCTGGAATTGTTCAAAGCAAAAGACACGGAAACTTTGTTCCACTATATTGCCGACACTCACTGGATGCCGGACTACGCAACCTATGATATGATTGTATAAGCATTATAACTAAAAAAGATGTCACGTTGGCGTAAAATTGCCTGCCTGACATCTTTTAGTTTGTAGAAAACCGCCAAAAAAAAAATGTCAATTCAATCCTTGACATTTCTTCTCTTATCCAAGAATAAACAGGGAAAAAACCTCGCAATGTAAACTATAAACCACCATACAGAAAAAACTTCTCCGTATTAAATTTTTCCCTGTTCATTTTGAACTATTTTTATTATAATCCTTTTTCCGCAAAAGTAAATACCTATGAGTGAAATTATTTATGATAAGTTTCATTCCTCATAATTTTAAAACTTCTATACACCTGTTCCAGCAGAATCACCCGCATCATCTGGTGCGGAAAAGTCATCTCAGAAAAGGAAAGTTTAAAATCAGCTCTCCTGCTTACTTCATCGGAAAGTCCCAAACTGCCGCCAATAATAAAGGCGATATTACTGTCGCCGGAAAGGCCCAGTTTTTCTATCTTTTCCGCTAATTTTTCAGAGGAAAGCATTTTCCCTTTGACTTCCAATGTAATCACATACATGTTTTCCTTAATCCGCCTCAGGATTTCCTTCCCTTCGGCGTCCTTTACAGCCAGCTCCTCGGCAGCACCAGCTTTATCAGGAAGTCTGGACTCCTTTAACTCCAGGATTTCCAGACTGCAATAGCTGCGAAGCCTTTTGCTGTACTCCTCTACAGCCTGACTCCAGTATTTTTCTTTTAATTTACCAATACAGATAACCGTAATGTTCATATACTATATTTCCATCTCTTTTCCAATCTCGTCTCTTTTGGCAATATCTAACATCAAATCTTTGTCTATGTAAAAATCCTCTTCAAATAAAATGTTGCGAATGGTTAGATATGCCTGTCCCGGCGTATTATTTTCCTTGCTTAAATGCGCCAGCACCACCTGCGGTATTTTTGCGCAGCCCTTTTCTTTCCGTGCCCGCAGCATTTCGCAAAGGCATTGCCCTGCCGCCTCGTTGGAAAGATGTCCTTCATCACCCAAAATTCTTCGTTTCAAATAATATGGATATGCCCCCATCTTCAGAATATTCACCTCATGATTGGCTTCCAAAACCAGCAGGTCTGCTTTCTCAATATGTAAGAAAATTTCCTCGGAAATGTATCCAGTATCAGTCACAATGGTCAGCTGTCTTCCCTGGTGAATCAACGAATAACCAAAAGGCTCTGCCGCATCATGGGAAAGCCGAAAAGGAACTACGGTAATATCTCCAATCTGGAAACGCTCTGCAGCTCCAACTGCCCTTGCTCTGTCACCATCAATCTTATCCATAACCTCCGCCAACGTGCCCGCGGAGCCGCAGACTCTGGCATTGACCGCTTTCTTGCTTAGCATTTTCAGACTCCTGACATGGTCCATATGCTCATGGGTTACCAAAATTGCGTCTACTTCCTCCGCCTTTAAATTGAGCAAAGAAAGCCCCTCAAAAATTCGCTTGCCGGTAATGCCCACATCTATTAAAATTGTCGTATTTTCACTTCTTGCCAGATAGCAGTTGCCGGAACTGCCGCTGGCAAAGGAATAAAACTGAAACGCCATCTCTTACCTCTTCCATATAAAAATCACAAAACTTATTTTATCATGTTTTTGCGGATAGCGCCATATCTAATTCCTGCACTAGCACCATTGCCAGTACAGTGGCTTAACCTAAAATAGGTCTTTTTGAAAAAAATGTATAAGCGAATTCGCAAATCTTAACCCAGAAATCGAAATAATAGAAAATATGTATAAAAAGATAGGAGCAGTAAGCTTGAGCACGCATGATTCCTTGATTTTTGTCCTCAAATCCTGCATTTTTCGCAAGATTTCCCTAAACAAATTTCAAATCTTGCATATTACGCAAGTCCTGCAGTCCCCTGCCATAGCACGTTTATACATATTTTTTTGAAAACCGCAATTTAGGTTAAATCTGCTTCTTCTCCCTCATTATAGCACACTTTTTCACCGCCACAAAAATTTTCCGTTGTACTTTTTAACAAAATAAGGCATAATAGTATGTGTAAAAAATTACAAAGGGGATACCAATGATGATTTTGAGAATTTACACAGACGGCGGCTGTTCAGGAAATCAGAGCAGTGAGAACGCCGGCGGCTGGGGTGCCATTTTAGAATTTGGCGAACACAAGAAAGAAATGTTCGGTGGTGAAGCAAATACCACCAACAACCGCATGGAACTGACCGCAGTCATAGAGGCGTTTAAAGCGCTCAACAAGGATGGGCAGACTGTAGAAGTTTTCTCCGACAGCGCTTACGTTTCCAACTGTTTTCGCGAAAAATGGTACGAAAGTTGGGAGAAGAATAAATGGCGCAATGCCGCCAAGAAATCTGTAGAAAACCAGGATCTGTGGAAAGAGCTTCTGGCACTGGTGCGAAAGCACGATGTGAAATTTTTCCGCGTGAAGGGGCATGTTAACCTAAACAGCAAAGCTACAGACTTTGATAAACTTTACACGAAATTCGTCGGCTGGAACGGAAGCCGTTTTTCTTTCGACGATTTCAAATATATCACTGCGATGAACAACCGTGCCGATGAGCTGGCAAACATGGGAATCAGTCGCATCAAAGGAGAATCTTAAAATGGAAAGAAAAGTAGGAACAGTATCCAGAGGGCTTAGAGCTCCCATCATAAAAGAGGGCGAGGACCTCGCCCAGATTGTCATCGACACTGTCATGGATGCGGCAGCAGCTGGTGAATTTACTATACAGGACAGAGACATCCTTGCCGTAACAGAATCCATTCTGGCAAGAGCACAGGCAAACTACGCTACCACTAATCAGATTGCTGCAGACGTAAAGGCAAAGCTCGGCGGAGAAACCATCGGCGTTATCTTCCCGATTCTCTCAAGAAACAGATTTGCAATCTGTCTACGCGGTATCGCAAAAGGTGCAAAGAAAGTTGTACTGATGCTCAGCTATCCTTCTGACGAAGTAGGCAACCATCTGGTTGACATCGACCTTCTGGATAAAAAAGGAATCAACCCGTACTCCGACGTGCTGACACAGGCACAGTTTGAGGAGCTGTTCGGAAAATCCAGACATACCTTCACCGGTATGGACTATGTGAATTACTATAAAGATCTTATCAAGGAAGAAGGTGCAGAAGCAGAAGTCATCTTCTCCAACAACCCAAAATCAATTCTGGATTATACCAAGAAAGTGCTAACTTGCGACATTCATACCAGAGCAAGATCTAAGAGACTTCTCAAAGAAGCCGGCGCAGAAGTGGTGCTAGGTATGGACGATATATTGACTGCAAGCGTAGATGGAAGCGGTTACAATGATAAATACGGTCTGCTCGGTTCTAACAAAGCAACCGAAAACAGCGTTAAACTCTTCCCGATTCACTGTCAGGAATTTGTTGACGGCATTCAGAAAAAAATCAATGTCCTGACCGGTAAAACTGTAGAAGTCATGGTCTACGGCGATGGCGCATTCAAAGACCCTGTAGGAAAAATCTGGGAACTGGCTGACCCTATCGTATCTCCAGGATACACAAAAGGTCTTGACGGTACACCAAACGAAGTAAAACTGAAATATCTTGCCGACAATGAATTTGCTGATTTAAAAGGCGATGAACTGAAAGATGCAATCAGCGAATACATAAAGAACAAGGATGCAGAACTGGGCGATTCCATGGTAGCAGAAGGCACCACGCCTAGAAGACTGACCGACCTGATTGGTTCTTTATGTGACCTGACCAGCGGCAGCGGCGACAAAGGCACACCGTTTATCTACATTCAGGGTTATTTTGACAACTATACGAACTAAAAAAGTGGCGGCTTTACCGGATGAAATCCGGTCAAAGCCGCTTTTGTTATACCTTCTACTTTATAAATTTTGATACTATCTCACAAGGCAACCAGAAGAAAGCCTAATACTAAATTTGGCCAGCATTAGGTTTTGCAGGATGCGGTATTTTCATAATAGCGTTTGCCAAACTCTTTCAGAATCCAGGTTTTTTCCTGCCTGACTCACACCCTTTAATACCAGGAATCATAAAATCCGCTCCAACTTGTTTAGTGCATAATTTCAGCAAAAACATCCAAAATATGCACATCAGAGTGCATATAATTAAGAAAAACTCCTAAAATATGCATTTTTAGACCTATTTTCTCCAATTCTCATGCTTTCTATCACAGAAATCTGCATATATCAGTCATTTTCAAAAAAAATATGCACAGAATACGGAACGAATGTGCATATTTCAGAGAAAAACTTCAATTTTATGCACAAACAGCGCGCGGGCTGGCACAAGAAGTCACGTTGTACGTTGTACTTCGCCAGTTCGCGCGCCACCCAAAGCCTACAGAATATTAATGGTCTTTCTCAAGTTTGGCTTAATCTTTACAGCGGTTGCCTCTTCAGTGTGATCTTCAAATTCCTCTGGTGCGTCTTCGTAGCGAATCATGTTTCCGCTTCCGCCAACGCAGCCGCCGACACAAGCCATACCTTCGATAAAGTTATTCGGCAGAAGTCCCTTGCTTGCGCGCATTAACGCCTTTCTGCACTCCTCGATGCCAGAGCAGGAAATCGGATTAAATTCAAAGTCCTGCACATCCAGTTCTTTCAGTGCCTGAGTTACAGCCTCAGCAAGACCGCCGCTTCTCGCAAAGATTCTGCCGTAGTAAGTCGCCTGATTCCATTCGGTCTCTTCCTGCTCCTTCAGGATAATATCCTTACTGTCGAAGAGCGCCTGCAGTTCCTCAAAGGTAATAGCATAATCTACATATTTGCTGATTTCCGGTTTTCTGACCTCAGATTTCTTTGCGATACAAGGACCGATAAATACGATGGTATATTCCGGATGCCCTTCCTTTAAGAACTTTGCAAGCTCTGCCATCGGCGAATAGTTATGAGAAATCTTGTCCACCATATCCGGGAACTTAGTTTCTATGTATTTTACAAAAGCAGGGCAGCAGGAAGATGTCAGAAATCCTTTTTCTACAAGTTCCTGTCCCTCTTTAATGGATACCATGTCCGCACCCAGCGCAACTTCCAGCACTTCCGCGAAACCCAGCTTATGAATGCCGGTAATCACTTGTCCCAATTTTGCATATAAAAACTGGCTGCCGATGGACGGTGCTACGATTGCAACCGTTGGATTATTGGAATCCTTTCTGGTGCTTTCCTTCAGACAGTTGATAACATCCACAATGCTGGACACATCAACCGTTGCGCCAAACGGGCAGTGGTAAACGCAGGAACCGCAGCTGATGCATTTTTCGTAATCGATAGAAGCTTCTCCTCCCGGACCCATAGAAATTGCACCTACTTTGCAGGCAATCTCACACGGTCTCTGGAAATTATGAATCGCGCTGTATTTACAAGCTGTAGCGCAGCGCCCGCAGTCAACGCACTTGGTCTTATCAATTTTGGCATGATGATTTTCATCGATAGTGATTGCCTTTAACTTACAAGCTTCAATACACCCGTGAGCAAGACAGCCTCTGCACAGGTCAGTTACAACGTATCCTGCTTCCGGACATTCATCGCAGGCAATATCAATTACCTGCACCACATTAGAATTCTTTCTGCTGCCGCCGATGGCAAGACGCATACGCTCCGCAACGACTGCCCTATCCTTGTAAATGCAGCAACGCTGCGGCGGCTCATCCTTTGGAATAATTTTGCTGGCAACTTCGTTAAACTCTGCAAACACGTCATTTCCTTTCCATGTCTGTACTGCTACCTCACGAAGTACCTTGTACTTTGTTTCCTGTACTTTGTTGTCAAATAACTTCACGTATGACCTCCTACTTAATTAATATTGCTGATATCCAGATCTTCATCTGAAATGTATTTATAATTTTCTCTGTTCATTATATCATAAATCGCTGGCACAATATACAGCGTTGTTAAAGTTGCATAAACAAGTCCGCCGATACAAACAAGGGCCACCGGCTGCATCATATCAGTTCCTGTTGAGTTTCCAAATGCCATGACAATCAAGCCCAAAATCGTAGTCAGCGATGTCATGAGAATCGGACGCATACGAGTCATACCCGCTTCGACGATGGCATCTCTCTTGGATGCACCACCTGCACGCAGTTGATTGATGTAGTCCACCAGCACAATGCCGTTATTTACGATAATACCCGTCAGCATAACCATACCAATCATGGCGATGACACTGATTTCCTTGCCGAAAATCAGCAGTGCCAGTAAACCTCCCGTAAATGCCAGCGGAATGGTGAACATAATGATAAACGGTGATTTCAGTGACTGGAACTGCGCCACCATAATCAGGTATACGAAGACAATTCCCAGAAGCAACATAAGCACTAAATCACTCATAGCATCCATGATTTCTTCGTTTTCACCGTCAAACTCGATGGTTACTCCTTCCGGCAGCTTGTAATCTGCTACAGCCTGCTTCGCCGCGTCCGTCACCTTCGTGATATTGTAGCCGTCCTGCAAGCTTGCCGATACCGTTAAGAATCTGCTCTGATTGTCTCGATTGATAGCTTTTAAGGTTTCCTTTTCCGTCAAATCCGCAATGTCGGAAAGCTTCACTTCCTTTTCAATGCCTGCGCTGTCGGTCACCGTTAGAGTCAGATTTCTGATATCCTTTGTTGTCAGCTGGCTTTTCTGCTCAGAAGAAACAATCACGTCATAATTGTCGTCCTGCCATGTCACAGTAGTTGCCGTATCCTCATAGGTCATAGCATCCACGATAGCCGCGTAAACCTGCGCAACTGTAAGACCTTCCTTCATTGCAGCAGTTTTCTTTACTGTAAAGTGGTACTCTTTGTCAGATTCCTGCACACCACTTTCAACTTCGTCGATTCCTTCAACAGTTTCCAAAACGTCAGTGATTCCGTGAGCCGCTTCCTGCAGATTATCAAGATCACCGCTGTAGACTTTGATGGAAACCCCTGCGCCACCCATGGCAGTGGTAAAGTCGCCCATGGAAGAGCCAGAGGCAGTAACCTCTGCTTCCATATCTTCGCAAAGGCTGTTAATTTCTGCTGCAATGGCACTGCTGCCGGTCTCACTTTCCGCCTCCAGCATAATATACAAGGATACGGACTGCTCTGAGGAGGAATCTCCCATCATGCTGCCGCCGCCCATCATTGCGCCAACCGTTTCTACGCCATTCACGTTCTGAATCCGCTTGATAGCCTCGTCTGCCTGTTCTTTGGTTTCCTCTAAGGTGCTGCCCTTCGGCATTGTTACCGTTGCCTGAATCTGCGGCGAACTCATCTCCGGCATGAATATAAATCCTTTTGACAGGCTCATATATACACTACCTGCCAAAAGTACTACTGCAAGAAGAAGTACCGGTAACTTATGACGCAGCACAAAGGTAACGGACTGCTTATATTTTTCCAGAACTGCAAGGAAAAAATTCCCTTCCGTTTCTCTGGTCTTTACCAGTAATTTAGAGGCCATAGCCGGTACTAAAGTCAGTGCAATAATCAAACTAGCTGCCAAGGTATATGTCACTGTCAGCGCCATATCGGTAAATAGCTGTTTAGTAAGTCCATCCGTAAAGATAATCGGCACAAATACACAGACCGTTGTCAACGTTGACGCCGTAATAGCAGCACCCACCTGTTTTGCACCTGCCACTGCTGCCTTTGGAGCAGGAACCCCCTGCCGCCGCAGACGAACGATATTTTCAATCACAACAACGGAGTTGTCGACCAGCATTCCTACAGACACTGCAAGCCCTGACATAGAAATCAGGTTGATGGAAATGCCGGAGAAATACATTAAAAGTATAGCAAATATGATACTGATTGGAATGCTGCAGAGCGTAATCAATGTCGGCTTGATTCCTCGGAGGAACAGGAACAACACGATAATCGCAAAGAGCGCACCCCAAAGCAAACTACTCAAAATAGAAGTTACAACCAGCTTTATGTAATCACCCTGATCCATCAGCGTTGTAAAATGCAGACCTTCGTATTCCTCGGCAAGCTGATCAAACTTTTCCTGCAGATTTTCACAGGTCTCCGCCGTCGCAAAATTCGACTGTTTTGAGAAAGTCAGCACAATGCCATCTTCCCCATTAATCTTTGCATAAAGGTCCTCGCTGTTATCGCTGATGAATACATCAGCAACATCCTTGACGTAAACCTTTCCTACGCTGTCCACACCGGAATCAAAGAGGAACAGATTCTTTGCCTGCTTCTCTGTGGTTATTTGATCGCCTACGCTGAGCAGCACATTATTCCCATTTTCCACGATATAGCCAGCCGGCATGGAAAAGTTCTGCGCTTGCAAAATGCCGGAAATCATATCAGTCGTAATTTTATCTCCGATATTGGCGCTTTCTCGCGCTTTGCTGGACTGAGAATCCAGCTGCACCTGTGCAGATTTTAACTGCTTATCCGCTTTGGAAAGCTGCGAACTTGTCTTTTCAAGCTGTTTTTCATTCTTTGCAAGCTCCGCTTCCGCCGTTTTAAGGGCAGCCGCCTGCTTTTCATACTCGCCCTCCGGCAGAAAATCCTTGCCTGCTTCCAGCTGTTCTTTTGCCTTTTTAAGTTCTTCCTTACCTTCGGCAATCTGGTTCTTTCCCTCTTCCAGTTTTTTCTTGCCGTCGGTCACCTTAGCCTTCTGGCTGTCCAGCTGGTTCTGGGCATCGGCAAGCTGACTGTTGACTGACGCTAAAATCTTGTTGTTCAGTTTGTCAATCTTGTCCTGACTGATGACAACGTTTACTTTTTCTTCCAGAATCCCGGAGGAATTTATGCTTGCAACACCAGCAGCTCCCTCCAGTCTATTCAAAAGCGTATCACTGACAAACGCGGAAAGTTCCGCTCTTTCTTTTCCTTCATAATCGACTGCAGCAACACTGACTGGAATCATGTTAGGATTAATTTTCATAATCGTGGTAGAACCTACCCCATCATCAAAACTCCCCTCTACCAGATTGATTTTCTGTAAAATATCTGAAGAAACGGTATCCATATTCACACTATTTTCAAATTCCAGAACTACCATAGCATAGTTAGCATTGGAAACAGATTGTACACTTTTTATATCCGTCAAAGTTGCCAGACTCTGCTCCATAGGTCTGGTTACTCCGGTTTCCACCTTTTCCGGTGTCGCACCCGGATACGGCGTTACAACCACTACATACGGCATATCGATATCCGGAAACAAATCTGGCGTCATCTTCGTATACGATACGATTCCCGTCATTAAAATAAGGATGACTGCAACAAAAACCGTAAATGGCTTTTTAACGCTAAATCTCGACATGTTTTTCCCTTTCTTATACCCAAATTTTAAGGCTTTGTCTCAAAAAACGACACTCAGCCACAACTTAAAATTATATATGGCAGAGTGTCTATTGTCAATGAAATCAACCGTTCTTTCAGTAAAATTCGCACAAAGTTCACATAAAAAAACTTATTTTTTCTGTGATATTTTCCAAACTGCATCAACGGCCCTTTTGATGTCCTTTCCCGTGTTGAATGGTCCAACACTAAGTCGAACGGCACCGGTATCCCAAGTTCCAATCGTTCTGTGCGCAAGGCCTGCACAGTGATAGCCGCTTCTGACTGCAATTCCAAACTCTCTGTTCAGTCTGTCTGCAACTTCCTCACACTCAATGCCGCGAATATTGAACAAGCTGATTCCTGTCTTCTGCTCCGACACCGGCCCATATAAATCTACACAATTCATATTGCGAATCGCATTGTCAAATTGACAAATCAGCTGTCTTTCATGGTACGCAATCGCGTGAATTCCCACTTTTTCCACTACTGATGCCGCATAGCCCAGCCCTATGATTCCCGGTGCATTGACAGTGCCTGCTTCAAAGCCTTCCGGAAAATCCGCAGGCTGCAGTCTGCTTCTTGATTCTGTTCCGGTTCCTCCGTAAAGCAGCGGCTGCAGTTCTATTTCCTCGGAAACATAAAGACATCCGGTGCCAAGAGGTCCAAGCAATCCTTTGTGTCCCGGAAAAGCCATCATGGAAATTCCCAGTTCCTCCACGTTCAAAGGCATACAGCCCGCAGCCTGGGCAGCGTCCAAAAGCAGCGGAATTCCTTTTTCTTTGGCAATCCCGGCAACCTCTTTGATTGGCATGATACTTCCTGTCACGTTGGATGCCGCCGTCATCACAATAAGTCTCGTCTTTTCTGTGATGGCATTTCCTATCGCCTGCCCGCTCACACACCCCTCTATATTTCCACATACAATGGAGTGCTGCACCCCTCTATCTTCCAGCGCCTTCAAAGGTCTCAGCACTGAGTTATGTTCCATGGAGGTGGTGACAACGTGATCCCCATTGCGCAAGAATCCGTACATTGCCAGATTCAAACTCTCCGTGGTATTTTTTGTAAATAACAGTCTGCCTGGATTTTTAATACTAAAAAGCTTTGCCACCTGTTTTCTTGCCTCATAAATCTTTTCCCCTGTCTTCATGGACATAGCATGACCTGACCTGCCTGGATTTCCGCAATAATGCAGCATGCAGTCTTCCATTATATAGGTCATACCCTTTGGTTTGGGAAATGACGTTGCTCCATTGTCAAGATATATCATCCGTTTCACCCCGCAAAAAAAATAATGGAGGATTTTATCTCCTCCATTATCTTATTCCGCGTGTCTATGCAATGTGTGTGTTTTTTTAAATTTTTTCATTTCCATGATACCATCTACCAATTCCGGAAAATATCTCACCCAATAAACTAGCAAAAATACCATATGAATCCAAGACGGCAGCCGTTTTATGAACACCACCAGCAGCGGATTCAATTGCAAAATCAATATCCATGCACCGAAACCTGCCAAAATTGGATAGTACCATTTTAAGTGAATCACCTTTGCACCGCAAAATCCATTAATCACAAGGGCGCTCAAAAGCCACATTACAAGCCCCACAGCAATTCCCAAAACGAAAATGCTGATAAAAGAGACCGTCGGATTCAGCGTAAAATTCTCTTCAAGAAAAGCATTTCCATATAGAATTCCCAGGGCACCAAAGCCAAAAGCGCTCAAATAAGGTCCGTAGCAAACTCCCCTATTCTGAAAGCCTTTGTTTTGCAGCGCAAACAGAAACACTTCAAAAATCCATCCCGCAATGCTGTAAATTGAAAACAAAAGTAAAATTTCGTATAGCTGATAGTCCATTTCTCTACTCTCCGTGTGATATGATACCGCTGCCGCTGATTGGAATCACTTCTCCCCCCAGCACCGATTCCGGTTTCCCCATAACCTTAAAGTAATCCTTCACTCGTGCCATAACTTCCCTAATCTCTCTCATAGGCTGCCCCGCATAAGTAAACTGATCTGAAGCAGCGCCAAATACATCCAGCCCCAGTTCATCACCGATATACAGTGCTCTGTATTCATGATAGGTCTGGGTCACTACAATGATAGTTTGTGCCGAAAAAATGTCCTTTGCCCGGTACATGGAGTCATAAGTGGAAAATCCCGCATGGTCACAGAAAATGTCTTCTTCCGGCACACCGGCTTTCTTTACATAATTCAGCATGACATGAATCTCATTATGACTTTCCGTTCCGTTGTCGCCGGAAAGAAGAATCTTCGGCGCAACGCCCTCCTGGTAAAGCATAATGCCCAAGTCCAGTCTGTCCTTTAACATCGGCGTCGGCGTTTCGTCATCTTTAATTCCCGCGCCCAGCACTAAAATGCAGTCTGCGCCTTTATCCTTAAGTCTCTCGATATCCGAAGAAGCAAGCACAGGCTCCTCCTCAGTAACGGCGCACAGGATATTATCCTTCTGCGATTTTACGATATGGTTATTTATAGTCATACTGGCAATTCCGATGATGCAGCCAAGGGCGATGACTGCAAAAATACATCTGCCTATGAATTTCTTAATTTTACTCACCTCTTGTATATGGTTTTTGCAAAAAACTGAAAAATATGTTACAATCGTTTATAGTATAACATATGGGACTATATATTATCAATAACAGCCGTTGCGGCAGGAGCTCTACAAAATGAAAAAATTTCTTATTTCAACTGAAAATCCTTACGAAGTCTTAATCGGCGAAGCTTTACTCAAGGACGCAGGTGCTTATATCAGCACTTGTATTCCTCCTTGCCATCTTTGCATTATTACAGACAGCACGGTCAACAGTATTTATTCCCAGGTCATCATGACATCATTAATGGAGCACGGATACCGCACCTCCAAAGTAGTTTTTCCTGCAGGCGAACATTCCAAGAATTTGAACACTTACTCCAATATCCTGGAAGCTATGGCGGACGAAAGTCTCAACCGCTCCGACGGCATTATCGCCCTCGGCGGCGGCGTTGTCGGCGATATGGCAGGCTTTGTTGCTGCCACCTATATGCGCGGCATTCCGTACATTCAAATCCCGACCACTTATATGTCTGCGATAGATGCTGCTGTCGGCGGCAAAACGGGCATCAATCTGCTCTCCGGAAAAAATCTGGTCGGTGCTATCTGGCAGCCTTCCCTGGTACTGTGCGACTACAAAACCTTTGACAGTCTGCCGCCTTCCAAACTACAGGATGGTGTTGCGGAAGCCATTAAATGCGCTGTCGTCGCAGAGTCATCTCTGATTGAACATATTAAAGCACAAGATTACGAATACGTCATTGAACGCTGCGTTTCCATCAAAAAATCCGTTGTCGAAGCTGATGAACGGGACATGGGTCTGCGCCAGATTCTAAACTTCGGTCATACTATCGGGCACGGTCTTGAGAAACTCAGTGCTTTTTCCATACCTCACGGAAAAGCCATCGCAAAAGGCATGGTCGTAGAAGCGAAAGCTGCTTTCAGGCAAGGCCTCACCAATGTAGATATCAGCGGCGATCTGACCGAAATTCTCACCAATCTCGGCTTCGATTTGTCTGTCGATTATCCCCTCGAGGATTTATACCGTTTCGCCTTGATGGACAAAAAAATCAGCGGTGATAAAATTACCATGATTATTCCCGAATCCATTGGAAAATGCAGACTTCAGAAGATTTCCCTTTCAGAGCTTCACAAGTTCATAGAGCTGGGTCTGCAGCCATAAATACGATTTAAAGTATATAAAGAGCGTGAGTCACTGACAATACACGCTCTTTTCTTTTAACTTCTTATTAGGTGATACAGACTTATTTGCTGTCTTTTCCCGCAAAAAATTCTTCTCTCAGCATGGAAAACACCATTGAATCACGCAGACTTCCATCATAGATTTTATAGTATCTGCGAATGGTACCCTCATAGGTAAAGCCACACTTTTCAATAATACGCTGAGAACGCCTGTTGACTCTGCTGGTACAGATTCCAACCTGATCCAGTCCCAGTTCCTCAAAGGCAAAACGAAGCACTTCCTTTGCCGCCTCTGTCATATATCCTTTGCCCCAGTGTTCCTCCGCCAGATTATATCCCAGTTCCCTGCTGTTAGCCTCAGGTCTGATATTATCTGGCTCCAGCGCAATAACGCCGACCACTCTGTCATCGCCTTTAATACAAATCGCCCAAGCTTCAGGCGGCATAAAAATTTCCTCTATAATTTTTCTGGAATCTTCCACGCTTTTATGAGGCGCCCAGCCTGCAGGCGGTCCTACGTTAGGATTGCTCGCATAAGCATACACATCTTCTGCGTCTTCAGGGGTAAACATTCTAAGGTTCAGTCGTTCTGTTTCCAAAGATTTCATGGTTTTCCTCCGTTCGCGTTTACTCTGTAGTACTGATAATTTCTTTATTAGACTTATCTATCTGGCTGACCTTCATATTTTCTGCGTCAGCAGGGTCAACTTCCTCCTGCAGTCCCAGAAGACTCGGTCCAAGATAAATGGTTCTCAAGGTTTCTCCGTTAAGGGTTACCTTGCTGTATTCCGTAAAGTTCTGTCCTTTAATGTAATACTTTCCACCGATATTGACTACCTTATCAATTTTGATTTTCTTTACACCCAGAGTCATTTTGGCCCTTTCAAACGGATTTTCTCCGCCGTAAATATAGCCTTTTCCATAGTACATATCATACCCCAGCGCTTTCAGATTATCCAGATAATCTGCTGCATCATGGTCTTTTGTCTGATGATACTTTACAGTAGTTCCGGTATGAATATCTACCCGGTTCAAAACTTCTGCTGCAAGCTGATATGCCGCTAAATTTTTATCCCTTTTTTCCATCGGGAAATTGCTCCACATGATATATTCCGTTTGGTACAGATTGTCCTCGGCATAAATATCTTCCGTTATATCCAGTGCCGGAATATGGTCACCGTACATAACCAGAATTACGTCCTCATCATAAGCTTCAAGGGCTTCCGTCAGTTCCTTAATGAACAAATCCATCTCATAAATCTGATTGACATAGTACTCATACTGCCATTTGATATCTTCATTCGGCGCATCCGTGACCTGGATTTTTGGATTCTTGATGATCTGCTCAGTCGGATATTTTCCATGTCCCTGTACGGAAATGGTATAGATATAATCTCTTTCCTCAGTCAGCTCCATGGTTTCCAGAATTTGTTCCGTCAATATGCTATCCTTCGCCCAGTTTTTCGGCGTTTTCGGCACGTCACTCATGTATTCCAGTGAAGTAAAGCTGTCGTAACCGATATTGGCAAACACATCATTTCTGTTATAGAAAAGGGCTCTGTGGTTATGCACCGCATGGGTCTTATAGCCCAAGGATTTTAGGTCAAAGGCAAGGCTCTCCCCGGTCCTCTCTTTCAGAATGGACTTAAACGGATATTCGCCCGGTCCAAAGAACTTAACGCTGATTCCGGTCATCACTTCAAATTCCGTGTTGGCAGTTCCCGCGCCGCAGGCAGGAACGGTGAGTTTGCCAGTGGTATATTTCTGCTTCATTCTGCGGAAGTTCGGCACCGCGTCCGCTGAAAGCTCAATATGCTTAAACATGGATGGATCCACAAAAGATTCCAATTGAAGGAATAGAATATTCGGGTGATTTTCATCCTCGTCACTTTCAACCAGCTTCATGGTACCATCTTCATTGTACTGATCCTTATCAAAGAGGCCCTTAATCATTTTTTCATCGTATCCTGCAGGCTTTGCAATTCCGGTATTGAGCCAGGTGTTCACAAAGCAGTACGGCACACCGTAGTCCTCATAGGCATACGCCAGATTTCCAAAAAAAGTACTCAGTACTCCGATACGAATCAGCCCAAAAGTCATCACAAAGGTCAATGCAATGACTACAACTGCAGCGGTCAGATTCCTCTTCCATTGTATTGGCTCTTTCTTCTTCGGTCCCTTAATCCAAAGAAGCAGCAGCGCTGTTGCCGCCAGCAAAATGCCGCCAGCAATAAGAATAATTTCGGTTTTGCTGAAATAATTGGTTAAAATCGTTGCCCCGTCGGCGAGATTGCTCAAATCCTTTACTGTAAACGGTGTCATTCTCTGCATGAGAATAATACCGTTGGTAATGCCGATTCCCATCCATACGATGGTGACCACCGTTACCACAAATACCCTTCGTTTAAAAAGGGTTGCAATAATCAAAGTTGCAAAGATCAGCAGCGTATTATAAAAGAATACAACCGGACTGTGCAGTAAAAACTCAAAACCTCCAAGACCTTTTCTTGCCAGTGTTTCTATGGCAAAGTTAAGTACAAAAGCCCATACTGCGCAGAAGGCAAAACTGTTTTTTAATCTTTTCTGATAAAATTGCTGCAATTTCTCCATGTTACTATCCCTCACTTTATTTCCCTTTTGCCAGGTGGTTTGCAATCGCTGCAAATTCACTCAATGACAGAGTCTCAGCCCGTCTCTTTTCATCAATCCCAGTGCCTGCCAGACACGTTTTTATCTCTTCCTTTGTAAAATCGCCTAATTGCGATAATGAGTTAGAAAGGGTCTTTCTTCGCTGTCCAAAGCCCGCCTTAATGCAGCGGAAAAACAACTGCTCGTCCACAAGTTCTACCGGCTTTTCCAATCTAAGGTCAAGACGTAGCACCGCTGAATCCACCTTCGGTGCAGGAAAGAACACTTCCTTTGGTACTGTTGCCACTGTCACCACCGTGCAGTAATACTGCACCGCTGCAGATAAAGCGCCGTAAGCCTTGGTGCCTGGCCCAGCCTTGATTCTGTCTGCCACTTCCTTTTGCATCATGATGGTAATGCTGTCCGCCGCTACATGGCTTTCCAAAAGCCCCATGATAATCGGCGTGGTAATATAGTAAGGCAGATTGCCTATAATTTTCGTTTTCTTACAGCCTGAAGCTGCAATAACTGCGTTTAAATCCGCTTTCAGCACATCTTTATTGATAATCTCAATGTTGTCAAACTCCTTCAGCGTATCCCGCAAAATCGGAATTAGATTCCTGTCGATTTCAACAGCGACAACCTTCTTCGCAAGCTGCGCCGCCTCTGCAGTCAAAACACCAATTCCCGGCCCGATTTCGATGACTAAATCCTCATCAGTAATTTCCGTGGCTTCAATAATCTTGTCGATGATGTTCTTGTCAGTCAAGAAATTCTGACCAAGACTTTTTGACAGCTTAAAACCGTATTTATCCTTAATTTCTCGAATGGTCGAGGGTGCATATAATTTCATGTAAGTTCCTTTACTCTCTGATAAAATTCCTCTTTTGTAATGTGAAACTGGTTCAGTTTCCGCAGGAATGTCTTCGTATTTCCATAGCCAATGGAAAGAAGATTCCCAAGCTGTTCTCTCCGCTCCTTAGCCTCCGGCGTTCCCGCCAATCTGCAAGCAGTCAAATCCTCCATGGTAAAAAGCTGCTGAGAATCGGACGCTGTACAGCGCGCGTGTTCCAGCGCTTCTATGATATCTTCAGGTTTTGCATTTTCTACGCCCACATTGCCTTTCTTCAGTGCCTTTCCCTTAGGCAGAAAGGCCTGCTTGCAGCCTGGAAAACGCTCCGCCACTTTTCTTCTAATTTTTTCGCCGGCATAATCTGGATCTGTAAATATAATTATGCCCTGTTCATTATACGCCTTTTCGATGAGAGGCCACATAGAATCCGGCATACCGAAACCGTGCGTTTCAATGGTCATTGCTGACACTGCCCGCCTGATTGCCGCCGTATCGTCTCTGCCCTCTACAATGATAGCCTCTTTAATTGTCTTTTTCGTCGTTTCCATTGCTGTCATCTTTGTCCTGTTCTTTATCTAAAACAAATAAAATTTCTCCCGGTTTAATCATGCGCAGCTGAATTCTCGCCTGTTCTTCAATATATTCCAAATCGTTTACATTTTCAAGTTCAGCTTCCAATGCTTCTTGCTGCTGCAAAAGATTTTGATTTTCTTCCTGCAGGCTTTTTTGCTCTGCCCTCAAATCAAAGACATTTTTTATGGACATTCCAACGACCGCTATTAGTATCACTACTATAACGGTCAGGATTAATCTGCCTTGATTCAGTTTTACTCTTTTTTTCTTTCGGACAGTGCCGGCAGTGCTGACAGTTTCGGCTTTGCCTGTTTCACTTTTTCGCATTTCTGCTTCCGTAAACTGCTTAACTCTCCCTTTTTTCCTCTTCTTCATACCTGTGTACCCAACTTTTAGTTCTCTTTCAGTATACCACAAATGCCTTTTTTCCACAAGAATATGCCACTTAGCATAGCCACAAGCCCATACAAAGTCACAACACCATGAGACGCCCTATACAAAAACCTGTAGAACAGAAACGCTGCAAATATCCAAAAAGCAAAGTAGATAACTGTTTGAACCCGCCGTCTGTTTCCGCAGCATTTCATCAAATAATTTCTCGCTTCAAAGGTAATCATGATGCCAATTCCACAGCCGAACATAATCAGCAGCTGAAACAGTTCTCTCTGAATCAGCGCTGTCATTTTCGAAACCTGTCAAAAAGTTTTGTCTTTGCTTTTTTCTTTGTATAGGTCAGCGCTTCAATCTCGCCTGTGGCGACTAACTTCCCCTCTTCCAAATCCAGCACTTCAATATGCAAATTTTTTCCGGAAATTACTAGTCCCTCATCTGCTAAATCAGCCAGAATTGTTTCTTCATCAAATGCATCTACCGCTGTCACTGCGCTCACCATAAGCCGGCTCTTGTTTTCCAGCTCAATCACATGATTTTCCATCGCACAGACCTCCTTTTATTGGTAAGTATATGCCGGAAAATCCGAAATTTTCCCGAAAAGACTTTGCCGCCTGCATTTAGGTACATGCTGGTGTTCTTAAAAAACAGCGTATTTATAAATAGTTAAATGGATCTACAGCAGTACCATTCTTTACAATCTCAAAGTGACAATGAGATCCGTAGCTGTTTCCTGTATTTCCTACTTCTCCGATTTTCTGACCCTGATATACTTTGTCACCCACGCTGACATTAATTGCACTGCAGTGTCCGTATCTGGTCCTCATTCCGCTGCCATGGTCAATTTCTATAAATAGCCCGTAGCCGCTGTACCAGCCTGCGTAAACCACTGTACCTCCGTCTGAAGCATGAATCGGTGTACCTGTCGGACATGCCAAATCCAGTCCGTCATGATTACGTCCCCATCTCCATCCGAATTCCGACGTCAGTGTATACCCAGATACCGGCATAATAAAGGTACCTGTCGGTGCCGTCTTCGGCAGTTTCTTGGTTCCTTTTATTACGATTTTCTTTACGGATTTTTTGATGGTTTCCGTCTTTAAAACTTCTTTTCCGACTTCTTCCCCGTTTTCTCTGATGATTCTAGCCGTCACCACTCGTTTTCCGTTGACGCCTTTCTGAATCACTTTAGTCACATTTTCGTACAGGGAATCATCTTCCCTATATTCTGTCTTATATTTTACCTTTTCCGCATAGGTTGCTTCTTCTTCCGTCACTACAGTTAATGCTGGAACTGCCTGAGAAATCAGGATTTCATCACCTGGGAAAAGAGAATCCTCTTTCAATTTTGGATTGTTTTCCTTTAGTTCTTCAAAGGTCGTATCAAACTTGCTGGTAATTCCCGAATAAGTGTCGCCTGCCTTTACTACATAAACCTTCTCCTTGGAACCGCCGTCCATAATCTTTGATACGGCTTCCTTCTTGCCGCTGATATAAGCAAGCTTCGTGTCCATCTGCCTGATTTCTACGTTTTCTTTAAAACCAACACGCAGATATTTTATCTCACCTTCACCGTCCATGAAAGATTTCTGCACATTGCGCAGTGCAGCATTAGCAGCATCCTTGCTTTCGCAGATGACAAAACACTGTCCGTCTATATAAATGCCGTAAGCCTGTGCTTCCATGTCGGTCATGTAAGTAAGTCTCTTCAGTACCGTGTCAATGTCATCAATATCCTTATCCAAAACTACCACATTTTTGAAGCTGATGTTTTCATCAGCTTCAATATGAATCTGTGACCCGTACTCTTTACTCAGCTCGGCACTGACCAAATCCAGAATCTTAATGACATCCTCCTGATTCTTTACATAGCCCAGTACTTTGCCGTTATAAGAATACTGAAAACCTGTAGCATAGTTGAACATAGCTACCATGGCAACCGCTACCAGCACAAATCCTGCAAAGTGGCTTAAAATACTCTTTTTATGGTCGATAAAGCTCTTCCGGTTCCTGTGAATGGCGCTGGCTGTATGATATCTCATGATAAGCCACAGCCTGTCCACTCGTTCCTGTGTATGATCATGGAACGTCACGACACCAGCTGCACCGCTAATGATGAGCTGCCAAAAGGAAACAAGCCATTTGTCGAAGCGAATCTGCGCCTCGTCATGCCAGGTAATAATCCCTGCCGCAACGTCCACTATTTTTCTAAACTTTTTTTCTTTATCCATATTTCCGCCTCTTCCGTACGCTGCTTAATACAGGAACAACGCTCTCCCAGATCTGTCATTCCAGTATCGCTGCACTTCTCACAAGCGTACTTTATGTCGGTGTAATCCATCTCAAAATTGTTTTCCGTCAGCACCACTGCACGTTCTGCTGCCAGCTCGTCCATAATGCTGTTTATCTTCTTACTCTCGTTCTCTGAAGAGCCTAAAATCAGCGCCTTAGAAAGCTGGGATCCCATCCTGCGGATTTCTTCATCAATGTCTTTAATTCTAGGCAGCTTCTGATAAACTTCCTGTTTTCTCTCTTCCGCCTCTTTCTCTGCCTTATCCCGCAAGTAATCGTAATACTGGTTGAGCACTGCCTGAGTCACCACAATCTTGGTGTTGACATCCACGCCTTTGCTCTGCGCTTCGTCTCTCCAGTTTTCTAAAACCTTGTTGACATAGTTAAAATTCGGACTGGATATACCGGCTGTCTTTGTACAGGCTTCCAACACTCTGTCCATAGAGTAGCCCATACGCTCAAACCAGTTATCCATCATTTCTTTTTCTGCTTCTGTAGCATTTCTGGTAAAACCAAGAGCTTTAAGCACTCTTCTGTAGCGGTAATATTTTTCGTCCATCTCCTGCAGTTTTTCGCTAATCTGATCTGTGGACTGAAGCCCTTCTTCGGTCCATCCTTTTACCACACTTTCGATATACCGCATGCTGGTCTTGTTCTTGTCGATAGAATATTTTACTGCTGTAAAAACCACCTCAGGGCTAGCGCCGTAATCGGTAAGCCATTTCATAATCTGACCCAGCTCAGAAGAGTCCAGAGTCCGTCCCAAAGCTTTTTCGATATCTTTAAACATAACTTTGACTTCCGGATTTCCGAAGACATTGTCACCTTTCGGTCTGCTTGCTTCCCCCCGTACAGGTGCAGTGTTTTTCCCATACAGCTGCTCCTTCAGACTGAGAAATTCCACAATAAAGCTAACGTTGCCCTGTGTATCAAAGTAACGCTTTCTTATAACGCCTCGCTCTTCCCAATATTCCCAGGCTTCCCGCACTTTCTCCTCAGAAAGTCCCAGCTGTTTTGCTATCGCTTTTTCCGTAATTTCAAGACCGTGTTCTGCATACATACTCGCATACAGATATACCTTCACAAAATCTCCGGGCGCGGATGGCATATATTCGTTGATAAAAATATTTTCTACTTTTGTATCCAGCAGAAAAAAGTCTTTGATTTTTTCTTTTATAAAGTTCATAAATACTCGCCCTTATGCTTCTTTATTCAGCGCGCAAAGCAATTCTTCTATGTCAAGACCATGTCCCTCTGCCGCTTCATGCAAAGTTTCCTGCACTGCTCCGGGACAACCGGTGCAAAGCAGTCCATACTCTTCAAAAATCAATTCCATCTCTTCGTTAAGATTCAAAACATCACAAACCTTCATATCCCCTGTAATTTTCATAAGCAACTCTCTTTCAGATACAAATCACTATAAACTACGCTTTATCACTGAACTTGGTGTATCTTGCCACCCAAGTCAAATCAAAGGTTTCGGTCGGCCCACTTCTGTGTTTTGCAAGATTCACCTCACAGACACCCGGTTTTTCTGAGTTTTCCTTATTATAATAGTCGTCACGATACAGGAACATAACCATATCGGCGTCCTGTTCGATAGATCCGGATTCACGCAGGTCAGACAGAATCGGTCTATGATCCTGTCTTTGTTCCGGTGCACGGGAAAGCTGAGAAAGTACCATTACAGGACAATCCATCTCTCTTGCCAGCAATTTTAAATATCTGGACAGATTACTGATTTCCTGCTGTCTGCTGTCTGCTCTCCCCTCTGCCTTCATCAGCTGCAGATAGTCGATAATGACAAGATCCAGACCCTTTTCAGATTTCAGTCTTCGGCACTTATTTTTCATTTCAAGTACACTGATACCTGGTGTATCGTCAATATGTAAATTGGTTTTGGACAAAGAGTCCAGCGCCATATTAATTCTGTCCCAGTCGTTTCGCTCCAGACTTCCCGTTTTCAACTTCTGCATTTCTACGCGGGACTCCATAGCCAGAAGTCTCTGTCCAAGCTGTTCTTTGGACATTTCCAAACTGAAAATCAGCACGCTGGCACCGGATTTTACTGCTGCGTTCTGGGCGATATTCAAAACAAAGGCAGTCTTTCCCATAGCAGGTCTTGCCGCAATAATAACAAGGTCAGATCGCTGCAACCCGCTTGTCAGCTCATCCAGCCGTTTAAATCCCGTGGAAAGTCCGATGACCTGTCCCTGCGTCTGTATTGCTCTGTCTATCATCGCTACATTTTCTATGAGAACTTCTTTAATAGGCGCAAAATCGCTGCGCTGACCTTTCTGGGCGATTTCAAAAATGCCCTTTTCAGCGTAGTCCAAAATATCAGAAGCCGCCATGGATTCTTCATAGCCTTTCTCTCTGATATCCTCAGCGGTCTGAATCAGTCTGCGCATAGAGGCTTTTTCAGAAACAATCTTGGCATACTCCGCAGCACTGCTGGGTGCAGGAGCAACCGATGACAAGCTGGCGATATAGACTCTGCCGCCGACCATTTCAAGCGACTTTCTCTTGCGCAGTTCCTCACAGACCGTTACAATGTCCACCGGTACATTATTTCTGAATAGCTCAATCATCACAGTGAAAATCTCTTTATGCGCTGCGTCATAAAAATCCTCTGGTGTAATATGGTCAATAACATCGGAAAGCGCGTCCTTGCTCAGCATGGCTGAGCCTAAAACAGACTTCTCCGCTTCCGTATTATGGGGTGGAATTTTCTCAACCATGTAGATTCCTCTCTATACTATCAGTCAATCAGTTTTAGTCGGTTACTTCAACGGTCAGCTTACCGGATACTTCCGGATACAATTTCACATCAATTTCAAATCTGCCAATACTCTTAATTGGGTTTTTCATCTGAATTTTTTTCTTATCGATGGTAAGACCGGTCTGCTTTTTCGTTTCGTCAGCAATATCCTTGGAAGTAATGGAGCCGAAAAGTCTGCCGCCTTCACCGGACTTAGTCTTGATAATAACAGTTACATCTTCCAGCTTCTTTGCAAGTTCTTCTGCCGCCGCTTTTTCTTCTGCCTTTTTCTGTGCCAGCAGTTCTTTCTGCTTCTCAAGACTTCTGATATTGCCATCGGTCGCCTCGGTTGCATACCCTTTCGGCAGCAGCATGTTTCTTGCGTATCCATCGCTGACTTTTACTACATCACCAGCTTTACCAGTACCTTTTACATCTCTATTTAAAATTACAATCATCTTTATCTCTCCTTTTATTTTAGTAATTCCAACACTTTCTCTATAACTTCCTCAGGGCTGCAGTCCACCTGCGCACCCGCCGTGGTTAGATGTCCGCCCCCGCCCAGTTTTTCCATAATTACTTGTACGTTGATTTCCCCCAAAGATCTGGCGCTTATTACTGTTTTTCTCTGTGAAGTTCTTCCTGCCACAAAGGAAGCTTTAATGTCCTTGATAGTCAAAAGCTCATCTGCAACCTGAGAATTTACTACCTGCGCATCTTCATTGCAGCCTTCACAGATGGAGGTTGCAACGCCTTTTTCGTGAAAGTCCGCAGCTGCAATACACTTTGCACGAATCTTAAATGCCTCCAGATCAGTCTGGAAAAATCGCTTTACTTCTGCAGTGTCTGCGCCGGATCGTCTGAGCCATGCCGCAGCCTCAAAAGTTCTGACGCCGGTCTTTACAGCAAAGCGGTTAGTATCGATTGTCATTCCTGCAAGGAGCGCTTCTGCCTCCAGCTTAATAAGTGTTTTCTTTGGCGCTGCATACTGCAGAATCTCGCTGACCAGCTCTGCTGTTGAAGAAGCGTAGGATTCAATATAGGACAAAATCGGATTTTCCACATAATCCTCTGCTTTTCTGTGATGATCGATAACCACAATTCGCTCTGTCATTGTAAGCAAATTTCTGTTTTCAACATAACTAGGTCTATGGGTATCTACTATAATCAACAGCGTGTCTTCATCAGCCAGGCTTTCAGCTTTTTTGTTGTTAACAAAAATATAATTATCGCTTTCTTTAGCCTGCTCATAAATTTCCTGCAAAGATCCTATCACTTCGTCAAGAAGAATATATGCAGTTCTGCCGCACATAGCGCACAGTCTGTGAATGCCCAGCGCCGAGCCAAAGCAGTCCATATCCGGGTGAACATGACCCATGATGATCACTTTCTTTGACTGCTCAATCAGCTGTTTCAATGCATGGGCGATAACTCTGGATTTTCCTTTGTTTCCCTTCTCTACAGTCTGCATTTTCCCGCCATAATACTCGATTTTGCTGACACGTTTAATGACAGCCTGATCGCCTCCGCGTCCTCGTGCAAGATCCATAGCGGCTCTGGAGTATTCCTCTGTGGTAATCAGGTTCTTTCCTCCAACGCCTACCCCGATACTCAGACTCATCGGAAAATCCGCTTCCGTCTCAATCTGTCTAATCTCGTCCAAAATACCAAACTTATTTTCGATAATATTCTCTAAATGAGAATACTGGCAGTACATGACATACTGTGAATTGTTCAGTTTGTTGATAGAGCCTTCGTTTTTGGCAGCCCACTGACGAATCACACTATCGGCAGCAGCGGTAATGCGCATCCGCATTTCTGGCAGAGTGCTGGCCTCAAACTCATCGTAATTATCTATAACGATTCTAAGCACGCATACGCGTTCATCGTTATACCGATCTTTCAAATTCTCAAAGTTGGTTATATCATAGAAAAATACCAAAAGGTTCGCGTCCTCTTCCCCACTTTCTCTACTGATAATCAGCTTAAATTGCTTCCCGTTTCTTTCCAGAAAGAAGTGTGTTCCCTCGTCCACCTTACTATATAAATCAGAGGTCTTTATTCCGGTTAAGGCAAAAAAGTCCGCATCTTCAATTCCGTCATAAATAAACACATCTCCGATGTGCTCATTGGCGCTTACCACTTTCCCTTTACTGTTAATAATGCAGACAGGTAAAGGTATTTTAGATGAAATTTCTTTTTCAAACAAAATTTTTGCCATTTCTCGTCCCTCTTTTTAGCGCATAAAACCAGTGCAATATACATTAATATATCACATTAGCTGGTTTTCTTCGTGTTGTTTCTGTGATAATTCCCTAGGGATTACTCATAGGGTTTACAGTATAGTATACCACATTTTCTAAATTTGGTCTACCTCTAATGCACCACCGCACTTTGCACACCGGTATTTTTGCGGTTCATCCACGACCCTGCTTTTTCTCATACGATAGCTGGTACTACCGCATCTTTTGCAGCGAATACAATATTTATAATGAACCCTTTGCTCCGCTGCCGGAGTTGTTATTCCCAGCTCTTCTGAGGTGCTCATTCTTTGTATGTGGTATCCGTATGTCTGATTCACCATTTTAGCCAGTTTTTTCCATTTTGTTCCATGGTTGAAGCAGCCTGGACAGGTGTGGAGCAACTCATGAAGGATGACCTGCTTCAAAGCTTTATCTCTGGCATCTGCTAGCGCAGTGGAAATCTCAATTCGGAAAACCTGTCCAAGACCTTTTTTCTCTACCTTGCAGCAGCCAAGTCTCTTTTTGGCCCTGTGGTTCGCTTTAATTTCCAGTATTTTACTTGAAGGTTTAATACCTATGCTGCGCAGTTCTTCCTCTGCCTCTTTCATCAACACTCTGATTCTATGTTCAAATTCTATCATACTCTTCATCCTGATATAGCAAAATGCCTCTTGCTTCAAGAGGCATTTCCTTGATGTTTCATGTGAAACAAATATTATAATTCCACAGATTTCAATAATTCTATTAAACGATTTAATTCTTCCGCACTATAATACTCTAATTCAATCTTTCCTTTTTTCCCTTTTTGCTCGATGGAAACTCTAGTGCCGAAAATGTTTTTTAGTTCATTCTCTACGTGAACCGTATCTGCACTCTTCACTTTTTTTACAGGTCGCTTCTTTGGTTTTCCCGCAGCCTGTACCAACTGCTCTATCTTACGAACAGACAGTCCTTCTTCTATTATTTTTCTGCAAAGCTCCGCCTGCAGTTTTTTATCGCTTATTGAGATGAGCGCTCTTGCATGTCCGGTTGAAATTTTTCCTTCCGTTACTAAATCTTGAATTTGAGGCGGCAGTTTTAAAAGACGCAGCGCATTGGTAATGTACGGTCTGCTTTTGCTGACACTTTTGGAAACTTCCTCCTGCGTCAAGCCGTAGGTTTTAATCATCTGATTCAGTCCTTCCGCTTCCTCAATCGGATTCAGATCTTCACGCTGCATATTCTCTATAATTGCAATGAGCATATTCTCTTCATCGTTAAACTTACGAATCAGACATGGGACTTCTTTCAGTGCTGCTTTTCTGGCAGCTCGCCATCTTCTTTCACCGGCAACAATCTCATACCCAGTATTGCTCTTTCTAACTACCAGTGGCTGAATGATTCCATGTTCTAAAATTGAATCAGACAGCTCGCTGATTTTTTCCTCATTGAATACCTTTCGTGGTTGATTTTCGTTGGGTTTGATATCATTAATATTAATATATACTACTGCGTTTTCTTCATCTGCCATAGTAGGTGCTTTCACAGTCTCTTCTGGCTGCACCACTGGCGCCTGATCAGCAAACAGCGCATCAAGTCCTCTTCCCAGTCCCCTGTTCTTTGTCTTTCCTGATGCCATTATTTATTTTCCTCCCACTCCAGAAATTCTTCCGCAAAGTCACGATATGCTTCTGCTCCCTTAGATTTTGGGTCATACTCTGTAATTGCCATACCGAAACTAGGTGCTTCTGCCAGTCTGATGTTTCTAGGAATTACTGTTGAATAAACTTTAGAGCCGAAATACTTCTTTACTTCCTGTACAACCTGAATAGATAAATTTGTTCTGCCGTCGAACATACTTAAAATAACTCCTTCAATTTCCAGGGAAGTATTGAGGCTCTTTTTTACAAGTTCAATTGTATTCACCAGCTGACTTACACCTTCCAGCGCATAAAACTCACACTGAATTGGAATCAGCACACTTTCTACAGCTGTCAACGAGTTTATCGTCAAAAGTCCCAGCGATGGGGGGCAGTCGATAAAGATATAGTCATAGAAGTCCTTAACCTTCTCTATCGCTTTTCGCAGACGTCTTTCTCTGCCTTCCAGGGCTACCATTTCAATTTCTGCACCAACTAAATCAATGCTGGCCGGAATAATATCCAGATTTTCTATATTCGTATGAATAATCGCTTTGCGGGTGTCAAAGTTATCTTCAATGAGCAGGTCATATACCGTATAAGGTAAATCCTTTTTAGAAATACCGATTCCGCTGGTAGTATTTCCCTGCGGGTCTATATCCAGCATTAGGATTTTCTTATCTTTCAGCGCCAAACTTGCACCTAAATTGATATTGGTTGTAGTCTTACCTACGCCACCCTTCTGATTAAATATTGCAATTGCTTTTCCCAATGTTTTTCCTCCTGCAAAGAATGTACTATAGACATTATATATGATTCGCTGCAATTTTGCTACTGTTTTACGAAAAAAAATCAATGATGTTTCACGTGAAACATCATTGATTTTTTGGTATCACGATTTTTAGTTCTATATATGCACCCTTATCCTCTTCTGTCATCTTAGAATTCTCCTCCATATCGTGAATTTGTGCAAAAGCTTTTCGAATTGTGTTAGTATAAATTTTATAGCTGATATAATTAATTTTTCTTCTGTTCCTATATTCTGCTTCATCTTTTGTCAGATAATCATCAATCAGTTTTTCTGTCTGCTTTACATTGAGATTGTGACTGATTACCCTTTGAAGAATTTTTTCTCGAATTACTGAATCCTCTATTTTAAGCAGCGCTCTGGCGTGTCGTTCCGTCAGCTTTGCTTCAATCAGCTTTTGCTGTATATCAGGTGGAAGCGTAAGGATTCTCAATTTGTTAGAAATTGTAGACTGGCGCTTTCCAATCTTCTCAGAAAGTTCTCCTTGTGTCAGACCAAAATCCTCGATCAGTTTTCTATAAGCATAAGCCTCTTCTATGTAGCTGAGATTCTCTCTTTGAACATTTTCTACTACCGCAATCAATGCTGTATCCTTATCGTCGAAGTCTTTAATTAGAGCTGGTATCTTCGTGAGCCCTGCAAGCTTTGCAGCACGAAGTCTTCTCTCCCCTGCAATAAGAAAAAAAGACCCACTTTTATCTTTTTTGACAATTATCGGCTGCAATACCCCATATTCAGCAATAGAATTTTTAAGATCGTTCAATTCCTCTTCCGCAAAATGCTTTCTCGGTTGCTCCGGATTGGCTCTGATAGAACCTATGGGCAGTTCTACACTTTTCCTTTGTAACATATAATCCCCCTTTCTTTTCCTAATAACAGCATACCATGTTTTCCAGGGAAATGTAGAAAAAATGCCCAACAAAAAAACCCATATTCTATCACAATATGGGCTCTTTCACCGGAGTTCCCGCTTTTCTAGGATATTTCGCAGGAGTATCTTTAACCTTTTCAATTACGACTATATTATGTTCGTATCCTTCCAGCGGCGTTGATTCTATTCGTATAATTTTTCCGCCAAGTATTTTAATAGCTTTTTCCGCATTCTTCAGTTCCTCTTCTGCATCAGGTCCTTTATATGCAAGGAGATATCCACCCTTTCTGATAAAAGGAAGACAATATTCTGCAAGTACTGCCATATTAGCAACAGCTCTGGAAACACAAAGATCAAATCGCGCCCTGTAATTCTTATTTCTTGCTAGCTCTTCTGCTCTTCCATGAATCGTTTCAACATTATATATTCCCAGCTTGCCAGTCAAATCGTCGATTACTTTCAATCTTTTGTTCAGAGAATCTGCCAAAAGGAACTCCTTATCGGGACTAACAATAGAAAGAGGTACGCCCGGAAACCCTGCTCCTGTCCCTACATCTATAACGCTCTCACTGTTTTGATATTCTGGAAAACCAACACAAAGTATGGAATCGACCAAATGCTTTACTATAAATTCATCTCTGTCTTTAATCGCAGTCAGATTAATCTTTTCGTTCCATTCCAAAATGCCTTCCATATAGCCGACAAATTTCTCTTCCATATCCTGTTCCCATGGAATCTGCAATTGTTCAAATGCTTCAGTTAATGCTTTCATATTATGCTTTCTTTCTTCTAATCTTTTCTAAATAAACTAAAATTACATTAATATCTGCCGGGGATACACCGGAAATGCGAGATGCCTGCCCTACTGATCTAGGTTTCAGCTGGTTCAGCTTCTGCACTGCTTCCAGACGAAGTCCTTCAATGTCAGTATAGTCTAGTTTCTCATCAAGGGCCTTATTCTCAAGTTTTTTAAACTTTTCAATCTGCGCCATTTGCTTGGCAATATATCCTTCATATTTGATCTGCACTTCCAGCTGAGTCTTTGCATGAGAAGTCAGCACTCTTCGAGAAAAATCTATCACTGCCATATTTTCATAGGTTACTTCTGGCCGTTTCAGAAGTTCTGCCAAAGTTGCCTTATTCTGCAGCGGTGCGCTGCCTACACTTTCTAAAAAGGCATTCGCATCTTTCGGATAAATATAAGTCGTTTCCATTCTCTGACGTTCTTCTTCCACGATTCTCTTCTTTTCGAGAAATTTGTCATATCTTTCTTTATCTGCCAATCCTAACCTGTAAGATTTTTCCGTTAAACGCAAATCTGCATTGTCTTGCCTCAAAACCAGCCTATATTCCGCTCTGCTGGTCATAATTCTGTAAGGTTCATTTGTACCTTTAGTCACGAGATCGTCGATGAGAACGCCAATATAAGCCTCACTTCTGTCCAGAACAAGCGGTTCTTTTCCATTTATTTCCAAGGAAGCGTTGATTCCCGCCAACAATCCCTGTGCAGCTGCTTCCTCATAACCGGAACTTCCATTAAACTGGCCAGCGCAAAATAAATTCTTAATCATTCTATTTTCTAAATTAGGCTTTAAATCAAGTGGATCAATGCAATCATATTCAATTGCATAAGCAGGTCTTGTTATAATAATATTTTCAAGTCCTGGTATAGTATGATAAAATTTCTCTTGTACATCTTCAGGTAAACTGGAAGACATACCTTGGATATACATTTCTTCAGTATCCAGTCCCTCTGGCTCAATAAATGTCTGATGTCTCTCTTTATCTGCAAACCTGTTAATTTTATCTTCGATAGATGGACAATATCTAGGTCCTACACCTTCTATTTGTCCTCCAAATAAAGCAGATCGATGAAAGTTATTTCGAATTACAGTATGGGTTTCTTCATTGGTGTAAGTGAGCCAGCAAGAAACCTGTTCTTTTTCCAGTTCATCGTTCATAAAAGAAAAAGGTACAATTCTTTCATCGCCTTTCTGTTCTGTCATCTTTGTATAATCAAAGGTAGAAGCAAGCGCTCTTGCCGGTGTTCCGGTCTTGAATCTGCGCAGCTTCATGCCATGTTTTTTCAGATTGTCTGCCAGCTCTATAGAAGGTGCGAGTCCATTTGGACCGCTTGCATAAGCGCTGTCGCCAATAAAAATTTTACCGCGCAAGAACGTGCCAGTAGCCAGTACCACTGCCTTCGCCTTATAATATGTATGCGTCATTGTAACTACACCGCATACTTTTCCCTCTTCTATGATCAAATCCACAATTTCAGCCTGCTTTACATGCAGATTTTCCTGCTGTTCTATGGTTTTCTTCATTTCGGTATGATATCTATGTTTATCAGCCTGCGCACGCAGCGAGTGCACCGCCGGTCCTTTTGCTGTATTTAACATTCTGCTTTGTATAAAGGTTTTATCAATATTTTTTCCCATTTCGCCGCCAAGAGCATCAATTTCTCGAACCAAGTGACCTTTACCAGTTCCTCCAATAGATGGATTGCAAGGCATCATGGCGATTGCTTCCAGATTAATGGTAAACAGCATTGTGCGATTACCCATACGTGCAGAAGCCAGTGCAGCTTCACATCCTGCGTGACCTGCACCAACAACAATAATATCGTATTCACCCATAAATACTTGTTCCATATTTCTCCTAACTTACTTTCCTAAACAAAATCTTGAAAAAACTTCATTGATAATATCATCCTGAACTGTCTCGCCTATAATCTCACCAAGAGATGCGTAGGCGCTGTTAATGTCAATTTCAATAAACTCTAAAGCCTCTCCCATCTGTGTCATATTAATAGCATCACCCAAAGATTTTTCAGCTTTAACCAAAATATCTTTATGTCTTACATTAGTTACGATGAGACTATTATTTTGACTCACCTTTCCATCATACACCATAGAAACAATTTTTTCTTCGATGTCACCGATTCCCTCTTGCGTTTCCATAGAAGTTTTCATCACATAAGCATTTGGTAAAATGTCTCTAACTGCACTTTCATCAATTTTCGCAGGGAGATCAATTTTATTTAAAACTACAATTGTTTTCTTTTCATCAATTTGCTCCATAATTTCTCTGTCTTCCGCAGAAAAATCTTTACTGCAGTCTAAAATGAAAATAACTAAATCGGCTTGATTGAAAGACTCCTTTGATTTTTCAATACCAATTTGCTCTATAATATCACTGGTTTCTCTGATGCCGGCGGTATCGGTCAGTCTTACAGGGATTCCCTTTACACTGAGATACTCTTCAATGGTATCTCTGGTAGTTCCAGGAATTTCAGTTACAATAGCTCTGGACTCACGAAGAAGACTATTCATCAGTGAAGATTTTCCAACGTTAGGTTTTCCTATAATTGCTACTGCAAGTCCATCCTTTATCATTCTTCCTGTTTCTGCGCTTGCCAGCAAACGATTCACTTCAAATTTTACTTCTATTAAATCCTTTTCTAACTTTTCATAAGTAATTTCTTCGATATCCTCATCAGGATAATCTATATTGACTGTGACATTTACTAAAATATCTACCAGTTTTTTTCTAATCTCTTTAATGGTACCAGAAAATACGCCTTCCAGCTGATTCATTGCAACATCAAAGGTCTTATCGGTCTTTGCGCGAATCACATCGATAACAGCCTCTGCCTGAGACAAATCCAGACGACCATTTAAAAATGCACGCTTGGTAAACTCTCCCGGCTCTGCCATTCTTGCACCACTTTGCAGTACCAGTTCCAAAGTCTTGCGCAGCGGCACCATGCCGCCATGGCAGTTGATTTCTACTACATCCTCTGTAGTGTAGGTCTTTGGACCTTTCATATAGACACAAAGTACTTCATCTATGATACTATTTGTCTGTGGATTTAGTATATGTCCATAGGACATTTTTCTATTTTCTAAGGATTCAGGATGTGCAGGACGAAATACACGTCTTAATATATTATAAGCATGTTCTCCACTGATTCTGATAATTCCAATACCGCCCTCTCCTGGTGCGGTTGCAATTGCAGCAATTGTATCTTCCATTTATTTCTCCTTGAAAAAAGAAGCCCGCATCTGCTGCGGGCTATAAATTATTTGAGCTCAATGATAACCCTTCTGTACGGATCTTGTCCCTCGCTTCTTGTTGTAACGCGGGAATTATGCTGAAGAGTTGCATGAATAACCTTACGTTCATAAGGATTCATCGGTTCAAGTCTTACACTTTTCTTAGTTTTTACTACTTTGTCGGCAAGTCTATTTGCTAATTTTTCGAGAGTCTTTTCTCTTTTAGCTCTGTAATTCTCTGCATCGACAACGACTCTAATGTAGTTTTCTGTATCTTTATTTACAACCAGACTTGTTAAATACTGAATTGCATCAAGGGTTTGTCCTCTTTTACCGATGATGGTACCAGAGTCTTTACCCTGAATATCAATAAATACATTTTCTTCATTTGCTCTTGCAGATATTTCAATTTCTAAACCCATCTGCTCTGTTACTTCATAAAGAAATTCTAGGGCGATATGATTTTCTACAGGAAAAAGTTCTCCTGCTTCTTTTTCTACAGAAGATTTTCTTTCAGTTCTTGCCTTTTTTTCAGTCTTCTCAGTTTTTGGCGCTTTTCTCGCCTCAGCCTTTGGTTTTCTGATTTCTTCAGAAGCCGGTTTCTTTACTTCAGAAACTACTTCTTTTACAGCAGGCTTTTTTTTTGGTTCTTCTACCGGTTTCTTCTTCTCAACTCTGACTAATGCCAGTTTGGAACCAATTCCAAAAAAACCTCTGGAAGGTTCTTCTAAAACCTTTACATCAACTTCGTCTATGGTCAATTTGAGTTCATCCAATGCCAGCTTTACAGCTGTTTCCACATCGGTTCCCCATTTTTCCGAAAACTCCATATTAATTTTTTCCTCCATAGCTCTTACTACTTCTTTTTCTTTTTGTTATTTTTTTTATTTTCTTTCAGAGCCTTTCTAAGCATGTTAAAACGCAAATTAAAGAAAATCTGAATAAACTGACTCATAAACCAGTAAATTGCAAGCCCAGAAGGATAAGATCTTGCTAACCATACAATCATAATCGGGAAGAAGTATTTCATCATATTAGTCATGAAGTTACCTCCAGCCATCTGATTAGGATTGGTCTGCTGATTCATCCAGAAAGAGAAGAAAGTAGCAATACCAGCCGCTATTGGCAAAATCCACAAATCAGGCTGGCTTAGATCTTTAATCCACAAAAATGGTTCATGTATTGCAAAATACATACTTTCATCCGAAATGAAAATCATAGGGTTTCTGAGCAGTGCAAAGAGTCCCATAATGATAATCATCTGCACAATCATAGGCAGACAACCGCTCATAGGATTAAAACCTTCCTCTTTGTAAAGCTCTGCCATCTTTTCATTCAGAACTTCTTTTTGGTTTGCATATCTCCTCTGAAGCTCCTGAATCTTTGGCTGCATTTCAGCCATACCCGCAGTCGAAAAAATCTGTTTCTTATACACTGGATAAAGGGCAATTTTCACGATTAAGGTAACAATAATCAAACAAATGCCGTAATTTCCAATGATATTATACAGCTGCGTCAGAAGCCATCCCAAAGGAGTAGCTAATATGTTAAAGATAAACATTAAATTTCCTCCGTTATTTTAAAGGGTCATAGCCGCCGGGATTTCCCGGATGACACTTTAAAATTCGTTTTATTCCTAAGTAACTACCTTTGATTGCCCCGTATTTTTGCAGAGCCTGTATAAAATAGGTGGAGCAAGTAGGATAAAACCTACAGGTAGGCGGAAACAAGGGCGAAATACATTTCTGATATACCCGAATCAGGAAAATCATGATTCCTTTAAAAAATCTGCTGATATATTTCATGCTTTTTTCGTTACCCCGGTTCTTTTCAGTGCTGATTCTAAAGACTTCTTCACATCTTGGCACTTAGCGTTGACAATAGTATTTCTAGCAATAAAAATCAAATCATAGCCTTCCGGAATTTTAAAATCTGTCAGTCTAAAACTTTCTTTCATTAAACGTCTGGCTCTATTTCTTTTGACACTATTGCCAACTTTCTTGCTAGCTAAAAAAGCTTTTCTGGTGTAGGGAAGGTTATTTTTTCTGTAAAAAACGACCACATATCTGTCCCCTACAGATTTACCTCTATTATAAATAGACGTAAAGTCACTTTTTCTTCTTAAAACATTTTTTTTAAGCATTTCAAAATTAAGCAGTTAATTTTTTTCTGCCTTTTGCTCTTCTTCTCTTAAGAACGTTTCTGCCATTCTTGGTGCTCATTCTTTTTCTGAAGCCGTGCTCTTTCATTCTCTGTCTTTTTTTAGGCTGATAAGTCTGTTTCATTGGTTTTACCTCCTTATAAATTGTAAACTCATACGCAATCTAAATTCCAATATGCGCACATATGCCCTACTATTATACTTACAAAGGCTTGGCTTGTCAATGATTTTGTCTTTTTTTGTTCTTAAATAGCCATGCTGCTATATAAAAACAGGTATGTGCGTAAAATTATCCACAAGATATGGATAACTATATGGAAATTTTATTTTTCAACCTTTTAAATTTGTACTTGTATATGGATAACTTATTAGGTACAATAAAACTACACCATGAAATTGAGGGCAGAAAATGAAAAGTATATGGAATCAAGTTTTAAATATCATTGAAGAAAATACAACATCAATCAGCTATAATACCTGGTTTAAACCACTTAAAATCAACAACATTGACAAAAATGTAAAAATCGTCTATTTAGAAACCGATGAAGATTTTATTATCAAAGTTTTAAAAGACCGTTATTTACAGCTGATTGAGTCCAGTTTCAAAACTGTAACCGGAGAAGAATACCGCGTTGTAATCAAAAATAGCAGCGACTACGAATCCAGTAAGGAGGAGGCTCCGCAGCAGCCAGTTTTAATGGATCCAAAGCTGCGCAAGCAGAAAATTTTTAATCCAAGATACACCTTTGATAATTTTGTTGTAGGCGGCAGCAATAAGTATGCCCATGCAGCAGCCCTTGCCGTTGCCGAATCTCCATCGGAAGCATATAACCCGCTGTTCATCTATGGCGGTTCCGGACTTGGAAAAACTCATCTGATGAATGCTATTGGTATTTATCTTCTGGAAAACAACGAGAATCTCAACGTTCTCTACGTATCTTCCGAGATGTTTACCAATGAGTTTATCAAGGCGCTGGGAGAAAACAAAACCAGAGAATTTAAAAACAAATACAGAAAAGTCGATGTTCTTCTCATCGATGATATCCAGTTCCTGGAGGGAAAAGATACCATGCAGGAAGAATTCTTCCATACCTTTAATTCTCTGTATGATCTAAATAAGCAGATTGTCATTTCCAGTGACCGGGCGCCGAATAAACTGGACAAACTGGAAGAACGACTGAGATCCAGATTTATGTGGAACCTGATTGCTGATTTACAGCCGGCTGACTATGAAACAAGAGTTGCAATTTTAATGAAAAAAGCAGAAAATGCCAACATTGAAATGGACGACGAATTATACGAAGTCATTTGTCTCATCGCTGAAAAAATCAAAGATAACATCAGAGAACTGGAAGGTGCCTTTAATAGAATCGTTAGTTTTTCCACCCTTATGGAAGAAAAAATCGATAAAACCTTTGCAAAAAGAATTCTCAAGGACATCATTCAAAACAACGGAACCAGTCCGACCCCTGAGAAAATCAAAACCATTGTCAGCAGATACTTTAAAATCAAGGTTTCCGATATGGAGAGTTCTAAGAGAACCAGCAATATTGCATTTCCAAGACAGATTGCCATGTATCTCTGCAGAGAATTAACCGATTATTCCCTTCCTAAAATCGGAAATCTATTTGGCGGCAGACACTACACTACAGTTATGCATGCTTGTGACAAAATTCAGGATGAAATAAAAAGCAATGAATCAGTCAAAGAAATTATAGAAAACCTAAAAAAGGATATTTCTGAATAACTTTTACAGCTTATCCACAAATTTTTAACTTTAAATTTTTAAGATATTGCAAGGGGCAGAAAAGTTATCCACAGAATCCACAGCCCCTACTACTATTACTACTAAATTAATATAAGAAAAAGATGGCATTTCGGAGGTTTTAAGTATGAAATTCACATGCAACCAATCAGTTCTCACCAAAGCATTAAATATCGTGTCCAAAGCGGTAACATCGAGAACCACTATTCCAATTTTAAAAGGTATCCTTTTAGAAGTATCTAATAACGGCACATTAAAAATGTCAGCTTCAGATTTAGATATTACGATAGAAGAAACAATTGAAGTTGAAAACGCCGAAAGCGGTTCCATTGTAGTACAATCAAAACTTTTTGGCGATATTATCAGAAAGCTTCCTAATGCCGATGTCAGTGTGGAACAGGAAGAAGGAAATGTAATCATCAAATGCATGAATTCTCAGTTCAGTATCATAGGTCTTTCTCCTGATGAATTTCCAAATATAAAAGATATAGAAGAAAATCAAGGCAATATCGTATTCAATAAAACAATTTTAAAAGAGATGATTAGAAAAACATCTTTTGCTGCCAGCATTGATGAATCAAAAGGTGTTATTACAGGTATTCTTATTGAGCTTTTAGCAGATGGTATAAACATGGTTGCAATCGATGGCTACAGAATGGCAATCACCAGAGAAGCTATGATTAATAAAGAAGAAAAGAACGTCATTATTTCTGCAAAAATTATGAACGAAATCAGTAAGATTTTAAGTGATGCATCAGAAGAAGATGAAAATGTAAAACTTTTCATGAGTGATAAAAAAGCTATCTTTATGATTGGCAGCGTAAAGGTTGTCCTCAGACTTCTTGACGGTGAATTTATCAAATACAAGGATGTGCTTCCAAAAGACAATAAAATAAAAGTGAAGGTCAACAAAGGAGATTTGATGGAAAGTATAGAAAGAGCTTCCTTGCTTTCTAAAGAAGGAAAGAACAATCTCATTAAAATGTCCATCAAAGATACCATCGTTACCATCACTTCCAAGTCTGAAGAGGGAAATGTAAAAGAAGAAGTTATCATTTCTAAAGAAGGAGAAGATTTGGATATCGGATTCAATGCAAAATATGTCCTTGACGTGATGAAATCTATCGATGATGAAGAAGTATATATGTACTTCAACACACCAATTACCCCTTGCCTTGTAGAACCAATTGAAGGGGAAGCATTTGAATACTTGATTCTTCCTGTTAGAATCACCAACAATTAATTATGTACATTAAAAATATAGAGCTAACTAATTTTAGAAATTACAACCATTTAAAAGTGGATTTTAATAAAAATGTAAATCTTTTCCTGGGTAATAACGCCCAGGGAAAGACTAATTTGCTGGAAAGTATATACATTACTTCTATTGGCAGATCTTTTAGAACCAACAAGGACAGCGATCTTGTAAAATTTGATCAATCCATAGCAAAAGTTAAGGTAGAAGCTGAAAAAGAAGTCTTTGACACTTCTGTAGAAATTACCATTAAAAAAGACGCCAAGAAATCCATAAAAAAAGACGGCATCAATATCAAACGAACGTCCGAACTTCTTGAAAACATCCTAATTGTAATTTTTTCGCCGGAGGATTTGAAAATCGTCAAAGATGAGCCGGAAAAGAGAAGAAAGTTCATAGATAGAGAACTTTGTCAGATACAACCTCTCTATTATGACAGCTTGACTAACTATAAGAAAACATTGGTTCAGCGAAACACTTATCTGAAAGAAGAAAATATAGATAACAGCATTTTGGATTTGTGGGATACTCAGCTTGCCCATTATGGTGCAAGAATCATTCATATCAGAGAAAAGTTTATCAAAAAAATCAGCAATTTCAGCGGAAAAATCCACAGCAGCATTACCAATGGAAAAGAGAGCCTTTTTCTGGAGTATAATCCTAACGTGGCATATATGGAATCGTTGGAAGATCTGGAAGGTTTTTTTTATGATGAAATCAAAAAAGCCTTTAAAAATGATTTTCGCCAGCGCACTACTACAAAAGGACCTCATAAAGATGATATTTCATTTTATGTCAATGGGATTGATATGAGAAGTTTTGGTTCTCAGGGTCAGCAGCGTACCTGTGCTCTTTCACTGAAGCTGGCTGAGCTGAATCTGATTAAAGAAGAAACCGAAGAAGATGCGATTCTGCTCCTTGACGATGTGATGAGTGAACTGGATATTGAAAGACAGGAATATCTGATAAAAACCTTGAAAAATAATCAGCTTTTTATTACTACGACTGATATTTCCGGTGAAATTTTAAAATCCTTTCCCGAAGCAAAAGTGATTTACATCGAGAAAGGGGAAATGAGAGAAAATTAAACCTATTAAGAATTACGATATATATCGACAGTTTTTAATAGGTTTTTTCGTACTAAATTAACGTTTCTGCGGCTTTTTTAATAGAGTTAAGGTAAAAATGATAAAATACACTTATTTTCTTGTAAAATCGCTTGTTTTAGTGTATAATGGAAAAAGCGCTTAAAATTAACAGAGAAAATAAAAATTGATATAAGGTGGGTGTAAGATGAGCAAAGAAGAGAAAAATCAAAATCAGTATGACGCCGCCCAAATTCAGGTACTGGAGGGTCTTGAAGCAGTTCGTAAAAGACCTGGTATGTACATAGGCAGTACCGGACCTAGAGGGCTCCATCATCTGGTATACGAAATTGTTGACAACAGTGTGGATGAAGCACTTGCTGGTTACTGTAAATCTATCAATGTAACCATTCAGAAAGATAATTCTATTATGGTAGAAGATGACGGTCGAGGTATGCCGGTTGATAATCACCCGAAACTTGGCATTCCAGCTGTTGAAGTTATTCATACAGTCCTTCATGCCGGCGGTAAATTCGGCGGAGGAGGATATAAGGTTTCCGGCGGTCTGCACGGTGTAGGTGCTTCCGTTGTTAATGCCCTTTCTACTAGAATGGAAGTAGAAGTTAAGAGAAACGGAAACATTTACAGACAGGAATATGAAAGAGGTAAAACTGTTGCACCTCTCGCAATCGTAGGGGAATCCAAGAAGACAGGTTCTAAGACAATTTTCTGGCCGGATCCTGAAATTTTTCAGGAAACTACAGAGTACGATTATGATACTCTGCAGCACAGACTTAGAGAAATGGCGTTCCTTAACAAGGGAATTAAGATTGTTCTTTCTGATGAAAGAGAAGGAAAGAAAAAGAAAGAAGTTTTCCATTATGAAGGCGGTCTGAAGGAATTTGTAAAGCATCTGAATAATAATAAAGATGCCCTCCATGAGGAAATCATCTATTTTGAAGTAAGCAAAAAGGATATGGAACTTGAAGTTGCCATGCAGTATACTGATCGGTATAACGAAATGGTTCTTTCTTATGCCAATAATATTAGTACTACAGAAGGCGGTACCCATATGGCAGGCTTCCGTACAGCGCTTACAAGAGTATTCAACGACTATGCAAGAAAAAATAAGATTTTGAAAGACAATGACGATTCCCTTGCCGGCGAAGACGTAAGAGAAGGTATTACAGCCATCGTATCTGTAAAACTGACAGAACCTCAGTTTGAAGGACAGACTAAGACAAAGCTGGGAAATACTGAGATGAGAGGTTTCGTAGAAACTTCTACCAGTGAAAATTTAACAGCTTTCCTTGAAGAAAATCCAACTCAGGCGAAAGTTATATTAGAAAAATGTCTCCGTGCATCAAGAGCCAGAGAAGCTGCAAGAAAAGCAAGAGAATTGACAAGACGAAAAAGTGCTCTTGACAGTATTGCTTTGCCAGGAAAACTAGCCGATTGTTCTGAAAAGGATCCGGCAAAGTCTGAGATTTTCTTAGTCGAGGGTGACTCCGCAGGTGGCAGCGCAAAGCAAGGTCGTGACAGATTGAGACAGGCTGTTCTTCCGCTTCGTGGTAAAATCTTAAATGTAGAAAAAGCAAGACTGGATAAGATTTTAAATTCTGATGAAATCAAGAATATGATTACTGCGTTTGGCTGTGGTATCGGCAACGAATTTGATGAAAACAAGCTGAGATATCACAAAATTATCATCATGACCGATGCCGACGTCGACGGCGCCCATATCAGAACATTACTGCTTACTTTCTTCTTCAGATATATGACGCCATTGATCGAAGGTGGTTATGTTTATGCTGCAAAACCGCCGCTTTTCCTGACAAAAAGAGGCAAAGAGGTTTACTATACGTACAGTGAACCTGAGCAGGACAGACTGATGGCGAAGCTGAAGGAAGACGGAAAAGCAGGTAAAATAGACATTCAGAGATACAAGGGTCTTGGTGAAATGGACTTCCATCAGCTTTGGGAAACCACGATGGACTACAATAACAGAACCTTAATTCAGATTACCATCGACGATGCTGCAGCTGCAGACGAAGTATTTACAGTGTTGATGGGAGATAAGGTTCCGCCTAGAAAGAAATTTATCGAAGATAATGCACACTTAGCAGAACTTGACATTTAAGAAAGGAGGGCAAAAGTATGAATACATTATTAGAAGATACAAAATTAGAACAGCATGAGATATCTAAAGAAATGAAAAAATCCTACATCGACTACTCCATGAGTGTTATTGTAGGACGTGCCCTTCCTGATGTCAGAGACGGACTGAAGCCGGTTCACAGAAGAATTCTTTACGGTATGAGCCAGCTGGGCGTTACACCGGATAAACCGCATAAAAAATCCGCCCGTATTGTCGGTGAAGTAATGGGTAAATATCACCCACACGGCGATAGATCTATTTACGATGCTATGGTAAGACTGGCACAAGATTTTTCTACCAGATATATGTTGGTAGATGGTCACGGAAACTTCGGTTCCGTCGATGGTGACGGCGCCGCTGCAATGCGTTATACAGAAGCAAGAATGACGCCGTTTTCTCTGCAGATGATCAGGGATATTGAAAAAGAAACGGTAAACTTTGTAGATAATTTTGACGGTGAAGAAAAAGAACCAGTAGTGCTGCCAAGTAGATTTCCTAACCTTTTAGTAAATGGTTCCAACGGTATCGCCGTAGGTATGGCAACTTCCATTCCGCCGCATAATCTCAGTGAAGTCATCGATGCTACAGTAGAGTTGATTGATAACGAAGAAGCAACTGTAGAAGATTTGATGAAATATGTCAAAGGACCAGATTTTCCAACGGGTGCGACTATCCTTGGAAAGAACGGCGTAAGAGAAGCCTACAAAACCGGTATCGGTAAGGTAAAGGTTCGTTCCTGTTGCGAAATTGAAGAAACTGATAGAGGGCGTTCACAAATTATTGTAACGGAAATTCCTTATCAGGTAAACAAAGCTAGACTCATCGAAAAGATGGCAGAACTTGTAAAGGATAAGAGAATCGAAGGCATTTCTGCAATCCGAGATGAATCCAATCGTAACGGTATGCGTATCGTCATCGAACTGAAGAGAGATGCAAATCCTCAGATTACGCTGAACAGATTATATAAGCATACACAGCTGCAGGAAAGCTACAGCATGATTATGATTGCTTTGGTAGACGGTCGTCCAAAGGTTCTTAATCTCTATGACATTCTTTCAGAGTACTTGAAATTCCAGAAGGAAGTTGTAACCAGAAGAACTCAATTTGACCTGAAAAAAGCCGAAGCCAGAGCCCACATCTTAGAAGGTCTGCGTATCGCTCTTGATAATATTGATGAAATTATTAAAATCATCAGAAGCGCATATAATGACGCAAGAGAAAAGTTGATGGAACGTTTCGGACTTTCAGAAATTCAGGCGCAGGCAATTTTGGATATGAGACTTGCCAGACTGCAAGGACTGGAAAGAGAAAAAATCGACAAAGAGTATGCTGAGCTGATGGAAAGAATCGCTTACTTTAATTCGCTGCTTGCTGATGAAAAACTGCTCATGGGTGTTGTAAAAGATGAACTTCTGGAAATCAAAGAAAAATACGGTGATGACAGAAGAACCAAGATGGTTGCAGATGTAGATGAATTTGACGATGAAGACTTAGTTGCAGAAGAAAAAGTAGCGATTACTTTGACGCATCTTGGATATATCAAGAGAGTTCCGGCTGACACCTATAAAGCACAGAGACGTGGCGGTAAGGGCATTACAGGCATTACGACCAGAGAAAACGACTTTGTAAAAGACCTGATTATGACCTCTACTCACGACTATCTCATGTTCTTTACCAATACAGGAAAAGCGCATAAGATTAAAGCATTTGAAATTCCAGAAGCGACAAGAACAGCTAAGGGTACGCCGGCTGTCAACTTCCTGAATCTGATGCAGAGAGAAAGAATTACAGCAATTATTCCGGTACAGGAATTTGCAGATGATAAATTCCTCATTGCTGTAACTAAGAACGGTACGATTAAGAAGACACCGCTTTCTCAGTTTGATACGCAGAGAAAGACTGGTCTTATTGCTATCAACTTAAAGGATGACGACCAGTTAATCGGTATCAAAGAAACTACTGGAAGCAACAATGTAATCATAGTAACCAAAAATGGTAAATGTATCTGCTTCTCTGAAGAAGATGTAAGAAGCATGGGTAGAATTGCCGGTGGTGTTCGTGCAATTAAGCTTGAAAAAGATGATGAAGTTGTAGCAATGGAACTTGTTGAACCGGGTCAGGAGCTGCTGGTAGTAACAGAAAATGGTTACGGTAAAAGAACTCCTGTAGAAGACTATAAGATTCAGGTGCGCGGCGGTAAAGGTCTTTTGACTTATGATAAATCCAAGTTCAAAAAGACCGGTGCTCTTATCGGTGCAATGGTTGTCGATGAAGATGACGAAGCTCTGATGATTAATTCAGATGGAATCATCATCAGAATCAGAGCTGGAGAAGTATCCAAACTGGGCAGAGCAACCCAGGGTGTAAAGATTATGAAGGTCGAAGACGAAGTAAAAATTGTCGCTATGGCAAAAGTAATCAAAGAAGATGAGGAAGAGGAAGTAAAAGAAAAACCTGCAAAGGAAGAAGCACCGAAAGAAGACGGTGACGAACAGCTTACTCTGTAATTAAAAATAAAAGGCTGTCGCACAGTTTAAAGATTCGTTTAGATGGAGCGACAGCTTTCTTCTTTTTGGCGCTGCACATCGTTTCTTTTCACTTATATTTTTCTGTACATATTTTGGAGGATTTTGTCGATAATATGCACTCCTGTGTGCATATTTTAAGAAAAAATGCCTTTAATATGCACATTTGCGCAGCTAAGAACTAAAAAAGCTGCCGAATGAACAATGAAATTGCCTTTCAACAGCTTTGACTGTACATATTTTTGAAAGTTTTTAAAAAAATATGCAGAGCGTTATGCATATTTTTAGGATTTTTTGCGAATATATGTACATTCACAGCCAGTTATTGGATTTATAAAAATTATGCTGATAGAGGAGTTATTTAAATGGATCAGTTAAAATTTACAATACCGGGAAAACCGGAATATCTGACAATGCTGCGTCTTGCAATCAGCTCGGTAGCAGTAACCGCAGGCTTTGATCTTGATGGAGCTGAAGATATAAAAACAGCTGTATCGGAGGCTTGCAAACTGGTATCCTGCCATGGTTTTGACGGATTTTCCGACAAGTACGAACTGCAATGCAGCGTAGAGGAAGGGAGGATTGAAATCATCATAGAAGACAGATGTGAAAATCATACCCTTGAAAAGCTGCATAAACCTTGCAAAAACTGCCCAACTGAAGGAAATATCGGTGTTTATGTTATTCAAACACTGATGAATGAAGTAGAAATTAATGTTTTAGAGAACGGACAAAAGTCAATAAAAATGGTGAAATATTTATGATGGAACAAGAATTGTTTATCAAATACAAAGACAATCCCACCAGAGAACTTCGTAACGAAATTGTAGAAAAACATCTTTACATGGTAGACATTCTGATTCGGAAATATCTAGGAAAAGGCGTAGAATATGACGATCTTTATCAGGTTGGTGCTCTTGCTCTTGTTTCTGCTGTGGAGCGCTTTGATCCGGAAAAAGGATATGAGTTCAGCTCTTTTGCAACACCAACTATTTTGGGAGAAATCAAAAAATATTTCCGGGACAAGCAATGGAGTTTAAAGGTTCCCCGCCGCCTGAAAGAGATTGCCGCGAAGGTGCAGGAAACTAAGGAAACACTTTACACGGAGTATCATCGTAAACCGACGGTGGAAGAAATCAGCAAGGCTACAGGCTTTTCAAAGGAGCAGATTATTGAGGCACAGGAAAGTTCCCAGGCTTACGGAACCTATTCTCTTGATAAAACCTTTGATGACATGGGAGAAGATGGGGAAAGTCCACTTCTCGAAAAGTATGCCGGTTTTGTGGAAAAAGGCTATGAACGGATTGAAATCTCTGAGATTATCAAAAAGGTCATGGCTACTTTCAGTGAGCAGCAGCTTTACATATGCAAGCAGCGGTTTATCCATAACCGCTCTCAAGCAGAAATTGCAAAGGCTCTCGGCGTTTCCCAGATGACCGTGTCGCGGGCTGAGAAAAATATTATCAGCCGGTTTCAGGAGGAACTGAAACACTAGAAAAGAGCCGCATAAATTTGCGGCTCTTTAAGGTTTTGTATTTACAGCCTTAAAATTTTAGCTGAAGCAATCTGTGGACTGATAGAAACGGAATTGTCATATCCCAGCATAACCATAGTTTCCAGGAATTTTATAGCATTTGCCATGGGTTCGATAACGGTTATATTTATGTGCTCCTCTTTCAGCCTTGCATTGAGGGTATTTGCAATATAAAACATTCCAGTACATCCCAGGCAAACTGCCTTGATGCCGTAATCATCAGACATTTTTTTGCAGATAGAAAGCAGTCTGTCTATCAGGAAATCCGCCTGTTCACGAATATCGTTTACTTCTAAATCAACAGGGATAATAGAGGCGATATGGTCCAGCATACCTATTTGCTTTGCCTTTCTTTCTTCGTGAATAATTCCCGCTGTGTCGGTGGTAATAATACCAATTTTATCTGCGAGAATCAGCGCAGAATGTATTGCCGCCTGATATGGACCGATAACGGGAGTAATGGCAAGTTCTCTGCAAGCAGATACGCCCGGATCATCAAAGCAATTCACATATATGCCATCGTAGTATTTACTCAGCGTTTTTACCAGATTTACAGTTTGCCAGCCGTTGTAAATATCCTGTAAATCCGATTCAATAGAAGTGTATCCTTGCGGAATTTGTGCAAATTCGATGACCGTATCTGGATGAAGATAGGGCTGAAGATATGAAAGAATATCAGTTTTTTTGTTCTCATATTCCGCAGTCACAGGGATTAAAAATAAAAGTTTCATCAGCGCTCCTCTCAATCAATATAAATTTCATCAATATATTTTTGCATTTCGATATTTAGAATGTTTTCGATTCTCTGATATACGTCTCGGTATAAAAGACCTTTTCCAAGCAGCATATGCTCTTTTGATGCGGCAACTACTGTAATATTGCAGCCATTTTCAATTTGTGCAGTAGTCAGAATTTCTCCCGTTTGTGTATCTATCGTTGTAATCAAATCAGGGAACGTATGTAGCCTTTCCCCATTTTTATCAACGGCCATATATTCATTAAAAAAGTATAGCTGATATTTGTCGTTTTCGCTGCAAACTGTAAAAGAACCATGATCCAACGCGTTTTCAGTGCAGAGAGTGTGATTCTCTACCCTGCCCTGGCAAATTATATTTCCTTCTACTACGGAACATGCTGCTGCAATCTTTTCTTCCACTGTTTTTCCAGTTAAATATACTTCGCCCAGTCTGTATGCTAAATCATATGCTCCCGTTGCACCGGAAGTTTCAAGCCATGACGGAGCGACAGGGTTTCTTGCGACAGCTATAGCGCCGCCTGCCTTTGCTGCGGCGTTTCTGATCAGGTCAGAGGTAGTTTCTATGGAGCCGGTTAAAAGTACTTCAACATATGTATTGGTAGATTCTCTGCCACCAGCCCCAGCTTGCACCGTGATATTTTTATCACCTTTCTCAAGACCCAGAGATCCCATAATCCCAAAGGGATGTGCTCTGCCGTCACAGGCAGAATTAATGACGGGAATATTTAAGCGAGCAGCTGGAATAAAGGGCTCAAAAGAAGATGAAGCACCCATTTCGCAGGGAATAAAACCTATAATTTTTTTCTTTTCCTGAGATTGAATTAGATAAAGAATTTTTTCGTAAACGTCCTCTGAATAGTAAGCGGTATCCGATGCGGGAGAGCCAACGCCGGATATGGTAAGAATGACGCCTTCCTTTTCGCTGACTTCGGAAAGGGGAATAATCTGCACTTCTCCCAATTCCAAAGCGCGCCTTGCGGTTGAAAGACCTTCACGAATATCTCCGCCTCCGCCTCCGCCGAGAAAGAGACTTCCGATTGCAATTTTCTTAACATCTTCAAGATTTACTAACATATTAGTGGTACCTCCATGTAATAATGCAAGTACCGGAATTACACACTGCCAGTATACTGGGTTCAGAGGCGAAAGTCAACCTATATTTTTTGAAATTTCAAAAAGTCCTTGACACTAAATCGAAGCCATGATACATTAAATTTAGTTAAAATGTCAATATTCATAATGTTCTCGTTAGCAGTTTGATTTGTGAATCAAAACAAAAGGAGAAAGTTATGAATAACACAGAAAGTAAGCAGAACAATATTCTGCTTGAGGAACAAAAAGAAATTGACAGACATAAGATTACTGCAGATCAGATGCCAAAAGTAAAAGAGCCTGCAGTTTTTGTTGTTGCTATTATTGTTGCGATTCTCGGGTGTATTGTAGGACTTCAGGTACAGATTCATACAGGTACTACACCAGATACATCTATTGTCGGCGCTATTTTTGCTATTCTTATTGCGCAAATTCCTCTCAGATGGCTAAAACCTTTTAAAAACATTCACCGGCAGAATCTGGTACAGACGACGATTTCCGGTGCGACGTTTGCTTCTGCAAATTGTATGTTCTTAACTATGGGTATCCCTGTTATCATGGGATGGCCGCAGTTGATGGTTCCTATGTTAATTGGTGCAACTCTTGCCACTATTGTGGATGCAACGATTTTATACAAGTCCTTTGGATCTCCAATGTTTCCGGCTGAAGGTGCGTGGCCTCCGGGAATTGCTGTAGCCGAATCTATTTATGCTATGGCTGACAAAGGAAAACGAGCGCTTTTGCTGCTTGTAGGTTCTGCTGCCGGATGGATTGGTGCAATGATTGGAATTCCAATGGATTTAGTTGGAGTAGTATGGGTTGGAAGTTTAGTAGCGATGGGTGCTTTTGGTGTAGGTGCTTTGTTGAAAGGTATTTTATCTACGAACGAATTTTCTCTCACCTTTGCAGGTCACACCGGAACTTTTGCAACAGATATTTTCGGATCGGATTTCTCATTTGCCGACAGCGTTTCTCTTTCCTATCTTGGTCATGGCGCGATGATTGGTGCCGGAATTATTTCTTTATTGCAGTGTGCACGAATTTTATTTAAAAAAGAAGAAAATGGAACTTCTGCCGCATCCAGATTCGGAACAAGTCTCAGTGATATGAAAAACGCTTTGAGCAAAGGCTTTATTGCATATATTGTTATTGCAATCGGTCTTGCAATTGCGACAGGTCTGTACTATGAAATGGGTATAGTGAAGCTAATCGCATGGGTCATCTTTGCTGCAGTCGCAGCGTTGGTATCTGAGCTTATCGTAGGTGTTTCCGCGATGCATTCAGGCTGGTTTCCGGGATTTGCTACTGCACTGCTATTTTTGATTATTGGTATGATGATTGGCTTCCCTACACTGCCGCTGGCAATTCTTGCAGGATTTACAGCTGCTACAGGTCCGGCTTTCTCTGATATGGGAAACGATTTAAAGGCAGGATGGATATTGCGTGGTAAAGGCGCAGATATGGAGCTAGAAAAAGTAGGAAGAAAACAGCAGTACTATGCAGAATTGCTCGGGTTTGGCGTTGCCTTTGTCATGGTAGCAATTTTTGCGAAGGGTTATTTCAATCAGGGTATGTTTGCGCCGATTAACTTTGTTTATCAGTCGACTATTGAAGCGGGATCTACCGTTGAAGTAATGAAGTGGCTTGCGATTTGGGCAATTCCAGGTGCACTGATTCAGCTTTTGGGCGGAAATCATCAGGCAGGAATTCTGTTTGCAACTGGTTTTTTGGTTGGATGGACTGAGGCTGGTGTTGTCATTCTGATTGCAATTTCAATCAGAGCGATTGTTATCCATAAAAATCCTGAAAGAGACAGCATTTTTGCAATCCTTGGCGCAGGTGCTCTTGTGGGATCCGCGCTTCGGGATTTCTCCACTTCCATGCTTGGATTATTTAAGAAATAGGTTGCCGCAAGGCGCTATGTCAACGCTTTCATTTTCATAATTTTGTACAGAAAATACAGCGTTTGCGTAAAGTCAAGAGAGCTCCTTCCATACGGAATCAGCTCTCTAATTTTATTTAGGCGGTAGCGTACCGTATTAACATGAATATGCAGCAGTTTTCCCGTTTTTACATGATCAAGGTCACATTCAATAAAGGCTGTCATTGTTTCAATCAAGTTGGAATGGTATTTCTTGTCATGTTCAGCAATGGGCGAATATAACTCATTAAAGTAGTCCTCAAGAAGTGGATTTGAAAGGAGTTTGACGAGCAGTTTTGATAATCCGATATCTCTGAAATACACTGTGCCGTTGATATCGTGTGCGCCAGATAAACTTGCCATAGATGCTTGTACAATCACTTCATCTACTTTCTTCAGCGGAAGCATTTCGCTGATTCCTATGACTGCATTAGGCAGCATTCTGCGAATAAACTGGATTTCATCCTCGCAGGATGAAAGATTGGTCGCCGTGCGGTAGGACCAGATAATCAACATCCCTTTTTTATAGTGGCATCCTAAGGCAAACTTGTTTTCTCTAATTTTATTCAGCAAATATACCTCGTTGCTGATTGCTGTGATTTTGTTGGAGGAGAGGTCGGTATTGACGCAGTAAAAGGCTCTAATATAGGAATGAAAATTCTTATTGAGCAGAGGAATAATCTCTAGTTTTCTCTCTTCTTTACATGGGGAGGAAACTAGTTCATGGATTAGATTTTCATGAAGTTCAGATTCATGATAGGATAGTTTAAGCTCCATGATGGAAGAAATAATCAGTGCATATGGGGTACTTGAGTCGATAAAAATAATGGGAAGCTTGTGTGTGTTTGCTAATTCATATGCACTTTCTGGAAGCTCGTCCAAGTATTCGTCAATGATACAAAGGGCGGAAACCTTCATGTCAATAAAATGCCGAATCAGCATGTTGATGTATTCCTCATTGTCCACTCCGTAAGCCATTGACGTCAAATATAGATTCTGCCCGTAATTTACTGGTGTAGACTCTGAATCTGTTTCATCATAATAGTTATCCAGCACATTAACGTACGATACGATATTAGATAGCCCGTTCTGGCCAGCTTTCAGCGCTGCATTTGCCATGATTGGCAGGTGCAGAACATCTAATACGGTAATATCCTTCATATATGCAACCTTCCTTTTTGTCTTGATTCTGCCATAATTATACCAGGATTTAATAAATCCGTAAACAGAATTATATTATCATACAATAATCTATAAAATTTTTTATATGTACATACAATTCTTTTTATTTTTTTTCCCTGCTAAAATGAGCAGTAATACCGGAATTACACAAACAGGAAGAACGCAGATCGTGTGCTGCAAATTAGGACAATACCGAGTATTGACATTTTAACGACTAAAAAAATTAATTTCAGGAGGTACATAATGGTATTCAAGCAAATGATCGAAGTATATGATATTCTCGATGATATCCATGCAAATGGTGAGAGAATGGCTAATTATTTTAGATCCATTAAATCGGATGCAGATGTTGAAGTGAAGACAATTTACGGAGATAAAGGAAAGACCGACTTGGTAAAGGTTACGATTCCGGGAACTAATGGACGGATAAAAGGGGGCGACGCCCCTACCCTCGGCTTAATAGGCCGTCTGGGGGGACTAGGTGCTAGACCTGAGAGAATCGGTTTTGTATCTGATGGAGATGGTGCGCTTACGGTGTTGACTGCAGCGGCAAAACTTCTCGATATGCAGAAAAAAGGAGATACACTGGAAGGAGATGTCATTGCGGTTACCCACATCTGCAGCGATGCGCCTACCGAACCCCATGAACCTGTAGACTTTATGGATTCTCCTATCAGCATGAAGCAGTGCAATGATGAAGAGGTTTGTGAAGAAATGGAAGCAATTTTGACTGTCGATACCACAAAGGGAAACAGAGTCATCAATACAATGGGTTTTGCGATTTCTCCAACGGTAAAGGAGGGATATATTCTGCGAACCAGTGAAGATCTGTTGGATTTAATGGAAATGACGACGGGTCGTCTGCCAAAGGTTTTCCCTGTTACGACACAGGATATCACCCCTTATGGAAATGACCTGTATCATTTGAACAGTGTACTGCAGCCTGCTGTTTCCACAAACGCTCCTGTTGTTGGAGTTGCAATTACAACGGAAGTTCCTGTTCCGGGATGCGGAACCGGCGCAACTCACGCAGCAGACGTAGAGATGACTATAAGATTTGTCTTAGAAGCCGCCAAGGCCTATGGAAGAAAACAGTGCAGTTTTTATGACGAAGCCGAATTTAATCATTTAGTAGAACTCTACGGCTCCATGACGCAGCTGCAGACAATGGGAATGAAGTAAGATGAAGAAAATTGGTTTTATCACGATCGGTCAGTCCCCTAGAGATGATATCATGAAAGACATTCTTCCAATAATCGGAGATGATATAGAAATTTTACAGAAAGGGGCTTTGGACAACCTTTCAGAGGAAGAATTGGAGGAAATCGCACCGCAGTCTGGCGACACAGTTCTTGTTTCATCCCTTAGAGATGGGCGGTCTGTTTCCATGGCGGAAGAAAAAATTATCGTGCATCTTCAGCGGTGTATCGATGAATTGGAAGTTTGCGGTGTGAGTGGGATTATGTTCCTATGTACGGGAGATTTCAAAGATCTTCTCACTGCACATGTTCCTCTGATATATCCAAACCGTCTTTTGAGGGCGATTATCCCCGCCATATGTGATAGAAAAAGGCTTGTAGTTCTCGTTCCCGAAGAGGAACAGAAATCTGAGGCTATGGCGCAATGGGGAGGTATCGGCATGGAGACCAGCGTTTTTCCTATCTCGCCGTATACAACCAGCGGAGAGAATTTCGCGGCGCTGGCTCTTACGTTAAAAGACATTGACTGCGACTGCATTCTGATGGACTGCATGGGATACTCCGCAGAGATGAAGTATATCCTTTGTAGCCGCAGCGGTAAAAATGTATTGCTTCCACGTACTTTTTCTGCCGCTGTGCTGAAAGAACTGATTTAAGGAGCAAATATGAAATCACTTATAGAAATATCAAAGGACATTTTAACAGGTTGCATGGATTTAAAAAAGGAAGAGACGCTGCTTGTTATCACCGATACGTTAAAATTCGAAATCGGAAAAGCCCTATATCAGGCGGGTCTTGAACTCGGGTGCGAATCTCTTCTCATGTCCATGGAAGCTCGCTCTGTTTCCGGAGAGGAACCTCCTGAGGCTGTAGCAAATGCAATGCTGGGTGCAGATGTTATCATCTGTCCCACAGAAGAGTCTCTAACCCATACGAGTGCAAAAGTAGAGGCCGTCAAAAAAGGCGCCCGTGTAGGTACTATGCCGGGTATTACAGAGGAAATGTTTACACAGGGTGCAATTACCGCTGATTTTAAAGAAGTTGAAAAACGTACGTTGGAATTGACGCAAATGCTCACCGAGGCGAACGAAGCTGTAATTGAAAAGGATGGGTTGGTGATGAGGCTAAATTTGCAGAATAGAGAGGGCGTCCCAAGTACTGGCGTATATAGACATCGTGGAAGTAGCGGAAACCTGCCTTCAGGAGAAGCGTATATTGCACCGAAGGAAGACGGGTGTGATGGTGAAACTCTGATTGACGGTTCAATGGTAGGCGTTGGAACGCTTGTCGAGCCCCTTCACGTCACAGTGAAGGACGGTCAGCTTCAGAAAATCACAGGCACAGGTTCTGAAAAACTGGAAATCTTATTTACTAAACCGGAGAACGGCATTGTGGCTGAGCTTGGCATCGGCACAAATGAAAAAGCGCTGCTCTGTGGAAATACACTGGAAGATGAAAAAGTCTATGGAACGGTACATATCGCCTTTGGAACCAATACCTCTTTTGGCGGAAAAAATAAGGCAGACTGCCATATGGATGGCATCATCTTGAAGCCTACGCTGTATTTGGATGGCAAAAAAATCATTGCAGACGGAGAGTTTGTCTATTAAACTTTCAGCTGAGAAATCTGTTCAAAGGAAAACCTCCCGTAGGAAAGGTGTTTAAACGGGAGGTTTTTTAGTATGACATTTTGTAATTCGCTAAATAATTAGTAGAACATACCGGTCGGACCACAGGTTAAAGTGACGGTTTTTGTTACAGTCTCTACAACAATATTACCATTATAGCGTTTTCCGGTTGCTGTGGCTGTCGCTTTATTTCCGGACTTGCCACCTGTAATATCGGAAACTTTCCAGTTTGAGTCTAGAGAAGCGGCAGATGGAGTTGCAGAAGTACATCTGGCAGTACCATCTCCATAGGTAAATGTACCGGTAACTCTGACGTACCATACGGATTTGCCTGCTGAATTTTCGTAATATACGGTTTTAGATTTTGTTTCAGTGGTTCTGTCAAAAGGCTGAATGCCCGGTGTAGGTACATCTTCTATCACAGTTATGAAGCGGCTGCCGTCAGGCAGTTCTTCGATATCTACAGAAATTACGTTGCTCTGTGCAAACGCAGGCTGCAATGTGAACACTAAAATCATGCTGATAATAGTGAAAAAAGTGGTGAATTTTTTCATATCTAAGTCCCCTTTCTATTCGATGACAACTCTTTCATGAGTAATGATAGAGTTTACACTTTTTAAGTATGAATCATAAAGAAAAATAACTCTGATGGTACATGTAACGATTACTACAGTAACAGCAATAATAATCGCTCTTTTAATCGTTTTTCTCAGAGAAATCTTTTTGCAAAGCTCATGCTGGTCTAAACAGGAAATATAGTTAAAAACAACATCAGCAGGTTCCTCGAATCGCTCCAAAATTTCTTCATAGGTGCAGTTTGGATTGGATTCGATATACTCGTCGACTGATTTTCTAAGGTCGTTAATAAATATTTTCTCCTCTTTAGAATAAATAGGAAGCAGTAATTTTATTTCTTTGAAATACTGTTTGAGTGCTTTAGCCCTAATCTGCTGCATAATACTCCTCCGGCAGTTCTTTACAAGCGAGAATTCGGTCAGTGCCTATCCTGTTGTTCTCGTAATCCTCTAACAGGTCGGCAAGACGAGCTTTCCCGGAATCTTCTAAGTGATAGTATACTCGAATACGTCTCTTGCCGATAGGTTTTTCAATATCGGAAATGCACCCATTATTCTTTAGTTTATAAAGGGTTGGATACAGAGAACTTTCGGTGACGATAACCTTCCCTTCGGAAAGAGTCTCAATCAGCGTAGTTAACTGATAACCGTATAAATCACTTTTGTCTAACAGGAAGAGGACAATAAGCTCCACCGTTCCCATCTTAAAATTGCTTCTACCTCTGGCCATATAGTAGTCTCCTTATAACTGAAATTGTACAACAGAAGTTTTGTAGTGTCAACGTTATTAAAAAAATATATTATGAAAAACAAAATAATGGTTGACATAGTTTTAGGAATCTGCTATGATATAGAAAAGTCAGAAAAATAAATCATTTGATTCGTTTGCTTCTGTCGGTATTGGGATTAGATTTAAAAAGGGGTGATGCGTATGAGGGAAGAGACTGAAAATGTGAACTAAAGCAAACAAACGATTTCAGAGGCATATACTTGTTCGACAGTTTCAATATTAATATTTGGAGAGCCATTCCGACAAGAAAATATGAAAAGTTTTTTTTGATGAATATGATTCAAAAAAGTGATGTGATCCAGTTAATAATAAATCATATATAGATGATTAGTATGATATTGTTTCAATCATATTTTATAATATATGGGATAATCTTATAATTTATATATTGGACATCGAATTATCAAGAACTAGAGGAAAAACGAAAGGATAAAATCATGAGAAGGAAATTAAAAAAATTTTTTGCATGTGTATGCGCATTTACTCTTTTAGCTACAAGTTTTTCATTTGCGGCTGAAGATCAAACAATTGAAAATGCGGTAAGTGCGTCATTACCTCAGGCAACATCTAAAACTGTCACTGATTCACATGGAAACAAATATACAGTTTCAGGATTATCTTCTATAGTTGGAAAAAAAGCAGAAACTCATACCGAATTCAAAGTATCCTATTACTTTGGAGGGAAAAAAGCTCCTGTAGATGCATATACGAAGAAATTAACCGGAGTTGGCCGGGTGTGGTTTTATGGTTCAGCATCAGATAATCAATTCACTAAGTCTGCGAATAAAACAGGAGCAAGTGGTTCCCTTATCGCAACAGATACTTATGATTTTTTGGTGAAAAGTTTAAATAGTACACATAAATTCTCATGCGAAGGAGGATCTGTAAGTTTTTATACCGAAATGTAAAGAGTAGTGGAAGATAAGCCAAAAATATTTCTAGGAGCCTCATAAATTTGAAGTGCCAGTATGGATGGTGAAGTAATCAAGATTTGGCGACTACTGCTATATGGTAGGAAAGGTTATAGGTTTGTACTAAAGTGACCTAGAAGTCCTTAGAAATGAGGACTTCTAGGTTATTCAGATTGTTATTTCAATTCAATTATCGTATGCTGAATAGCACGTATGTGAGAAGGGCGGCTTATAAGGATTACTAGATGGGAGGTATTTATGAGAAAGCAAAAGATAATCATTATATTTTTATATACAATAACTTTCTTCCTTTATTCCTGCAGTGAACCCGACAATTTGTCCGTAAAAATTTCCGAAACGCCGTCAGATATAGTTGTACAGGGTGCAAATGATTTTGGAACGTTTTCTGCAGGCGAATCAGGAATATTACACATCGAAGATAACCATTTTCTATTTTTTGATTACGAATCAAAGAAGGATTATGTGGTTTGTAGCAGGGCAAACTGCAGGCACAATGATAGTAGTTGCAGTGGTTGGTATGATGGGTATCATGGGGCTTTAGGACTTGCTGAATATGGAGGCAAACTGTATTGTTTTGTCAAGCGGCAGGAAAAAAATTTATATGAATTTATTCAGATGGATTTGGATGGAAATAATCGAAAGGTAATTGCAAAAATTGATTGTGGAGACAGTTTGCCTGGAAACTGGGAGGCAAATCTAGACTTATCATATACATATTATACAAACTATAAGGTGATTACAGTTTTGAACTGGTTATATAATCCAAAAGAAAACTCTGAAGAAATCATTCAGACCCAGCAATGCATTTCCGTGGATTTGCTGTCAGGTGAAATTATTGAAATTATGGAAAGAACAGAAGAACCTGTGCAATGCACTATTGAGGCGGTTTCAAAGGATTACAGTATAATCAAGGTGACAGGGTATGCTGAGCAGCGTTTTACAGAAGATGAATTCTTCACTCGGTATGAGCAGGGAGAATTTGCAGATTATGTTCAAATTATGAAGGCAGAGAATCCTTATGAGGCATATTGTGATTGGTATTTTGATGAAGTAACATGTTGGTATAAGTATCTGATTTTTGATATAGATAAAAAAGAAACAGATATATTGCAGATGGGAGATTTAAAAAAAGTCAAGGATGAAAATGGAAAAACAACAGCCATAAAGCCACCGTTTTATATCATAGGTGTATATAAGAATGATTTGGTGATTGAAAAGCTTGAAGAAGGGGTTATTGAGGATGAAGAGTATCCCGGTATTATTAAAGAACAAGTCTATAGGTGGGATTTGCAGAAGAATACAAAAGAAAAAATTCTTCATATAGATGATGGCTATGTTTTTGATGCCGGAGGATTAGATTGTAGCAGTATTGTTGACCATAATAAAATTCTATTTCTAAGAAGAAAGCCAAACGGAAAGGCCGTCTATTACTATTATTGTTTTGAAACAGAACAGGAAGTACAGATGTATGAGACGGTTCGGAATGTACCATATCGAATTGTAGGGGAAATGAAAAATTGTTTCATCTATTACACGGCAGATGAAACAAAGAAGTCTATGTATATGCTTGATAAAGATTATTATTATAAAGGGAATTTTGAAAAATCTATCCGCATTGAAACAATGGATGAGTATTTCTAGGGAGGATTTATGCAACTTGAGATAAAGGATTTATATAAGTGCTATGGGAAGAAAGAGGCGTTGAAAAATGTTTCTTTTTCCATGACTCCAGGAATTTACGGTCTTTTAGGACCCAATGGAGCAGGTAAATCAACATTGATTGGTATATTGACAGGAAATTTAAAAGCCGATAGGGGAACCATATATTTCAATGGAGAAAATGTGAATGAAATAGATCAAGATTATAGAAGAAAGCTTGGTTATATGCCACAACAGCAAGCATTATATCCGGCATTTCGTGTGGGAGAGTTTTTGAGTTATATGGCAGCTTTAAAGGGTATGGAAAAAAAAGAAGCCAAACGACAGATACCGGAAATTTTGAAATTAGTTGATCTCTCGGAACATATGGGAAGTAGAATAAAAACTCTTTCTGGAGGTATGAAGCAGCGACTTTTAATTGCACAGGCAATTTTAAGCAATCCGGATATCCTCATCCTAGATGAGCCGACTGCAGGACTGGATCCGAAACAAAGAATTGGGGTACGTAATCTGATTTCTCGCATTGCTGTTAATAAAATCGTTCTTATCGCTACCCATGTAGTTTCAGATGTAGAATTTATCGCAAAAGAGTTGATTCTTATGGGGGAAGGTGAAATTCTTAAGAAAGATTGTAAGGAAAAAATTTTAAGCCAATTGTATGGTCTGGTGTATGAAACTGAGCTGACGGAAACACAGTATAAGGATTTACCGGCTACATGGTGTATTGCGGGTGTTTCACAGATGGATCAAAAGATTATTGCTAGAGTGGTTACAAAAAAGCCTGATTCGGTATGGAACTGTAGAGAAGTAAGACCATCGCTGGAAGATGTGTATCTCTATTATTTTGGAGGATTTTGAGAGTGGGGAATCTGATAAAATTTGAATGGAAAAAACTCTTCCAATGGAGATTTCTTTTTATTTTTCTACCACTGATTTTTATTTTAAATGGAATATTAGTTTTAGAACAGATTACAGGTGACTTTGAAAAAAAAGAAACTTTCCAGGAAGATAGTTGGACAGAAAATAGAAGTGAAAATAAAAATGAGTCTTATGAAGCATTTCTCTTAAGCATTGAATTGCAAGCAGAAGATATGCAGAATACTGCTATTTTTAATACAAGTTACTTCAATAGAAAAAACTTGGAAAAAACTAAAAACGCATATAGTCGGCTTCACGGAATTGAGTTGGAACCTGATTATCCGACAGGATTACGTTATGTGACGGATTATCGTATGACAGATTGTCTTCTTCTCTTTTCTGTTTTAGCACTGTTGATTCAGCTTATGCTACAGGAAAGAGCAGAAGGGCTATTGCATTTGCTTAAGCCTACTCTAAATGGAAAGGGCAGACTGATTTTTGCTAAGTATGTGACATTTGTTTTAGGAGCACTGATTCTTACTATTTTGTTTTACGGTACAAATTATTTTCTAGCTGCGGTAATAAATTCACTAGGGAATGGAGATGCGGCAATTCAATCTTTAGAGGGATATTTTGCAAGTCCTTTTGCAATCAATATCCGAACATATTTTTGGTTGTTCCTTTTGTGTAAATGGCTTGCTGTTACTGCAATTAACAGTATATTTTTCCTTTTTTGTATTTATTGCCGTAATCATGTTTATGCTATATTGTGCAGTATTTTAACCCTTAGTGTAGAACTGTTGCTTTGGCTAACCGTAGAAGACTATGCATGGCTCAGTCCTGTTAAGCATTTTAATTTAGCGGCCATTTTAGATACTTCACATTTTTTTAATGATTATACGAATTTTAACTTTTTAGGAATACCGGTTTCTGCTGTAATGGCGGGACTGGTTACAAGTATTTTGTCAATTATAATTTCTTTGACTTGGTCAATAAAACTGTTTATATCAGAAGCTTCTTCAGAAGCAAAAAAGAGTAGATGGTTGAAAAAATTTCAAATGAAAGCATGTGGAACTAGAGTTTCTGTAAATTTGTTTAGCATGGAATGTAAAAAAATGTTATTTATGCAGAAGGGGTTGTTTCTTCTCTTAGCGCTACTCGTTATACAGGCATTATTTTATTATGAAAATCATTTTTTCTCTGACCAAGAAGAAGCCTACTACCAAAGATATTCGCAGGTTCTAGCAGGAGAATTATCAAAGGAGAAAGCTGATTGGATAGAACGGGAGGAAGAATATTTCAGGAGTTTAGATGAAGAACTTGAAAAGCAATATCAGCGATATCAGCAAGGTCTAATTAGTGCTACTGTATTGGACTATTACATTAAGAAGTTGACACCCAGACAGGCGGAACAAATTGGGTTTGATAGAGCGAAAACTCAGTACCAATATGTGGAAGAACAGAGGAAAAATGGATTAAATGTGGCCTATCTGTATGATACCGGATGGAATAAATTGTTAGGTTCGGAAGGAAGGCGAGAAGAACTCCTCGACTTTGCAAAGCTTTTTTTGATAATGATTTTGGCATTGTCATCTCTTGGAACTATAGAAAAAACGTCTTCTGTAGAACTCTTGATTTTACCGTCTGCAAAGGGAATTAAAGGCAGCAATCGCATAAAAACCATTTTGTGTACAATGTATTCTCTTGTTGCTGCAGCAATTACTTTTGTATGGAGACCGATGCAGATTTTAAATTACTATGAAATGTCTGGAAGCCAGTACAGTGTGCAAAGTTTGCTTCTTTTCTCTCAAATAAAATGGCAGATGTCGTTGGGAGTTTATGTAACTTTCATCTATTTGTTAAAAGGTGTGATAGCTATTTTGGTCGGGCAGTTCCTGTTTTACTTATCTAGGAAATGCACACATGACAGTACCGTATTGTTTTTAAGCAGTCTGCTTCTTGTAGTGCCTGTTGTAGCAGTGTGGTTTTATTTAGGATTATGACGTTGACTTATTTAAAGAGAGAGATAATTGGAAGATTAAATCAGTAGAATCTGCATAGATTGAAAACACAGATGATAAAAACCAAGTTATATTGAGTTCTATGAACTTTTGAATTCGGGGCGCAAGAAAGCTGGAGTATGTGGTGCATGGCGACCTATATGATAAAGCTGATATAGAAGTTGAATTCAAAAAAGTAAGCGGAGGAGAAGCTAAAACAATTCATATTACACCGGGAGAGGAGCTTTTGCTAGAAAGCTTAGGATTCTTGGAATTGCAACAAGTGTTGGAGCTATAGAGAGAAAACTTCGTTTGAATGATGTAATATATTCCAGATAAGGAGGAATTTAAAATGCAATGTCCATTTTGTAAAAATACAATGACATCAGGAAAGCTTATGGGACTCCGCAGGCTTGCATGGAGTGAGCAGGGGAAAAGACGATGGGCATTGTACGAAAAAGAAGGGGAAGTAACCCTTGCCACGGGAATAGATGTTGCCAAAATAGAAGCATTTAGATGTAAACAGTGCAGAAAAGTCATCATTGATGTAGATTCTGAAAGATGACAAAGTTATTCTTAATAAAACAAGATAAAAAGGTAATAGAGGGCGGGCTAAGTTTGATCTACGCTCTCTATATTTATATAACATAGAAGCAAATGAACCTCTTGGTTATTTCAAGAGATTGGTTTTATTCTAAAGTTATATAAAATGACGGGTAAATATATAAAATATAACTTGACATTTCTATGATGTGTACGTATACTTATAGTGACAATTATCTGAATAATCTATATTTATTAGTTGGAAGTAATAAACTCAAAATAATTCCAGATTATTTTGTTTCGTCCACTTAAGGCAGGAAAGGAGAACCAAAATGAAGAAACTTATTAGTATATTCTTCGTATTGACAGTAATTTGGGGAATGAACATAGCTGCGTTCGGAGAGACGGATATGGAGAAAGTATCAGAAGAAAAGATAATTGCAGAGGTTGATCTTACATACTGTCAAACACTGCCGGAAAGTTTTAAGGTGCAAAGAGAAAATGGGGAAACTGTCCATATAAATATAAATCCTGACGTATTAAACGATGTCGATGGAAAAATGGTAAAAGAAATTATCGAAGGAAATCATCTTGAAGATGGTAGTGCAATCAATATTGATAATATCGGTTATGGGGGACAGCAAGAAGAAATGGAGCAGCTTTCTACAGACTCTGAAGCATGTTCTAATGCAGATAAAGTACAGCAGTCTCGCATCAGCCGCATTTTTTTCTTATGCTTGCGCAATTGCTTTCTGATGATATGGGGTAATAGTTTGTGGATATAATCCTGTGATGATATCTAACAGGTCAGGGATAATGGAAAATATTTATCGAAACTGAAATTGGTGGATTGAATAGGTCTTTAAATAACCGCTCAAAGATGAAATCTTGTTTATGGTTTTGATATGTGAAATCACGACTTTGATGGGACTGATAATCATATGGTTCAATTGTGGGGGTAAAATTGCCGATGAGGATAAGAGCAAAGTTTATGTCAGACAGTTCATCATAACCGTATTGCTGGTATTTTTGATTTATTATTTAAATGAATGGGGCATAATCGGGGATTTAGCCATGAGACTGGAAGGATAAACATGTTTGTGTCAGGTTATATAATTGAGGAAATAACTTGTAAAAGAGAAAAGAAACTGAATTGCCATGGGAAGTAAAGCAATTTAAAAAATGACAGATTCGCGGAGATAAAATCAATAAAAAGTATCAGAAAGGCAGATAGGATGAAGAAGAAAGTTAAATTGGCGTTATGCACACTATTGACAGTCAGTTTGTTTTTTACCTTTGGCTGTAAAAGCTCTTCCACAACCGATGAACAGGCTGCCAGTGAGGAACTGAACGTGGGCCATCGCCTGATAGAAGAAAAGTTTAAAACATCTCCGGATAATTTTGCGATAATGGCATATGAGATTAATCCGGCGGAGGAATTCCGTCTTATTGAGATGAAGGATGACATGTATATGATTCGCGGAGGCTTTCAATGCAGCTATGGCTGGTCGAAGGAAAAGTCAGTTTTAGAGATGGAAGTGGAGGCTGATTATACGCTGAAACAAAGCGCAGAAGGAGATTGGAGTATCGAAAGTATTACGCCGGTCAAAATTGAAAGCGATGCGGAAGAGAAAGGTAAAGGCTGGATTACTTCCATTGATGCAAGCAGCCTAGTTACTTTTATTTCCATAAAAGAAGCGGAAGACGAGAAGATGCAGATTCCAGATATTGCGCAGAACTTATTAGGGAAGTTGATGGTAGAATTCTCAAATTACGAAAGGGAAAAAGCAACGTTTCTTTTAGCAGCGGCATCCAGTTCAGCGTCAAATCTGGAACAAATTAAAGTGCCGGAAGGGCGAAGCGATGTCAAGGTTTGCTGGAAAATCGAAGAGGGTATTAGCGGGTCGTATTTAGGTTATATCGAAGGCTTGGGTTACATGTCTCCCATGCTGCAGACAGACTTTGGGAGCCAGGATATGACATTAAACCAGAAACCTCTTTATTTGGTAAAGAAGCAGGATGGATATTATTTGGAGACTTCCTTTGTATTTGAGAGGGGTATAAAAGGGGAAATTTATTAAGACATAAAACAATATATTACAAAGAAATATAGAGATATAGAGTTGACGAGGTATTACGGATAAAGGAGAAATAAAAATATGGAGGTGTTAGTATGAAATATGTAATTATTCCGGTTTCATTTTTATTAGGCTTTTTCGGAATGTGGATAGATGTGGCATTATTCAGAGGAGAAGCAAATTTCTTTGGAATTGTTTGCTTTTTATTACCTTCGGTTTTTTGTTTGGGAATGCTTTATGATGAAACTTTTAACAAAGATTAAGATGTTATATATCAATTAAGCATACAGATTATGTAAATTTAAAGTCAGGAGACTTATACGAAATATGTGATTATTCCTAGTTCTATTTTCCTAAGTTTTTTTGCGTTGTGGATAAGTGGAAGCATTACATTTGCTTTTATGTGTTTTTTGTTTCCATCAATTTTCTGCTTGGGAATGCTTTATGATAACGGGTTTAATTAAGGGTAAAAATATTTTGTATAAATTTTATGTAGTTCAATGTTGTTATCCATTACACATAAAAACTGTAAATAATTCCCAAATTTTGACCACTTATTTCTTTTCTGTTGCAATGGAATATGATTTCTCTTAAAATAAGTAATTAACTCATTATAGTATTTTAGCGAAAGGAGAGAGCCATGTTTTTTAGAGATTTGAGGAACACTTGCAGGGATTTTCTACTTGTTCTTTTGGGGATTACGCTGCTTATAACCTTGTTGGACGTATTTAACGTAGGGGCAGCAGCAGGTTCTCTTCTAGCGCTTATTTTTTCAGTGCGGTATTTGAATACGATGCTGAATAAATCTGTTTTTTGTGAAGACGGCAGCGTGCTGGAGCTGCATGTATCGCTGACGCAGCTGATTTGCAGTAAGACGGCGCTGTTGCTTTGCTATAACACGGTGTTCATATTGGTATTTTTCGTATGCCAGTATCTGAAAAAGGACTACCTGACCCTTAGCTTCAATTTACCGCTTTATGTGGATTTTGACGGCAATCTGCAGGTCGGGGGTTCTCTGTTTTGGGCAGTTCTTTCTAAAATAATTGGCGGGACTGTTATGTGTTTGAGCTTTTTTCCGTTGATGGCGATTTGCTGTAAGAAAATGAAGAACGCAGAAACTGCTTGCAGGGTAGCGTGGTCTATTTTCTGGCTGCTGAATATTTTTATTGAGCCGTTTCTCCTCACCCCGCTGCTGGAAATGGGCATTTGGTCTGTTTTTAAGTTCGTCGGTGCGGAAAGATTGACTAGTCTCCTGCTGGGTGCAGCGTATATTGCAATCGTTGCAGTTGTGCTAAAGAAGCAGAAAAAGTTATAATAACTGTGGCTTTGGAGTCCTCTGAAAAAAGTTTTCGGTAGTTGCATTAAGTGCTGAAAATATGCTATAGTAAATAAAAAGGAGTGATTTTATGTATACGGTAGAATTCATAAAAGAAAAAACTATACCTGTTGCCGAGTCTTACGGCATTAAGAGCATGAGTTTATTTGGCTCCTACGCAAGAGGGGAAGCGGACGATGATAGCGATGTAGATTTGCTTATAGATAAAGGGGATTTACAAGGATTAATCCAATATTTTTCATTTGTGCATGAGTTGGAAGACACCTTGAATTGTCATGTTGATGTAGTTACGACAGGTATTAAGGATAAGGATTTTTTAAATAGAATTATGGGAGAGGAGATTTTGCTATATGAAAAGAGATCCAATAGATGATGTCATAACTATTCGTAAAATGCTTAGTTATTGTAAGGATATTGAAGCATTAATGGATAAATATGAGAGAAATTTTGAGTTATATCAAACTGACATCTCATATCAATATTCTTGTAATATGTGCATTATCCAAATTGGAGAACTTGTTTCGCGTTTAAGTGAAGAGTTTTTGGAAAAGCATTCAGAAATCCCTTGGTATGCAATCAAGGCAATGCGTAATCTTCACGCACATGACTATGACAATATTAACTTTGAAATTGTTTGGGAAACATTAATAAAAGATATCCCTGAACTTGGAGACGCTTTACAAAAAATCATTATTTAAAAAGATTTGCACAAGAGCGATAGCGTTTGGAGTTTGTTAAAATCAGCAATTTGTTTGTAAAATAGCAAACATTTTGGCGAATCAACAAACTTTGCCGATCTTAGAGGACCCTCTCAGCAACAGAACTTCCGAGGGGCAGCACAACTGTAAACTTGCTGCCATAGCCGAACTTACTCTCCGCACTGACACTACCGCCGTGGGTTTCAGCAATCCATTTTACCATAGAAAGACCCAGTCCAAAACTGCCGTCGTCTGCAGTTCTGGCTTTATCGACTTTATAAAACCTGTTGAAAATATTCGGCAGGTCTTCTTTTTTGATTCCGATTCCATTGTCTTCCACTGTAATTACGATGTTGTCGCTGCGGCGCAAGGTCAGCTTTACATAGGAATCCACTTGTTCTCTGCGATATTTGATGCTGTTGGTAATCAGGTTCATAATCATGCGCATGAGTAGCGTCTCATCGGCATAAATAGAAATTTCCGGAGCAATGTCACACTGCAGGGTAGTTTCTTTTTCTTCTGCCATCAGAGAAAGCTCGCTGACAATGCTTTCGCAAAGAATAGACAGGTCAAAGGTTTCCTGTTCGATAGCGTCTGCGCGATTAATCGTGCGGGAAATCTGCAAAAGCTGCTGAATCAGCGACATGGTGCGCTTACACTGCTTCTGAATCGTTTCGAGGGATTCTTGGTATTCCGCTGCACTGCGATTTTGCTGCAAGGTGTATTCACACTCCGTCAAAATAACGGAAATCGGTGTTTTCAGTTCATGAGAAACGTCGGAAGAAAATTCTTTCTCAGCCAGAAAGGCGTTTTCCAGCCGCTCCATCATGTCGTTTAAAGTCTGTGATAAATCGTAAAGCTCGTCTTTTACCTCGCCCTGCGGAAGCCGTTTGGACAGATCCTGTCCAGTGCCGATGGTGTTTGCGGCGGCGGTAATTTTCGCAACAGGAACAAAGGCGCGATTGGTAATTCTGCGCCCTGCTAAAATAGCTGCAAGAAGCAGCAGCGGAAGTGCAACCAAAGTGACATAAATAATTGTACGCAAAGTTTGCAGGGTGCCGTCCATGGCATAAATGCCTCTGACCCAAATGCCCTGTCCATTTTCGAAAGTATTATATAAATCATAAATCAGCCAGATATCCTCGCCGGAATCAAATTCCTGATAATCACCGTTTTGCAGTGGCATATAGGAAGGAAAATCCCGCGGCGTGGAACCCTTTATTAGAGTGCCGCCTTCACTGTAAATGAGCAGAGTAACGCCTTTGGTGTAAGCGTCAAAATCGTTGTCGACCTGAATAATATTGTCTTTGCATTCGATGTCATCAAAGGAGTTTTGTACAGCGCCCATAAGGGTGTCCTTGGAAACCAGTGTCACCTGCCTGCTGGCGGTGAGAAGAAATACACCTGTCAGGAGCAACGTAATGAGAATCAGGACGAGAGAGTAGTACAGCGTAACCCGTTTTTTGATGGAACTGTTTTTCATCCTTATCATTTATGTTTCGTCCTTTATTACATAGCCAAGACCGCGAACGGTCTGAATCAACTTCACCTCAAAGTCAGCGTCAATCTTGTTTCGCAAAGTGCGAATGTACACATCGATGATGTTGCTGCTGCCCTCGTAGTCGTAGTTCCAGATGTGGTTCATCATTTTGTCTCTGGAAAGGACAATGCCTTTGTTGTGCATGAGATATTCTAAAATGGCGTATTCTTTTGCAGTGAGGGGAATTTCTTTTCCTTCACGCAGCGCAACCTTTCTGTCTGTATCCAGGGTCAGAGGACCTGCGGAAATCTGACTGTCTACCCTTTCGATTCCGCTTCTGCGTATCATGACACGAATTCTTGCGGAAAGCTCTTCCAGCGAAAAAGGTTTAGTCAGGTAATCGTCTGCGCCACTGTCAAGACCTTTTACTTTATCTTCAATGGTATTTTTTGCAGTGAGCAAAAGCACTGGCGTTTTTACCTTTTGGCTTCGCATGGTTTTTAGTACTGAAATGCCATCAAGTCCGGGCAGCATGATGTCCAAAATGACTGCGTCGTATTCGGTTCCTGCCATATAGTCGAAAGCATCTTTTCCGTCATGGCAAAAATCCACCGCATAACCCTCTGCCTTCAGGTGTTTGGCGACCGTCTGGCAAAGTCTTTTCTCATCTTCTACAATAAGTAATTTCATAATAGTTTTCTCCAAATCAGTTACACTAGAATTACACTTTTATTATATTTTATCTGTGAAAAAATACAAGTTTTTTTCAAGAATCCAAAAAAGAACCAAAAAATCTTGAATTCGTGATAAAATTGCAGGTGTAAAAATCTTGAATTCGTGAAATAAAGGAGATGAGGACATGAAAAGGAAGCTATATAACAAGATTTTAGAGTGGAAAGAAACTGATAAAGGACAGACTGCTTTGCTAATTGATGGCGCACGCCGCGTTGGCAAAAGTTATATTGCAGAGGCATTTGCTAAGGCAGAATACAAAAGCTATATTTTGATTGACTTTAACCACGTCAGCAAAGAGATTAAAGATTTATTTGATAATTATCTGGAAGATTTGGACTCCTTTTTCATGTATCTTTCTGCTTATTATAATGTAAAATTGTACGAAAGGGAAACACTGATTATTTTTGATGAAGTGCAGCTTTTTCCGAAGGCACGTGCTGCAATTAAATATCTTGTCGCAGGCAGTCGTTATGATTATATTGAAACAGGCTCCTTGATGACAATTAAGAAAAATGTGCAGGATATTTTAATACCTTCTGAAGAACGCCATATGAAAATGTTTCCTTTTGATTTTGAAGAATTTTTATGGGCGTTGGGGAATGAAACGATAATGGATTATATAAGAAATCGTTTTAATGAGAAGAAACCTGTGGGTCAGGCATTTCATCGGAAGGCAATGGATTACTTCAGGCAGTATCTTATTGTTGGTGGAATGCCTCAGGCGGTAGCAGCTTATGTGGAAGGACGCGATTTCGACAGAGTTGATCGAATAAAGCGCGATATATTGGAGCTATATCGTGCCGACATTATGAGGCATGCGACGGGCTATGAAATGAAAGTTGCACAAATTTTTGACGATATTCCTGCACAGCTGCAAAAACATGATAAGAAATTTAAATTACCCTCCTTAAAAAAAGAAGCTCGCTATCGGGAGTATGAGGATGCTTTGTTCTGGCTAAATGACGCAATGATTGTAAACATATGCTATAATTCCACGGAACCCAATATTGGTCTGCGTCTGAATATGGATCGCCTGCGTCTGAAATGTTATATGGCAGATACAGGGCTTCTAATCAGCCATGCTTTTGATGAAAACGGCATAGTAAGTGAGGAAATTTATAAGAAACTTTTATTTGATAAACTGGAAGTAAACAAAGGCATGATTGTAGAAAACATCGTAGCGCAGATGCTTGCGGCAAGCGGGCATAAGCTTTATTTTTACACAAATTCTTCCAGAGAAGATGCGGCATCTCGTATGAAAATTGATTTTCTGATTGCAAAAAGCAAAATTAGCACAAGACATAATATTTCACCAATAGAGGTGAAATCAGGTAAAAATTATACTTTGGTTTCTTTACAGAAATTCAAGAATAAATATAAAGAATAGCTGCATGTGGCTTATGTATTACATGGAGGAGATTTAAAGGAAGAAAATGGGATTTTATTCTTACCGCTGTATATGACACCGCTTTTATAAATTTTTCCCAAACTCGAAAAAATTTCATTTTCCTTTCATTTTTCGGGTGTATTCTATCCACATAATCGGGAGAATAAACCTAAGGGAAAAATTCTTATGGAGGTATAGTATGGATAAATTTGTGAACAAAAAAACCGGCATTGCAGCAGCAATTGTTGCTGTAGTCGTGATTGTCGCTATCGTTGTATCGACATCTTTTACACAGGCGCTGACCTTAGATGAAGCGAAGGAAATTGCCAAAGGCTACGTGCCGGAAACAGCAACTTTTGTGACCAGCGAGGAGGAACAGAACAAATACGAGGTTATGTTCCGCGATGACAGCAACAGCGAAAGCTTTGAGGTAGAAGTCAGCAAGAACACGAAAAAAGTGAAAAAGGTGGAAAGTCAGCTGGATGACGACATGGGCAGCGAGAAGGTAGAGCTGAAGGAAGCCGATGTGGAAAAGATTATTAAAGAAAAATTTGCCGGCGTTACCAGCGTCAGTGTAACCTTAAAGAAAGACAATGGACTGTATGAATATCAGGCGGATTTTAAGTCTAATGACTTTTATGGTGATGCTGAAGTGCATCCGGTGACGGGCGTTATTTTGGAAAGTACTGTAAAATACGGCACAGCAGTGACCATTCCTACTGATGACAAAGACGATAGTCAGAGCGGAGAGTTCCTTTCCTACGGCGAAGTTGAAAAGGCTGTGTTGCAAGCTGCTGGCGGTGGTTTTATCAAGGATATTGACCTAGACAAAAAGAACGGAACCTATTATTACGAGGTTGAGCTGGTAAAGGACGGTATCGAATACGACTATATCGTGGACGCTAAGACCGGAAAAGTTACCTTAGAGAATGAGCATGACGCTTACCTTAACTACGATGACAAAGATGATTGGAGTGATGATACGAATAACGGAAGCACCAATAACGGAAATGGTGGAAACAATAATCAAAACTCCAGCAATGGAAATTCTCAGGGAAGCAGTACTTCCGGCGGAAATGAAAGTGGAAAAATTTCTTTCGAAAAAGCGAAAGCTATCGTTCTTGCAAAGATTCCGGGTGCAACCATCACAGAACTGAAGCTGGAAAGGGACGATGGAATCTATATCTATGAAGGCGAAGCAGTTTTGGGCAATTATGAGTATGAATTTGAAATTAACGCTTCCTCAGGGGTGATTATTGACTGGGATAAGGAACGCATTGATGATGATGACGATTGGGATGATGATTGGGATGACGATGATGACTGGGACGATGACGACTGGGATGACTAAAACAGAATAATATTATGAATAATGCAGTTTGTCAAGATTTTGTTAAAGAAATGGGTACTCCTTAGCAGCCTTAGCAGCGATAATGAGATTCAAGAAAGCTGTAGTAAAATGAATATTAGGAAAACACCGTGTTTCATGATGTTGTCGTGAGACACGGTACTATTTTTTATATAGAAACCCTGTATCGTTTCGCATGGGGGTAGATGTTGTACTAATTTAAAGAAAATCGGAGGGTCATGTTAACAATTTTTTGAAAGTTTAGGTATTGACGAATACGTATGGCAGGAGTATAATAATAACGAAAATTAAAAGGCAAACCCACTGTGAGGTGGTGGCGCAAAGCTATAGGGTCTTGCATCAACTGCAAGACAGCCAGTTGCACTTGAATTCAGTTTAAGCTGTTTTAAATTTGGATCAGCGATCAACTAGGGCTTTGTATATTTACAAAGTCTTTTTGCATGGGATGGTTTTACGAAACTGAAACAGTGCTGGCATTGGAAAGTTGTATGCCCTATTATTAAATATATATGCGGACATAGAAGTTTTATAGCATCTAGGCAGGGAGGGATGCGATTTGCTTGTATTTTTGCTAAAACAAATAAAAATTTCTACACTTATTAAAGATATTTAGGGAAAGGAGAACTAAATGAAAACAAATAATGTAGTAAAGAAAAGTATAAGTTTACTGCTCTGCGCTGCAGTTGTGTTGGCGTATTCGATTGGCTTTATTAATCCTCTGATTGCAGATGCGGCAGTAAATGTAGGATCCAATCCGACACCAAAGATTGATATTGCAGTCAATGTACCTGCAGATTATCCGGGAACCTTCCTGGATTATAAGCAGGAACTGACACAGAAGCTTAAGGATCAGGGTCTGGATCCATCTCTGTTTCGTATCACAAGTACTGCTGTATCCATTGATACATCAAGTATGAACGGCTGGCAGGTATACGACCATTATCATAGCCAGGCGGGGTATAATAGCCTTGTTCCTGCTGACCAGAGAGCAATGCAACCATATCGCAATGCGAATCCTTCATCCATGGGCGGACCTGCAGATGCCAATATTCTGAGCTACATAAATAAGACTACCAATAAGTTTACAAATAGTGCTTGTATACAGTTTAACAGACATATTGGTATTTACCAGAGCGAAAGCGGAGCGTCCAACATGGCTTTTGCGGGATATGGAAACCCTGCATATTCAGACTATATGATTTATCCTGCACCAAGCTCAAACACTCGTACCTTCAGCTTTAATATCGATGCAAGTGTTATTAATCCACATACACTAACTGGATTTGGTTTCTGGATGAACGCTGGAATTAAAGATGGAAAGGTGAGCGGATATCTTCTTTATTTTAATGCAGGTTCGGCAGCAGGCGGAACAGGAAACATTACAATCAAGAAAGTAAGTGGTGTTCCTGCTGACTCTTTAACAACTGCATTTACTGGATGTGCAGATGTTGCAGGCAGTGCAAAAACATTCAGTTTAGGCAGCCAGAAAAAAGTGCGTTTGACTGTTGAATTAAAGAGAGATACCGTTACAATCCAGCAGCAGGCTTACGATGCTTCAGGTAAGCTTTCGGAGGTACAGGATGTACTTCGTAATTTCTCAATTTCACAGTTTTCTTCTGAAACATTAAACGGTCTGGGACCTTGGGTTGGATATTCATCCCATGGTTGCAGCGGCTTTTCAGCAATTGTTTATACAGACCTGGAAATGAGTTATGAAGCATCTGCCTTTGATGCGCTGAAGTATGTGCAGTACTATCAGGGCGCGGATTACAAGTACTTCGTAAACCTTGCGGGAGCAAGCAACAATCCGGGAATCCCTGCGGATGGTTCAAAGGATTACCTCGATGGTATTAACAGAATGAACAACAGTGAGATTTTCTATGTATCCAATGCACAGGATGGAAGAGTAGTTACAGATTCAACCTATGAGAAGAATGCGGACGGAAGTTTGAAACTGGATGAGATTGGCAATCCAATTCTGGCAACGGATAAAGATGGAAACATCATACACCAGGGTCTTGGTTCATCAAATGGATGCATTGCAACCTCTGATGATTATGTAAGTCAGATGGCTGAGTTCATTGCAAAGAATTACTTCGAGGAGAATCACTTTAAACAGGCGGAGATCTCAAGTGAGATTCCTCTGGCAAGCTTCTATGTAAAGAATGTCGAAGACGGTCAGCAGCTGATGACGATTCACCTGAGACACCTTCAGTTGACGAATGGAACCGTAGATGTAAATATCTTTGACAAGTCCAAGATAGGAACAGCATCAGGCGCTGATGGAAAGCTCACAGGATACAAATATGCGGTATATGACCCTAATGGGGCCAAGGTTGTCGATAGTGGATGGGTAGATGGAGCTGACAAGATTCCAAATTATACATTCACAAAGAACAGCACGTCTGGAACCTATGTATTTGAACTTACTGTACGTGACCAGAACGGAAACGAATCAAAGACCTTCCAGACTTATCTGACAGCATATCTGGATGATAAAGAACCATTTATCGAAGGGAAAAACGAAAAGAAAAACAAGGCGACAATTTCCCTCACAGATACCGGCGAAGGTATTGACGATGATGGTATCACCTTTATTCAGGATGGAAGAGGTTCAGGGGTAGCAGCATATTGGGTTACAAACGATATCAATGATATCCCGACAGAAGATGACTGGAATGTCCTTGATACAGCTGTACATTCATATGAATTTGATTTAGATATCAAATCAACGGATCCTCTTGTAATATGGGTAAAAGATGAATGCGGAAATATTGGTAACAAAGCAGTATTCCAGCCTACCCATGTTCGTGTTGAGGATAAAGACGGTAATCCAATTGATGACTACTATGTAATAGATGATAAGCCAATCATCGTATTGCCTGAAGAAAATGTCGTTCCACCAAGCGATGATGAAGATGAGTATCACAGCGGATGGACGACTCCGGAAGGCAAACCGATTACTCCGGGAACAACGCCGGAGCCTGATGATAACCATGAGATTGTTATTCGTCCTGGTTATTCAAAGGATCAGGCAGCCATGGTATATCTTGCAAACGGTGGAACCATTGATGGCAAAGATCGTTCGCAATATCTTGTTACTGGCGGATCATCAATCCTGAAGAAGATTGGAGATCATGACGTTACGCCTGAAAGAGAGGGATATACCTTCACAGGATGGAAGCTTTTGAAGACTCATAATGAAGCTGACGCCGCGAATCCAAATAATTTAGAAACGATAGCCGAACAGATAGCAGTAGCTTCCAATAATGGCGGCAGCGACTTGATTGAGAGTGATTACTACTATCTGGTAGCGCAGTGGGAAGTATCCAAGTACACATTGAAGCTGGATGCTAACGGCGGATCACCTGGAAATGTTCGTTCCATCGAAAATGTTCCTTACGGCAAGAATATTACTGCAGCGGACATAAGCGATGACAGTGGTATGCAGGCAATTCCTGTAACAGGTCGTGGACTTCCAACAAAGGCTGGATATATATTCCAGGGGTGGTCCGAGAGCAGTGATAATAATGTATCGAAGATATTCAAATATGCTACAGGCATAAGCGGAACGGCAGCTGCGGCGCCTACAATGCCTGCATCGAACAAAACCATCTATGCTGTGTGGAAGGAAGATACTAGTAAGTTCATTGTAGAGTTCAACAGCAATGGCGGAAGCAAGATTTCAGATCAGGCATATCTGACTGCAAGTGCTAGTAAATATGATACATTCTCGGAGCCTAGCAGACCAGGCTATACATTTGATGGATGGTATTACAGCGAGGACCTGGATGATAAGGTTGTTGTAAACGATGACGGTATAAAAGTTTTCAAGGATGACGTAACAAAGCCAACTGCGTATGCCGGTGGAGAAACCATCAAGATAAAAGAAAAGCATTCATTTGTCGCTATGTGGACCCCAAGGAATGATACCAAGTATACGGTAGACTACTATGTCAACTCCGGCAAAAAGAATGCCGATGGTGAATTCATTTATACAAAGGGGCAGACAAAGACTTATACCGGAACGACTGAAACAACGGTAACTGTATCAGAGGAAGATAAGCTTTCTGAGATTACAGTAAACGGAAGAAGATACTGGTATGACGCTGAAAATGAACAGAATAAGTTCACAGGCAAGATTTCCGGTTCACCGACTCTTTCATTGAAACTTTGCTATAATGCTTATTACAGTATGAGAGTGACCAGCAATGATAACACCATGGGTACGGTTACTTCCGCAATTGATCAGAAAGAAGGCACAACGCCGACTGTTTCCTGGCAGGCAAAATCAGGTTACCACGTGGCAAGAGTTGTCGTAGACGGAAAAATCCGTGATGATTTACTCTTTGCAGGAAAATATACGCTGGAAGAGGGTATTTATGCCGATCATGATATTCAGGTAGTATTTGAAAAGGGTGCCGGTGGATCCCAGAAGGGAATTTATCAGATTTCCACAGGCATTAAAGGCTGCCCGGACGGCACCTGTGAAATCAGCCCGACCATGAACGTACAGCAGGGTGGAGAAGTGCAGCTCGACTGGAAGATTGGTAAGAACTATAAGCTGGACAAAGTTGAGTTGGACGGCACAGTGCTTACAGATCTGACTTCAACCTCTCTGGTATTGAAGGGCGTACAGGCAGACCATGAACTGATTGTTTACGTTTCCAAGAAGGACGGAATACCTGAACTGCCGACCATCGGTGGCATGCAGACAGAAGGGCAGTGTACTGTAACCGTAAATAAATACGGCGGAACCACTTCCTGGGTCAGCGCAAGTTCGACCCAGTGCAAGAAGGGCGAAAGCTATGAACTGCAGTGGTATGTTGGTACAGAAGATGAACTTCACGAAATCCACGTTGACGGAAAGACCATTTCCACAGCAGGAAAGACCGGATCCGGCACAAAGGAGGATCCATATAAACTGAATGTAAGGGTAAGCGGCAATGTTGTTATTGACGTATACTTTAAGGATAAGGGCGCAGAAAAACCGCCTGCATTCAGAGAGAAGCCGGACGAATACATCAAGGTTACAACCCAGATTGTAGGAGGACCTGGAACGATTACCGGCGGCGCTATCCTGAAAAAAGACAGCGACTATCAGGTTGAATGGAGCGCAGGCAACGGTGAAACCAATCCAGATTCTGACAATTATTCTTACTACGAAGTAGTGGGCGTAGAAGTCAATGGCAAGGAAGTGTCAAAAGACACTGCAGGTCAAGAATTCAAAAATCTGTCAGAAGACGCGAAGATTGTAGTAAAGGTAGCACCAGTTCTGCACGATATCGGCCTTTACAAATATGGCGGAGGAACCATTTCCTTCTCCAGAACAGTATTCCATAAGCAGAACTACAAAGGAATTAACGCGGTGCCTGATGCAGGTTACAGCATTACGAAGATTGTAGTAGATGGCGTAACCATTTTGGATACACAGCTGAAGAAAGAGGAACCGGAGGCACAGAACCTGCAGCCTGTTGAATCTCAAACTGATGAAAGTAAAGAAACAGCGGAAAATGAAGAAAACGACGACGTACAGATGATGTCCCTAGCAGAGACGGAAGATGGTGGAGTCCAGGCAGATGAACCTGCGCCGCAGGAAGAGCCTGAACAGACTGAACCAGTTGAAAAGTACGAAGTCAAAGTAGATTCTAAGGCAATCAGTGATGTAAATGCGAAAACAGATTTGAATCTCAGCGAAAGTCAGGTAACGAGAAACAGCTTTGACATGAGTGTAGAGGGCGCGATAAGTGACCACGTGATACAGGTATACTTTACAAAGGATCCTGAAAACGGAGAAGAAGGTGATGTAACACCTGCACCGAAAGATAACGAAGTTTATCTGATTTCGGCAAAGACTGTCGGGTACGCAGGTGATACGAGGTTCTTTAAGGGAACAGGTATCTTTGAAAAGGGTACAAACAGCATACTGACCTGGACAAATCCGTCAGGCTATACTCTGACAGATGTTGAGGTAAATAATACAGCTGCGCCGCTTGATACCACGATGCGTTTTGATAACATCAACAGCGATCAGGACGTTTTAGTAACCTTCAAGAAGGGTGATACCAATAAACCACCTATGCAGGGTGATTACAAAACAGGAGAATTTTACATTACAACGAAACTGGTCGGCGGACCGGGAACCATTACACCTTCTACGACAGCAATGGAAAATGATACCAAGAAGATTGAGTGGAGTGTAACCTCAGTTGAGGATCAGGAATATGTTGTAAAATCTGTAACTGTAAACGGTGAACAGCGAAAAGATCTTGTGAACCTGAGCGAACTGACTTTACTTGTAGATCAGGACTATGAAATTATCGTTACGATTAAGAAAAAAGGCTCTAACTTCATTCCGCCGATTGTAGATATTGATACCGATGGAGACGGAAAGCCGGATATCAATATCGATACTGATGGCGACGGCGAACCGGATATCAATATTGATACCGATGGCGACGAAAAGCCAGATGTAGATATCGATACCGATGGCGACGGCAAACCGGATATTAATAAGGATACTGATGGCGATGGAAAACCAGATGTAGATATTGATACCGATGGCGACGGCAAACCGGATATCAATAAGGATACTGATGGCGATGGAAAACCAGATGTAGATATAGATACAGACGGCGACGGAAAGCCAGATATCAATAAGGATACTGATGGAGACGGCAAACCGGATGTAGACATTGATACAGACGGCGATGGAAAACCAGATATCAATAAGGATACTGATGGGGACGGTAAACCGGATGTAGACATTGATACAGACGGCGATGATAAACCGGATGTCAATATCGACACCGATGGAGACGGCAAACCGGATGTCAATGTCGACACCGATGGAGACGGCGTACCAGACATCAATATCGATACAGACGGCGATGGCATTCCAGATGTTAATATTGATACCGATGGGGACGGTAAACCGGACAAAAATGTCGATAAAGACTACAACAAAAAGCCAAATGGAAACAAAAAGCCAAGCGGCAATACGGATAAGAATGATAAGAAGTCAAATGCAGACAAAAAGCCAAATAGCAATGACGAACAGCCTTGGTGGATTCCTAAGACTGGCGACCAGAACAGCTTAGTTCTTTGGATTTCCTTAATGGGTGCAGCGTTGCTTGCAGTTTGTGGACTGGTATGGACGCGAATCAGAAGAAAATCTTTAAAAGAAGATAAATAACTATTTTCAGAAATTAAGAGGGGCATCGCTTTAACGAAAATAATCGTTAGGGCGAGCCCCTACTTTCATGTAAAAAATGCTGCTTTTTCTATTAATTGTATTATGGAAATTTATAGAAGACCGTATTTTTTTCTTTTTCTTGACAAAATCTTGACTTTTCTTTGGTAAAATTAAAGAAAAGAGTAGGAAAGGAAGAGAGCAATGACAGCCATGACACGAAAGCTTTTAGTGGTAGATGATGAAAGAAGCCTGACAGAGCTTCTTGCGAATCATTTTCGGGAAAAGGGATATCTGGTTTACACGGCGCTAAACGGGGACGAGGCGCTTGCACAGCTTTCTGTAAAACCGGATTTAATTCTACTTGATATTAACATGCCAGGCATCGACGGACTGGAGTTCTGTAAACAGGTCAGAGGTCTGGTATGTTGTCCGATTTTGTTTCTGACCGCACGAATTACAGAGCAGGACAAGGTCAATGGGCTTTCTATTGGTGGGGATGATTATATTACAAAGCCATTTAGTTTGGCAGAACTAACGGCACGGGTGGAGGCACATTTGCGCAGGGATGCCAGAGGAACAAAGAAAATTTCTCTTTTGACGTCACAAAACCTGATGGTAGACTTGACAGGGCAGAAAGCAACCTATATGGGGAAAGAAATTCCTCTTTCTAAAAGGGAATTCTTAATTATAGGATTTTTGCTTGAAAATGCTGGACAAATTTTTGACAGGGAAAGAATTTATGAGGAAGTATGGGGATTTGCAGCAGAGGGTGACAGCGCAGTGGTAAAGGAACACATTCGCAAAATCAGGGCTAAGCTTGTGAAAGCGACAGGGAAAGAGTATATAGAAACCATTTGGGGAATGGGTTACAGGTGGAATAAATGAGGAAAGAAAAATCTTTGAAGCATACCTTTATCAGTACCATGCTGATAGCAGTTGCAGTTATTGCCAGTCTGTCCGTTGTAACAATATGGGGTTGTGGTAGGCTGCAGAAGGCCATTTTGCCGGACGCTAACGCAGCCTATCTTCATATATTGACTGTCGATGAAAGCGGGAATCAGAAAGAACAGAAACTACGGTTGGAATTTGGTGAAAAAGTGAAAGCGCCAACCTTAGAGGAACAGCTTGACGCGATTTTGGTTCAAATCGGAAGAGAAGTGACTACTTATTCCATCGAGAAAATTGAACGAAGTTATGACTCTTTGTCACCGAAAAGGAAAGTAGCGTATTCTGGGCTCTCCACCTGCAAGGTATTGTTGCCCGCGCTGTATTCTATTGCCGGAACGCTGATTTCCGCCCTTTGGTTTTATCGGAAGAAGCTAGATCCGCCTATTAAGATTTTGACAGAAGCGACAGAAAATATCGCAGAGGAGAATTTGGATTTTGAGGTGTACTATGAAAGCCGAGATGAGATGGGCAGGCTCTGTGATTCCTTTGAAGCCATGCGGAAAGCTATGTATGAAAACAACAGGGTTTTGTGGCACATGCTGGAGGAACGGAGAGTGCTGCAGGCGTCTCTTGCCCACGATTTGCGAAACCCGATTGCAATTATCGAAGGGTATACGGAATATTTGCAGGAGAAAGCCCAGACCGGCAGTCTATCTTCTGAGAAGCTTGGACATACGCTTGCGAATCTTTCCGCCGCCGCAAAGAGGCTCAGCCGCTATACCGAATCAATCTGTGATATTCAGCGTCTTGAGGATTTGGAAATACAAAAAAGACCCTGTAGACTTCCGGATTTACTTTCTGACATGACGGAGGATTTTGCCAATATGGTGGAGCAAAAATGGCTTTCTGTAGAAACTGAGATTTCCATAGAACCATGCTCTATCATGGTGGATAGCCAGATTCTTTACCGTATTTTAGAAAACATTGTTACCAACGCATTGCGATTCGCGAAAGAAAAAATCTGGATTCATGCGGCGTTTTACGATGAAATGCTGCGGATTTCTGTCTCTGACGATGGGCCTGGGTTCTCACCGGAGGTGTTGAAAGTGAAAAATCGATATAATCTGGCGGTAAATCAGGAGGGCGCTCACATGGGAATGGGACTGATTATTTGCCGAATTCTCTGCGAAAAGCACGGCGGCGCGCTGAAGATTTCTAATCGTCCGGAAGGCGGGGGACAGGTTGAAATAACAATTCTCGCGAAAAAAGAATAAAAAGAAGGAAAACCTTGACGGAATTTTGACTTTTTCTTATTAAAATCTCCTCAGAAGATGAAAATATGAGGAGGTTTTTTTATGAGGAAAAAACTGTTTTTGACATTGCTTTGCGCAGTACTTGCAGCAGGTGCGGTGGGAACGCTGACAGGCTGTAAAAGCGGCGGAGGAACTGGAGGCGTAGGAGAAAAGGGAAATGCCGACAGCGAAATCAGGGGAGAATTATCTCTTTTAACGTCAGAATCTATTTACAATGACTGCGAGGCAGACCACGGCTATTACTACATCAATGGAGAAGGCACCAACCTGATGTACATCGACTATGAGAGCAAGCAGGAGGTATACCTTTGCAACAGTCCCGGCTGCAAGCACGATACGCAGGAATGTACTTCCTATATCGGCGGAGACAATGTGGGAATGGAAAACTCGCTGTTTTATTATAAGGATTATTTGTATTTATTTACCCATCCTTATGATAATGATGGAGTGACGTCGACTACAATCAGCTATGATGACAGCGCTATTGCTGACGGATCTCCAATTGACAATTCACTGGCGTGCGAACCGGCAGTCCTTTACAGAATGAAACCTGATGGCACGCAGCGGGAAAAAGTTTATACCTTTGAGGAGGGGTTGACGATAGAGAAGACGATTCTCAATGATGACAACGGACTGTATTTTATCGCAAAGGAATTAAAAAGCGAGAAGAAGGACGCAAACACTACTTCCGTATCCTCAGAGGGTAGACGACTGCTCAGAGTGGATATAGATAGCTGGAAAGAAGAGAAGATTTGCGATATGGAGCAAGATAGAGGAATCGTTGGCTGTTACGAAAATCAGCTGCTACTCAGTTACATGCAGTATGATCACGAATTGACGGAAGAAGAAAAGGATGATGACGATAAGATGCGAGAGGCCCTTTTGGCATCAGAATCGGTGTATATGCTCTTTGATGTTGAGAGCGGTGAGAAAAAAGAGATTTATAGGCACAAGAACGATAAACTGGGAAATTTGTTCAGCAAAGGGCAGTACCTCTATATAGCCAATGAAGGGGAGGATATCATCTGGAAAATGGATATCGAAACTGGGAAGAAAGAGGAGTTTTGCAAGACGCCTTACAACAATCTCAACGATATTTATGATGACGTGCTGATTTGCTGGCCGTGGGGAAGCGATGACAATGGAGTCCTGACCGATCCAATTAACTATTTTATCCATTTGGACGACGGGTCTTTAGAAAAGTCCGGGCTAAAAAATCACTATGGAAATTACGGATTGGAAATCAGGGCTGAAACGCCGACTCAATTCCTGGTCGTCTATGATTACGACGCGGAAATCGATCCAATCTATCCGGATCAGGATAACATTCACGCCAATAAATTCGCTTTAATTGATAAGGAAGACCTTTACAGCGGTAAAGAAAAATATGAGAAAATCAAGATGACCAGTAATGGCATGTAATAGGAGGGGAATATGTTAGAGATATGCGAGGTAACTAAAAAATATGGGAAAAAATATGCGCTGCAGGGTGTAAGCCTGCAGCTTTCCGAAGGAGTTTACGGACTGCTTGGCCCCAACGGAGCGGGAAAATCCACGCTGATGAATATCATTACAGGAAACCTGACACCTGATACGGGGCAGGTGCTGTGGAACGGAAAAACGCTGAAAGCTTTGGGCGTGGATTACCGGCGGATTTTGGGGTACGCACCCCAGCAGCAGGGGCTTTATGAGGGCTTCACAGGCCGCAGATTTCTCAGCTATCTGGGCGTGCTGAAAGAGATTCCGAAGAAGGGGCTTTCCGCGGAAATTGAAAGCGCGGCGGCTTCTGTAAATTTGACAAATAAGCTGGATTATCCTATCGGGACCTATTCCGGCGGTATGAAACAGCGACTGCTGATTGCTCAGGCGATGATGGGAAATCCTGCGATGCTGATTCTTGATGAACCGACAGCGGGACTTGATCCCAAAGAGAGGGTGCGGATCAGGGAAAAAATTCAGGAACTTTCCAAGGGGAAAATTATCCTCATTGCGACCCATGTAGTGTCCGACGTGCAGTCTATTGCCAGGGAAATTGTTTTCCTAAAGTCCGGCGAAATTGCCGACGCGGACAGTGTGGACGCTCTAAAAGCCCGCTATGGCGCAGAGAACTTGGAGGATATATATATGGAGATTTTCGGAGAGGAGGCAGCAGATCATGGTGAAGCTGATACCCTTTGAGATCCGCAAATTCTGGGGAAAGAAAAATTTCTGCTTGGTCATGCTGTTGATTTTCTTTGTCAATCTATTTTTTCTGTGGTTTTTAAGTCAACCAGGGGATTTTTCGCCGGGGCTTTCCGACTATAAAAAGCTGAATCAGGATTTGTCGGGGGTCAATGCTGGGCAGCGGTGCGAGTGGCTGGCTCAGCGCCATGAAGAAATTGAGAACTATAGCGTGGTGGCAGAAATGCTCAACTTGCGTTCCCGCAGCGATGACTTCGCGAAACGGATGGAAAAAGCGCTGACAGAGGAGCATCCGGGAGTTTTTGAAAAGTACCACGAGAAGTATCTTTCCGGAACGTATCTGCGTTATACGAATTCTTTGGAAAAAGAATCGGCAATGCTTAAAGGTGTATATGGGGATTTTCAGAAAGTAGAGAACTATGGGGATTTCCTGAAAGAAATCGCGAAGAAGAAGGAAAATTTGTCTGGAATTTCAATTTTTGCGGCGGATACGGCCTCTTTTGCGGCGAGAAATATGGAAAAGGAGTCGGAAGACTATGAGACGATGAAAAAAATTACGCCTGTAGCGCAGCTGGCGACGCCGGTTTCCTTTGCCTTGGAATTTCCCGTATCGGATTTGCTGTTATATCTGGCGGTCCTTTTCTTTGGCGGCGCGCTGATTTACGAGGAGCGGGAGAAAAAGCTGTTTCTTGTTACTTTTTCCTCGGCACGAGGAAGGTTTTCCACAATTGGAGCAAAGACGGGCGCGCTGGCGCTACACTGTTTAATGGTTACTTTTTGCTTATACGGAAGTGATTTTGCCTGGAGTTTTGCCTCAGCAGGTTTTGTTGACCTGTCCGCACCCCTCCAGTCACTGGCGCCGTATATGGAAAGTACCTTAAAGTTATCCATAGGGGGATTTTTAGTTTTTAATTTATTGCTGAAGGCATTGGTGCTTTTTACCTTTGGCACATTGCTTTTGGCTGCGGCGATTGCGTTCAGACAGAATTTTATGTCGCTGCTTTCCGGAGGACTGTGTCTTGGAATCAGTGGATTTTTGTACAGTGTAATTCCCGCAAACAGTTGGAACAACTGGCTTAAATTCCTAAATTTCTATGGAACGATGAAAACAGACAGACTCCTCGGCGGATATCTGAATCTGAATTTCTTTGGGACTCCCGTATCGCGGCTTGCGGCAACGCTTTTATTTCTGTGCGTGGTATGCGCGGGCGGCGTCTTTAGCAGTATAGTCTTGTTTCTAAGGGGAAAAAATCTTTCCGCGGCACAGAGGAAAAGTCGGGCAGCAAAATTGTATGGGGAAATCAAACGGCAGTTTGGGAAAAAGATGCGCAGCTTGCAGGAAGAAAAAGGATTGGATGCGTATGGCGGATTGTTTCGCCATGAGAGCTGGAAAATTTTTATCATGCATCGAAGCATCGTGATTTTGCTGCTGTTTACCGTGTTTATCGGCTATCAGCATATTTCCAGGCCTTATGAAATCAGCGGCGCGGAAAGCTACTATCAGGATATGATGATGGAGCTTTCTGGGGATTTGACAGATGAAAAAGAGGCGATGATTGAAAGGGAACAGGCGCGTTATGAGAAAGCTTTCGCGGAAATTGAGCGGATTGAGGGCTTGATTGCGGAAGGGGAAATTGATCAGCAGGCGGGCAGTGCTATGCTGGAACCCTATCACAGGGAAACGGCGTTTTATCCGGCGTTTCAGAAAATCCTGGCGCAGTGTGAGTGGATTCGCCAGACAGGAGACGGACAGTTCGTCTATGATACGGGCTATTTGCTTTTACTTGGATTTTCGGAAGGAGGAGCGGCGGACGCGCTGACTGATTACATTCTTTTGGCACTGTGTATGATTTTGGCGTTCAGCTGCACTTTCGCCATGGAGGATCAGGTCGGTGCCTGGAATGTGTTGTCTGCTACAGCTTGCGGGAAAAGGCGAATCCAGGGCGAAAAAATAAAAGTGACGATGCTGACAGGACTTCTGATAACAGTAGTGATTTTTGGATGCAATATTCTGCAGGTGGCAATGCATTGTCCGATGGAGCATCTTGGTGCTTCAACGATGAATTTAATGCCTTATCGCAGTGCGGAACTTGATATGCCGCTGATTATGTGGATTGGTATCGTTCTGCTGATGCGGATTTTGGTGGTGATGGCACTTATTATGTTGGTTTTACTGATTTCAGCGAAATTGAAAAATCAGCTGATAACCATGTGCCTTGCAGGACTGCTTCTGGTTATTCCACCGCTGCTATACGCGATGGGATTGGATTTTGCCAAATCATGGAGTCTGCTGCCTGTATATCAATTCGGAACGCTGGTAGCGTAAAGCAAAGGATAACTATGTGGAATATGTGGATAAGTTTGTCAAAATGGGACAATTATAAGGGGAAAATTGTGATAAAAGTTATGCACATGTATGGACAAGCATGTGGATAAATCAAAGAAAAAAAGAGGCTCTGTCTTAATGGTTATTCCCATCAGGACAGAGCTTTGCCTTTTATTCATTACAGTCCCAGCTGTGAAAGCAATGCCGCCTTCGGCAACGCGCCGACGGTTTTGGCTGTAACCTCGCCATTTTCGAATTTTGCGCAGGTTGGGATGGTCATGACGCCGTACTGGATTGCCAGAGGCTGCTCTTCATCGATGTTAAGTTTGCAGACCTTGTATTTGCCTGCTGCTTCCTCGTCCATTTCTTCAATAATAGGCATCAAGTTAATGCAATGACCGCACCAAGGTGCCCAAAAATCTACGACAACAGGAATATCGGATTCTAAAACTTCCCTTTGAAAATTATCTTTTGTTAAGTTAATCATATTCATCTCTCCTCTTCTTTTCTGTTATTTTCCCTTTCGATCAGTTCGGCAAGGGCTTCTCTAATAGTATCTTCTACTTGGTGGCTAATATTCGCAAGGGCGTGTCTGTCCATGGAGGCAGTATCAATTGCCGGCATGATTTTTATGTCGATGACAGCACCATTTGTGATTATGCCGCGGTCTTCAAAGAGGTGGCGGGTGCCATTTAAGGCAACTGGTACGACAGGGACTTTAGCCTTAGTTGCCAGCTTAAAGCTGCCCGGTTTAAAGGAATTCATTTCCGCTGTGTGACTTCTGGTTCCTTCGGGAAAAATCACCAGCGAAAAGCCTTCTTTCAAGGTCTGCACACCAGCCTGTATGGATTTCAAGGCTTCTCTTGCATCACCACGTTTGATAAACACGCCGCGGATTGCTTTGATCCATTTGCCGAAGTATGGAACTTTTTCCAGGCTGTCCTTGGCGATGAAGCCGACCTGTTTTCCGTCCATCATCTTTAAAATCGCTATAATATCTGCATACCCCTGATGATTGGAAATAAACACGCAGGCACCAGTTTTTGGAATATTTTCTTGCCCTTCTATGTGAAATGTAATGTCGAAGAGTTCCTCAAGGCGCTGAATCCACTGTGCGACGCCTTCACCGATTATCGCCTTTTCTTTCTCGATATCTCCTTCATTTTTAGCTGCTTCGATTTTCCCTAAATAATTGTTGAACACGCTGACAGAACGGAATAACTTGTATCCTTTCGGTATATTTCTAAGTAATTTCAATTCCTGACCCTCCTCCGATGCAAATTTTTTGTTACTTTCATCATACCACATAAAGGGGTAGAATATCTATAGAAAAGGTAAGTTTTTCTTTGAGAAAGGAAGCAAAGAAAAACTGCAATCCCCATACAGGAATTTCTGATGTCATTTGGTCATATTAGACCATTGCAAATAGTGACAATATGTGATAATATATAGTTAACAAATATTGAAAAGCGGACTGCAATAGGCAGTGCGTTTTTTCTTTCATCTTCGCATGAGCAAAAGAAAGGGGGATGCCTGTGAATCGCAAGGAAATTTATACTTACAGTAAAAATTTGATAGAAATACCGTATGGAGCGAGAGAAGGCAGCCCTGAGTCCGAAGGCTGCAACTAGGTGCAAGCACTGTATAGGGGAGTATGCTGAAACTTTTATGTAATAGGAGGACTTAAAAATGAAAAAGATAAATATAAAAGAACTTTGTATTGATATTGCTGTAGATATTGTAGGCGGAATTTTAATTGCACTTAGTGCATACAACTTTGCTTCGGCGGCGTCATTTCCTATGGTGGGACTGAATGGAATTGGTCTGATTTTTTACCACCTCTTTGGGTTGCCTATTGGAGCCGTATCCTTAGTGCTGAATATACCTATCACACTGCTATGTTATAAGCTTCTCGGAAAGGCTTTTCTGCTGCGTTCTTTAAGGACGATTATTATTACTTCGTTTATCATGGACGTAGTAGCGCCGATGTTTCCTGTTTACCATGGGGAACCGATTCTTGCCGTTATTTGCACAGCAGTACTTGCTGGTTTTGGCTATGCAATGATTTATCTGCGTGAGTCATCTACGGGAGGAACGGATTTTATTTTAATGGCAGCTAAGGTATTAAAGCCGCATCTTTCCTTTGGAAGTATTTCTTTCATGATGGAGGCTGTTATCATAATTCTGGGCGCCGTAACCGTATCAGGCAGCGTAGACGGGCTGATTTACGGTATGCTGATCAGTTATATTATGGCTGCAGTAATAGACAGGGTAATGTATGGTATTTCTGCCGGAAAAATGACGCTCATCGTTACCGACTGTGCGAGAGAAATAGCGCAACGCATTGATGAAGTTGCCGGCAGAGGTGCAACGCTGATAAAGGCAGAAGGGAGTTTTTCTGAGGAGGAAAAAAATGTGGTGATGTGTGCATGTAGCACGAAACAAATGGTCGGAATTAGGAAGATGGCAAAGGAGATAGACCCTGAAGCGTTTATTATCATTATGGAATCTAATGAAGTGGTTGGCGCAGGGTTTAAGGAAAGCTGATAAAGAGCGGAAGAAACAATAAAACCAGTGGAAATATCTACGAAAAAGGAGTATAATATAAACAAATCGCAAAAGATATGGTAGGAGGTATTTTATATGAAACTGATAAATATTGACTATATTCCGGGACAGGAGTTTGATGTGCTGGGCTTGGTAAAAGGTAATGTAGTACAGTCCAAGAATCTGGGAAAGGATATCGGGGCAGGTTTTAAGACACTGGTTGGCGGTGAGCTGAAGGGCTACACAGAAATGCTGCAGGAAGCCAGACAGATTGCTACCAAGAGAATGGTAGACGAAGCCGAAAGCCTGGGTGCAGACGCAGTAATCGGTATGAGATTTGCGTCTTCTGCAATTATGCAGGGCGCTGCTGAGGTCATCGCTTATGGAACAGCAGTAAAGTTCAAATAAAGAGGATTGTTAGATGAATTCGGAATCTAAGAAACAGATTCGAGCAGTTATCATAGGCGGAGCATTGTTATGCTTCGCCTATGTTGCATATCAAATTTCTGCTGCCGAGGTGCTATCCTTTGATACGGCTATCAGAGAATGGGTGTATGCTCGCAGAAATCCAGGGCTAAACCGAGTTCTTATTACTATAACCTATCTGGGAAACTGGCAGATGGTCAGTCTTATGGGAATTTTCTTGCTTATGGTAAAATCTACACGAATGAATATGGGAATTCCCTTTGCGGTAATTTCTCTTTCTTCTATTGTCGTCTATAAAGCGGCAAAGGAGATTTTCCAAAGACCGAGACCGGATTTTGCGGTGCGTCTCATTGAAGAGGGAGGCTATTCCTTCCCCAGCGGGCATTCCATGAATGGATTGGTATGCTATGGGATTTTAATTTATCTCATTCGAAGGTACTGCAAAAATAGAAAGCTGGCAAACGTTTTGACGGGGCTGCTCGGTTTTCTGATTATTGCAATCGGCTGCAGCAGAGTTTATGTAGGCGTGCACTATCCCACAGATATTATCGGAGGATGGTCTCTGGGCGCAGCTTATTTATGTATCGCTATTATTATTTTAGAAAAAGTGCGGGGACAAAAGGATGATTTATAACACGATTACCGAAACCATCGGAAAAACACCGCTTATGCGGCTTCACAAGATAGAAAACAGCCAGCAGACAAATGCGGCAATCTATGGAAAATTAGAAGCCTTTAATCCAGCAGGCAGTATCAAAGATCGGGCAGCGATGAGTATGATTGCCGATGCTGAGGAGAAGGGACTGCTGGCACCGGGCGGCACTATCATTGAGCCGACCAGTGGAAATACAGGAATTGGTCTTGCTGCTATTGCGGCGGCGAAGGGCTACCGAGCAATTTTCGTTCTGCCTGAGACGATGAGTCTGGAGCGGAGAAAACTCCTTGCCGCCTACGGTGCAGAGGTTGTGCTGACAGAAGGCGCAAAGGGCATGCAGGGCGCTGTCGATAAAGCGGAGAAACTGCATCAGGAAATTCAGGGAAGTATCATAGCAGGGCAGTTTGTCAATCCGGCAAATGCTAAAGCCCATGTTGATACCACAGGTCCGGAAATTTGGGAAGAGCTGGACGGTAAGGTGGATATTTTCGTAGCTGGCGTGGGCACGGGCGGCACCATTACCGGCTGCGGAACATTTTTGAAGGAAAAAAATCCGGAGGTAAAGATAGTCGCGGTGGAGCCGAAGCATTCGCCGCTGCTTTCGGAAGGCAAAACCGGCAGTCATAATCTGCAGGGGATTGGCGCAAATTTTGTGCCTGATGTGCTGGATAGGAGCATCATTGATGAAATTATTCCTGTTCTGGAAGATGACGCTTATGACCTTGCAAGACGCCTTGCAAAAGAAGAGGGATATCTGGCAGGAATCACTTCCGGCGCAGCGCTTTGGGCGGCGGTGCAGCTTTCTAAAAGAGCGGAAAATTGTGGGAAGAACATTGTCGTGATTCTGCCGGATTCCGGAGAAAGATATTTATCAACTGTTCTTTTTGATGCGTAAAGTCCGACAGAGGATAAAGGAGTTCCTATGGCTGTTACAATCAAAGACTTGCTGAATTTAGAAATCATGCAGAATTTTAAAATCGTGGCAGGCGAAAAGGGTTTAAATAGAGCCGTTACGGCGACGGAAATTTTGGATTTTGAATTTATGCAGGAGGGAGAAGAGTACAGAGCCAACAGTTTTGAAGGCAACAGTTTGGTGCTTTCCAGTCTGCTTTTTGCCAAAGATGATCCGGCGCTGGTGCTTGTGACTATAAAAAAACTGATTTCGCAGAATGTGCAGGTACTTGCCTATAAACCGGTATTTTTCAAAGAGCTTCCTGCAGAAGCACTGGCCTATGCTGATGAGCGTAATTTTCCCATTTTAGAATTTTCGCATGACGAATATTTTGAAGATATTATTTTTAGCGTAAAAAATCTGGTGGAACGAGATGATATCGTTTTGCAGGCGGAAGCCCTTTTTTCTGATATGCTGCTGCGGGAATTTTCTGCGGAAGAAGCAGAGTGTGCCCAGGAGAAAATGAGCTCACAGCTGAGACCTGTCAGGCTGGTTCTTTGCGTGAAGATAAAGGAAATCGCAGGGACGCAGATTTCAGATATGATCAAACGAGCAAAGCCTGATCAGAAATTGCGCAGCAAGACCTTTATTGGGAAATTGGGGAATCGATTCTTTGTAATACTTTCTCAGGATGAGGAGAATCCGTCCAGATTTAAAGCCCAGTTTGATGATGTGCTAATCGCATATGGTCTGATTGGCAGGGAAATGACTGTGGGAGTCAGTGCGGTTGTGCCAACAGGCGAAAATATTGATAAAGCAGTGCGACAGGCTTTCTGGACAGAAAAAATTGCAGAAATTGAAAAAGTTCCTGTTAAGTATTATGAAAAAACGGGTATATACAGATTAATTATTCCTGGCATGCATACCAAATCAATGGCAGCATATATGGAAGATTATCTGGCGCCGCTTTTTGAAGAAGAAGATAAGGATGGAGAATTGTTTCGTACGGCAGTCGAATATATTCTAGCAAAAGGTGACACAATAGAGACAGCAGAAAGGCTGTATTGTCACAAGAATACCATCCGGTACAGAATCGGAAAACTTCAGGAAAAACTGGATTCTGAAAGTAATGAAAAGGAGTTCTATCAGAATCTGGCAGCAGCCATCAAAATTTATTTATTAATCAATCAAGATTAAAGGAGGACGATGTTATGAAAAAGTATGTATGTGGAGCATGTGGATATGAGTATGATCCTGCAGTAGGTGATCCGGACAATGGAATCGAGCCGGGTACTGCATTTGAAGATATTCCAGAAGATTGGGTGTGTCCTTTGTGCGGACTTGGCAAAGATGTGTTTGAGGAAAAAGCGGAATAAGGGAAAAGGTGAACGCAGTGAGTGCAATATTTAAACTCAGTTATGGACTCTTCGTCCTAACTGCAAAAGAAGGAGACAAAGACAATGGCTGTATCATCAATACGGCAATGCAGGTGACTGATTCACCGAAACAGCTGTCTATCTGCGTCAATAAAGCAAATTATACCTGTGGTATGATTGAAAGAACTGGCGTATTTAATATATCTATTCTCAGCGAGGCGGCGAAATTTGAAGTGTTTAAGCATTTTGGATTTAGCAGCGGAAAGGATACGGATAAGTGCAGCGGTTATGCTGACGCAGAAAGAAGCGAAAACGGTCTTTTGTATATTACCGGAGGGACGAATGCTGTGATTTCCGTTAAAGTAAACAAGACTGTAGATTTGGGCACTCATCTGATGTTTATCGGTGAAGTGACCGAAGAGAAAGTACTTTCCGATGTACCTTCAGCAACCTATCAGTATTATTTCGATCACATCAAACCAGCGCCGGACAGCAAGCCGAAAGTAAAAGGCTATGTCTGCAAGATATGCGGGTATGTATATGAGGGGGAAGAATTACCTCCAGATTATATTTGTCCGCTGTGCAAGCACGGCGCAGAGGATTTTGAACCCATCGGCTGATTAGGAAAATATTTTGATTAAAATGGGAGATTCTTACAAAAAAGTATTTGATAAGAGTCTCTTTTTTATCTATAAGACAAATAGATTTATAAAAAATTATAAAATATTACAAAGACAAGGGGACTATTTTCTGCTAGAATAGTAACATAGAGGAAAAGAACTGTTTGGGAAAAGTTTCTACCCATAAAAAGTCCTAAAAATAAAATCCTATACTTAATTAATCCTATAAAATCAAAATTTCAGAGACGATTCCCAAACGTCTTTTTTGTAGCGAGATATGAGTTTTATAAAATAGAATAGATATGGTGAGCGCAGCTATCTTTTGTACATATAAAGATAGCTGCGTTTTTTCTATGATGATGATTGCCTGCAATTTGAAACAGAGTTCCTATCTTATCAACGGAATCAGGCGCATAGAGGATTACATAGACCGTAAAGAAATACAGTGGGGTATTGCTAAAGACGCAATACCCCCTATTATTTTTTGAACTACCAGCATACAAAAAAGCAATGGTAAAATGTAGTAAAGTATTAAAATCATGCAGTATGAAGAAAAAATTCTGAGGAGGTGCATCAATGGAATTAAAAATGAAAAGAGGCTACAAAGGATACCGTGCCTTTTCTTTTTTAGAGGAAGGTGTTGATTATCCGAAACTGGCTTGGCCGAAATGGGACTGGGCAGGAAGGCATGTTGTAGAATTGGACGACGAGCAGGAGGCAATGTATCGCGAAATTTTAGATCGGCATGTTATGATTTCTCTGCATGAGCATCCGTGTTATCATCCGGAGGATATGTCACATCCGAGTAAATTTATGGATGCATATCGCTGTGGACGGCAAATGATTGCGTATGAGGCGCTTGCGTATTCTAATCTGGACTGCGTCTTTGACAATCTGGCAGATGGAACTTGTCTGATGTCTTCTATGGCAGGTTGGAAGTGGAACGATGTAATTCATGATTTGGCGATGCATCTTGCAGACATTGCGCATCAGGACTTTCTGGTACAGTGCAAAAGAGTGCAGGATATTTACGATGCCAAGAAGGAAGGCAAGATTGCCTGGGTGCCTGTGGTAGAGGGCGCGGCACCGATTGAAAATGAAATCGACAGAATTGACGTACTTTACGGTTTGGGTGTCCGTCAGCTGGGGGTTACCTATTCTGAGGCTAATGCACTGGGATGCGGTTTAAAAGAGGAAGTAGACGGCGGTCTTACTGTCTTTGGAAAAGCCTGTGTGGAACGGATGAACAAAATCGGTATGCTCATCGACGTTTCTCACTGCGGACCGAAAACCGCCTACGACGTGGCGGCATACTCAAAAAAAACCATTGATTGCAAGCCATCTTGGTGCGCAGAAAGTTTGGAACATCAAGCGAATGTTTCCAGATGAAACCATCATCGAGATTGCAAAGCACGGCGGTGTAATCGGGGTGGAGGCATCTCCGCACACGACCATGTCCTATCAGAGCATGACCCATTCTCTGGAAACGGTGATGGAGCATTTTGAGTATATTAAAGATTTAGTAGGTATTGATCATGTCAGCTTCGGACCGGATACACTTTACGGGAACCATGTTGGTATGCATCATGCCTTTGACGAGCTGTTTTCTACTAAGTATGACTCAGATCCAGGTGTACCGTATGATGAGGTGCCGTATGTGGCATATCTTGAAAATCCGACAGAGGCTTCCTGGAATATTTTACGTGAGTTAATCCGCAGAGGTTACAGTGAAGAAGAGATTGCCAAAGTAATTGGCGGAAATACGCTGAGAGTTTTAGAAGAGGTATGGGTGTAAGCAGGGAACCTCAGAAAGCAGAAAGGAAATATAGGTATGTATAAGTATGTGATAAAACGCCTGCTGCTTGCAATTCCAGTATTGATTGGGGCGACTTTCCTTGTCTTTGCTATTATGGACTTTGCACCGGGGGATCCGGCAAGGATCATTCTTGGAAGCGGTGCAACAGAACAGGCGCTGGCGCTGAAACGAGCGGATTATATCATGACAGAAAGCGCCCAGAATTATTGTGATATTATGCTGAAATTATTTGAGCAGACAGATTAATACTTCTGGCGCTTCTGCATGTGAGATTACAGCAGCACAGCGCCAGCTCCCCGGTCGAAGAAAATACTTTTAGCGCCGGTGTACAGCGGAATGCCATAGCAGACCCGCACGTCTTTTGGGAAAATTCCCATTCTAAGAGCGCCAACGCCTGCTGAGTACATGACTCTATTGTCGATTCTGTGGTCCGCCGCCACGGAGACTGCAGAACCTACGGCAATGCCCAGGTCAGTGATGTTGAATGCGCAGTTGGCGCCTGCCTTTTTCATCTCTGCACAGTTTTCAAAACCGCACATCTTGCAGTCACTTAGTCCAAAGGGATTAGACACAGCGCCGATTAGAACTACACAGTGGCTATCTTCCACGTTATAGGAGTCTCTTTCGATAAATTCTTCGCCTCGCTGGGCGGCGACTTTGCGCATTTCTTCAGCAAGGGTTTGCTTTTCATCACCTGTAAGAATGAATGTGATGATTTTATCTTTTCCACTGGCTTTAGGTGCGGTCCTTGCAGCTGCAGCCATCAAATCGGCAACTTTTAGCGCAGCATCTCTTTCCGCTGCTTCCATGGCTTTTATCATAGTGAGTTCCTCCCTTGTTTTCCCATTTATGATAATATTATAGCTGACCGGACATCTTTTAACAAGGGCAACAAGGAAATTGGTACGGAAAACGCATGAAAGGCGCATGAAGCATGTCATTAGTACCTTTAAGTGTTTTTTGTAAAAAAGGTATCAAACTCTTTAAATCATGATATCTATTATATGGAAGTTGAGGAAATTACTTTAATAATATGGCAAGTTATTATGAAAATATCCGCTTAGAAAACGAAAAAGAACGAAGAATTCCATTTCTATTTCGTTTAATTTGCTCAAAACCTTTTAGTTAGTATAAAGTAACTTCTAAGTTTTGATACCTTTTTTGCAAAAAAACGGAATAGGTACTAAAATCTAATACTCGCAACTTTTTCTTCTTGCCGGCTTGTTTGCGAATCGACAAACATTTTCTTGATTTCAGCAAACAGGCTCGGTCACGTCCGCACTGACCATGGCGCGGGCAGGGTGCTGCGCCTTCTGCAGTCTGCGGTGTGTGCGTGGCAATGCTGCATGTATAACAAAGGAGCTGCATGCATCAGCAGGCAGCTCCCCTTTTACCTATGAAATTGTAATTCCACCGCCGCCCAGCAAGGTTGCAAAGTAGCCTGCAAAGATAACAGATGTGATTGTAACTGTTACAAATCCGCCGACGACCATGGATGGGAACATTTTACTCATCAGATATCCGCGTTCGTCCGGGTCATCAGTCAGTGAGTTGCAAGTGTTTTCTGTGATAATTGCATCGCAAGGGAAGCCGTATAAAGCGGTAAGACCATTTGCAAAGGCAAGCTGGAAGTCCATGTGGAACAGCTTTGCAATGATGAAAGCAGCCAGCGCCATACCGGCAACACCGATTACAATCATAATCAGCATTGGAACAATCAGGGCCTTCAGCATGCTTGGCGTGCAGTCAGCAAGACCGGAGAATACGCTTAACATAGCTGCAAACATGAAGATTGTGTATGTATTTGCTCTTGTCATTGAACTGGTATCAAGGAAGCCAATTCTTGTCAAAATGACTGAAATAATCAGACACCACACAATTGTAGGAATCTGTGGAATCAGCTGTCCGACAATACTGGAAAGCCACACGCTGAGAGCCAGTTTTACGATGATGAAAACTGGAGTGTTAAATTTGTCTGGAAGTGGTGGGATTAATTTCTTAGTCCCGCTGTCATCTGCGATGGTAGTAAGACCGACAGTTTTCATTTTGTCAATTTCTTTCTGTGAAAGGTTCAAATCGCCGGAACGCCACTCTTTCAGAAGCTTTCTGCCTTCTGAGTGCAGGCATAAAGCGGTGATAGGATATCCTGCGAGTCCCTGCACACTGTACATTGCGATTGCAAATACTGCGGCTTCTTTTAATCCTGCAGCTTCGGCAGCGCCCTGCATGGTCAGTGCAGCAACGATACCTCCGGTTAGAGGCGGAAGTCCTGCAATAACAAGGTTTTTGTCCATGATGATTGGACAGATGAACCAGCATAGTGCGACCATACCGACAAGACCGACCAGACAGACGACTACGGTTTTCCACTGTTCGACCAGCTGTTTTAGACTGATGACCGTACCGATGTGGGTGATGAACATGAGTACGCCAATTGTGCCGGCGAAGGAAGAAAGTCCCGAATCTTCGGATACTGTCTTAGGAATTACAGTCCAAAAACCGATTAAAAAGATGATTGCGGTTACCAGTACGGAAGGGACCCATGCCTTTGTGATTGTGGATACCCATTCACCGATAACATAGGCGATACCAACGATTACTACCGCCAAGAAAGCATTATAAAGTACCATAATAACTCCTTTCCTTTACAATTTAAATTTATTCTTTCAGAAATGCAAGTGCACTGTTAACGATTGCCGCCATTCCATATTTCATTGCATCTTCATCAAAAGTGCAGTCTGAGCGATGGAGTACGGAGACTTTCATTCCCGGTGCATGCCCTGCATTTAGAAACATAAGTACAGATGGCTTTCCGGTCTTTGTTCCGAAAAAGCTGTAGTCTTCGCTAAAGGACATAGGCTCTTTGAGGATGTAGTAATTTTCCTCACCTAGAGTGCCTGTGATTAGGTCGACGAGGTCTTCATCGTTGTAGCAGGCGTCATAGCCCAAGCTGATGTTGGCGTCTATTTTGCAGCCGGAAAGGGTTTCTATACCTTTGCAGATTTCGCGAATTTTTTCTGTTGCGATGGTGCGGGCTTCTTGGGTATAAGCGCGAAGTGCACCTTCCATGTAACAATAGTCGGCAATGATATTGATTGCTGCGCCCCCTTGAATCAGGTTCATGGACAATATGCAGGTGTCCAATGGGCTGATATTTCTCGCTTGAATCTGCTGCAACAAAAGGTTAATCTGCGTTGCGGCTAAAATTGCGTCGTTTGCATTTTGCGGTTGTGAACCGTGACTGCTTTTTCCGTGAATTTTGATTTTTACTTCGTCGGCGGAGGTTGTCACGGCGCCTTTTCTAATTCCTATCAGTCCAACGTTGTCATCGCTTGGAATGACATGGGTTGCGAAAAAAGCGTCAACATCGTCTACTGCACCTGACTCGATGATTCCAATAGCGCCGCCGGGCTGCGTTTCTTCACCTGCTTCAAAGATAACCTTTACCGTGCCAGAAAACTTATCTCTCATATCGCACAGGGTTCTTGCAATTCCTAGCATCATTGCAGTATGTAAATCATGGCCGCAGGCATGCATAGCGCCGGGGGTCAGGCTGCAAAATGAAAGACCTGTTTCTTCTAAAACCGGAAGTGCGTCCATATCACATCGCAGACCGATACATTTTCCGGGTCCTTTTTTACCTCTTATCGTGCCTACGACGGAAGACTTGCCGGCGCAGATAATTTCATCGACACCGTAGGCTGAAAGTTCCTTTTTTACCAGAGCTGAGGTTTTGGGCAGTTCAAATCCAATCTCTGGATTTCTATGAATTTCCCGTCTTATTGTGATAACATCTTCCAGAATTTCACTGATTTTTTCTGGTATAATCAAGGCGATATCCCTCCTTCTTCAGTTTTGAATTTTAATTTAGAGATTTTTCATAATAAATTGTAATATTTTTATTGATGAAAAGGAAATTAAAGGTTATAATGGACATCATTAGTGAAAGTAATGACAGCTATATTTGTGACTTGAACTAAGGGGAGATACGACTATGGAAATTAGACAGATTTATTACGTGTTAGAGGTTGCAAAGCAGAAAAACTTCACAAAAGCCGCGCAGGCTCTGTATGTCACACAGTCCAATATTTCACAGCAAATCAGTGCACTTGAGTCTGAACTGAACACGGCCCTTTTTGTAAGGGATCATCACAATATTTATTTAACTGTAGATGGAGAGCGATTTTGCAAATATGCAAGAGGGGTTGTGGATGCTATCGATGTGCTTATGAAGGAATTCAATGGCAATGAGGAGTCAGAAAAAGCGGTAATTAATGTCGCTGTTTTTCCGTTTTCATGGACCGTTGGGGTATCTACAATCGTAAAAGATTTTTATAAATCAAGCACCAATGTTGTCGGCACCATAAGAATTTCTGATAATTACTGTGCTTATACTGACCTCAAAAAAGGGGCTTTGGACTTTGCCCTTGTCAAGCTGAGACCGGAGGATAAGGTTGACTACTTGACCTACATTCCGCTAATTGAAGAGGATTTACTGGTGATTATCAATCGGAATAATCCAATTGCGGCGCATCATGCCATTTCGGCGGAAGATCTGTCAAACTTACCGGTACTTGTAGGGGAGAAAACGACAAATCTTTACGATGATTTTCACAAGATATATGCGGATAGAAATGCTGAATTTCAGGTCGTCCTCGAAAACACATTTGATAGAGATTTGCTTATCAATATGCTTTCCAGCGGCGAGGGTATTACCTTTGCTACAGAATCCACAGCTGCACAGATTGTTAATGACAAAATCACAGCCATTCCTCTTGAAGTTCCAGTTAAATATAATACTTATCTGGTATATTTGCAGGACAAAGAACCGAGGGGAATTTACAGAGCTTTTGTAGATTACGTGGTAAATGAAACTCATAGTTTGAACGAAACGAAGAAAATTAAGATTAAAAATAACGATATTTTGTATTAGACGGGGAGAGCACTGAAAAAATACATATTTTCAAAGAAAACCCCGAAAATATGCACATCGGTCTGCATATTTTCGGGGTTTTTACGTTATATATGCACATTCTGAGCTGTAAGGCGATAGTCAAACTGCTGTTTGATAGTTTTTTATAGGAAAAAATGCATATCAGGAGAAAAACTATCAAAAATATGCACATTTGCTCGAGGATTTGTGCATATTTTTGGCTGTTTTGATGGAAATATGCACAGAGACGAACAGCAGTAAAGTTCGCTGTTCTTTGCACTTGTGAATCGCAGGATATTTGGTATAATATTTTTAGGTTAGTGAAGCAGAATGAATAACAGCAGAGGCTTCGGTTGCATTGAATCGTTTAATTAAGATAGATTTGATTAAAAAATTTTACAAGGAAGAAGTTTCTTCTATCAAGAAACTTGATGTATCACAAAAAACAAAGGAGGCACGGTATGAACAAACCAGTACTGGTTATTATGGCTGCAGGCATGGGCAGCAGGTACGGAGGACTTAAGCAGATAGATCCGATCAGCGACAAAGGAGAAATCATTTTAGATTTTTCACTTTACGATGCCATGATGGCGGGCTTTGAGAAGGTGATTTTTATCATTAAAAAAGAAAATGAAGAAGATTTCCGCAGACTGATCGATCAGCGCGCGGGAAAATATATGAAGGTGGAGTATGCTTTTCAGGAGCTTACAGATATTCCGCAGGGGTATCAGGTTCCTGCAGAGCGTGTGAAACCGTGGGGAACCTGTCATGCGGTGCTCAGTGCACGCAAACTCATTGACGGACCTTTTGCGGTTATCAACGCAGACGATTACTACGGACCAGGTGCATTTCAGATCATCTACGACTATCTGGACCAGGCGAAGGATGACGAAAAATATCGTTACTGCATGGTTGGCTATAATCTGGAGAAAACTTTGACCGAAAACGGTCATGTAGCGCGTGGTGTCTGCGAAGTGGGTGAAAACGGACAGCTTCTGGACATTGTAGAGCGCACGAAAATCATGTATCACGACGGCGGGATTGCATTTACAGAGGACGATGGGATAACCTGGCAGGCTTTGGAAGAAGGAACCACCGTTTCTATGAATTTCTGGGGTTTTACAGAGTCCTTTGTCCGTGAAATGGAGGAACGTTTTCCGGCATTTTTGGATAAAGCGCTGGTCGAGAATCCTCTTAAAGGAGAATATTTCCTGCCGGGGGTTGTGGATCAGCTAATTAAAGAGGATAAGGCGACCGTAAAGGTGCTTCACTCCCATGACAAGTGGTATGGCGTCACATACAAAGAAGATAAGCAGAGCGTAGTTGATGCGCTGCAGTCCATGAAGGATAAGGGGCTGTACCCGGAAAAGCTTTGGAAATAATGCAAAAAAGACTTGCAAGGCCGCTGCTTTGCGGGTATAATAATAAGGCACGATTTTGTGCAAAATCTCTGCGTAAGCATGAGGCTTACGCCATTTAGTCCATAGGGAGGTGAAACCAATGACAAATTATGAAGTTATGTTCATTATCGATCCTACTTTAGAAGATGCTAAGAAGGAAGCTACAGTTGAGAAGGTACAGGGTATCATTGCAGCTGACGGAGAAGTTCAGAAAGTAGACACTTGGGGAATGAGAAAACTTGCTTATCCAATTCAGAAGAAGAGCGAAGGCTACTACGTTGTAATTGAATTTGCAGCAAGCACAGAGTTACCTAAGGAACTGGACAGAAGACTGAGAATTTCCGACGATGTAATGAGACACATCATCATCAACAAAGACGCAAAATAAGAAAAGGGGTGTAGTTAATGAATAGTGTAGTTCTAATCGGAAGACTTACCCGTGACCCGGAAGTCAGATATACTGCAAGCACACAGATGGCAGTTGCAACCTTTACCGTTGCTATTGACAGACCTGTAAGAGCAGGCGGAGAGAAGCAGACAGATTTTCCTCGCGTGACCGTTTTCGGCAAACAGGCAGAGAACTGTGAGAAGTATCTGGCAAAGGGCAGATTAGTCGGCGTTCAGGGTAGAATCCAGACCGGAAGCTATCAGAACAAGGACGGCGTCACTGTTTACACAACCGATGTTGTGGCAGACAGAGTAGAATTTTTAGAGTGGGGCGACAGACCGCAGAGCAGCGGTAATTTCGCACCGAGACAGAACGCTTCTTCAGGCTATAACAATCAGCCGGCTGCCAGCAGCATGCCGGAAGAGATGCCGGATTCATTCCAGGCAATTGATGAAGACGTTCCATTCTAAGGAAAGGAGATAAGAACCATGATGGATAGAAGACGTGGTGGCATGAGAAGAAAGAAAGTATGCCAGTTCTGCGCTGATAAGACAGAAGTAATCGATTTCAAGGATACAGAAAAACTCAAGAAGTATATCACTGAGAGAGGCAAAATCCTGCCTAAGAGAATCACTGGAACTTGCGCTGTACATCAGAGAGAAGTTACCACTGCAATCAAAAGAGCAAGAATCGTTGCATTACTGCCTTACGTTGCAGACTAATTTAAAAAGAACCATACAGGAGCCGATTAGGCTCCTGTTTCTTTATATCAGAAAGCCTGTTAAAGACAAGTAAGATTGCATGACGCCAATTTGAAAGATTTTTTTTGAGAATTTTGCATAGGGGTAACGCAAAAATAAAGAAAAAAAGCGGCGAAGTTGGTGTTGGTAGAATCGAAGGAGCTACTACAGTTTTATTGTGAATCCTCTTGACAACAGACAGGTGGGTGCTTTAATATGTTAATGTAATAAATGACAAGAGGTGTATTTAAGATGAAAATTTTGAAGAAATCCAAAGAGAGAACCGCAGAAGATAACCGGGCTTTACGAGATGGTGTAACTGCGATTATAGATGATGTATGCCAGCGCGGTGATACGGCGCTTCATGAATATAACGAGAAATTTGATGACTGCCATAGACAGATGCTGCGAATCAGCAGAGAGGAAATTGAAGAGGCTTATGAACAGATAACAGAGCAGGAACTCTCAGATCTTCGCATGGCAAAGTCTAATATAGAAAAATTTGCAGCGGCACAGAGAGGAACTGTGACAGAATTAGAGAATTTCAGTCCACAGCCGGGGATTTATCTGGGGCACAGAATTATTCCCGTTACATCCTGCTGCTGTTATGTGCCAGGCGGTGGCTATCCTCTTTACTCCACTGCGCTGATGTTGATTACACCTGCAAAAGTGGCAGGCGTGAAGCGGGTTGCAGCATGTTCACCGACAGTAAAAGGTACTTCGAGGATTCACTACAAAACGCTGGTTGCTATGGATCTTGCAGGCGCAGATGAAATTTATGCAGTAGGCGGGGCGCAGGCTGTTGCTGCGTTCTCATACGGTACAGAAGAAATCAAACCGGTGGACATGATTGTAGGACCAGGCAATCGCTATGTAACAGAAGCAAAGCGCCAGTGTTACGGACAGATTGGAATTGACTTTGTAGCAGGACCTAGTGAAGTTCTTGTCATTGCAGATGCGAAAGCAGACAGCAAGACTATCGCTGCCGATCTTTTGGCACAGGCGGAGCATGATCCCAATGCTAAGGGTATTCTGGTAACCACCGACGAAGCCTTTGGCAAACAGGTCATCGAAGATGTAGAGGCAGAACTGAAAATCCTTTCTACTTCAGGCATTGCAAAAAAATCCTGGGATGACTACGGTGAAGTTGTAATTGTAGATACATTGGCGGAAGCTGTGGCGATATCCAATGATTATGCGCCGGAACACTTAGAGGTCAATATTGAAAATCCAGATGAGATTATAGAGGATTTGTATAATTATGGCTCCTTATTTATCGGTGGCAATACAGCGGAGGTCTTTGGTGACTATGCATCAGGTACCAATCATACGCTGCCGACAGTAAAAGCAGCACGTTATACTGGCGGCGTCTGGGTAGGTACTTTCCTAAAAACCTGTACGCACCAGAGTATGAGTCTCGAAGCGTCGAAGAAAATTGCACCGCTAGTTGCTAGAATGGCATATGGAGAAGGGTTGGAAGGTCATGCAAAGGCAGCAGAGGCTAGAGCATAGAAAATATAAAACGCTGAGAGAGTACGGCTCGTCTCAGCGTTTTGCTTTAGTTATTTATCGTGTTAATTAAATTACGATATTTTGGCTTCTCCGTTTGGGGGATATCCAAGCAGTCCATGACCCGTTCAAGGTCTAAGTGAAGATTTTTAATTAGAGATTGGATATTGGAGAGTGTGGTCTGTTCCAAGGTTTTTTTAGTGACCTCTTTAGTGACTTCTTTAGTGACCTCTTTAGTGACTTCTTTAGTGACTTCTTCGGTCACTTCCCTGGTCACCCTCTCCGTGGTTTCTTTTGTGGCTTTCTCTGCAGCAATCTCCGCAGCTTCTTCTGCTCTAATCTCTATGAATTCTTCCATGGTTATGCTCCGCCATGCCATCTTCTCCACCTCCGCGCTATGAGCTCTTAAAAAATTCACTAAGATGTTTTCCTTGAGGCAGCGTTCTACGGCAGCGCCTACTGCTTCTTTTCTGTCCTTTCCTGCAGAAAGCCCTTCTTTCACATACCTAACGAACATTCCATATTCTCTCAGCTTGGTACTTTTCTGCAATACAGGATTTTTCTCCGCTTCCTCTTCTTCTCCTTCATTGTACACCACTTTGATGACTTTTACTACTAATTCTACGGAATTTTCCTTTGGCTCCCCCATGAAGCTGGATGATAATCTCAGTTCGTCCACGTCCCATGGCTCGCTTCCCGTGTAGATAACGAAAAACTGTGGTGTCGGGATTTTTACCTGCCCCTGTCTGAAAAACGTTCTATTGTCTAGTAGTATTGCGATGTTATTCGCCAAATAGCGAAGCATACGGAGTGGAATATTAGCAGATATAGTACTCTGCTGTTCTCCAAATACCAGATATGCAACTGCAATCTCATAGCTAAGGTCATTTTTAATGCCATGATAGATGACGTCATCTAAGGTCAAAAATCTCACTTCAGTATCGGGTCCATAGTCAGTCCCTTCCAGTGCATTAAAAAGTTCGATGGCATTTTCTTTTTCTGAAAACAGCATGCGAAAGATACTGTCTTGATAAGTTCTCTTAGGTTCAGCTGCTGTCAGCAGCTTATTTTCTGTCATTTACTTCCTCCGTTCTATATTAATGGGATATTATTACTGTATTTCTATTATATTCCAAAAATCAATCAGTGACAAGAAGAAATTCCTTTATAAGGATAAACTGTTAATATATGGATAATAAATATTTCCTTTTTAAAGTTAAAATTAAAATTTCTTTCTTTTCTAAAAACTTTTAGGAAATCTATTGTCTTTGCTTTATACAAAGATTAGAATGTAGGTAAATATTTATAATGCGTCGAGGAGATTAAGAGATAGTACGCGGGAAAGGAAAACATATGGGAAAATTTGTTTATTCATTCAGTGAAGGGTCCAAGGACATGAGAAGTCTTTTGGGTGGTAAAGGCGCGAATCTGGCGGAAATGACCAGAATTGGACTGCCAGTTCCCTACGGGTTTACGGTAACGACTGAAGCCTGCACCCGGTACTACGAAGAAAATCAGATGATTGGCGAAGATATCATCGGGGAAATTTATGAGAAACTGGCGGAACTGGAAGCAGTCACTGAGAAAAAGTTTGGTGACAAAGAGAATCCGCTGCTGGTTTCTGTTCGCTCTGGCTCTGTTTTCTCCATGCCCGGCATGATGGATACGATCCTGAATCTGGGTCTCAACGACGAAACCGTGGAAAGTCTGGCAAAGCTGACAGAAAACGATCGTTTTGCTTATGATAGCTATCGCCGTTTTATTCAGATGTTTGGCGATGTTGTGCTGGAAATTCCAAAGAGTGAGTTCGATGTCATTTTTGATGGACAGAAAGAAAAAGTAGGCGCCGCCTTTGACGTAGATTTAACCACCGACGATTTGAAGGAAATTATCGTTGGCTATAAAGCGCTGGTTAAAAAAGCTGTAGGCAGAGATTTTCCACAGGAGCCAAAAGATCAGCTGATGGAAGCGATCAAGGCAGTATTCCGTTCCTGGAACAACGATAGAGCGATTCTTTACAGAAAGCTCAACAGAATTTCCGATAAGCTGGGCACTGCAGTCAACGTGCAGTCTATGGTATTTGGCAACATGGGAGACACCTCCGGCACAGGCGTAGCCTTTACCAGAGATCCGGCAACCGGAAACAATCAGCTTTACGGAGAATTTCTTGTGAACGCTCAGGGCGAAGATGTGGTTGCAGGAATCCGTACCCCGAAGCCGATTGCAGAAATGGCTGAGGCATTCCCTGAAGTATACAAAGATTTTGAACGTATCGCAGAGATACTGGAAAAACACTATAAAGACATGCAGGATATGGAGTTTACTGTAGAAAGAGGTAAGCTATTTATGCTGCAGACCAGAGCGGCAAAGAGAACGGCGGTTTCTGCGATCAAAGTGGCGGTTGATATGGTGGATGAAGGGCTGATTACCAAAGAGACAGCCGTAGAGCGCATTGATCCTGCGCAGATTGACCAATTGCTGCATCCGACCTTTGATACAAAGGCTGAAAAAACGGCAGAAGTACTGGCAAAGGGTCTTCCTGCTTCACCTGGCGCAGCGACGGGAAAAATTTATTTCACAGCCTCTGACGCAGAGGCAGCTGTAGAGTCCGGTGAAAAAGCCATTCTTGTTAGACAGGAAACTTCTCCGGAAGATCTTGCTGGTATGGTTGCAGCAGAAGGAATTTTGACTGCCAGAGGCGGTATGACCAGCCATGCGGCAGTTGTAGCCAGAGGCATGGGCAAATGCTGTGTTGCAGGCTGCTCTGAAATTATCGTAGATGAATCGGGTAAAACTTTGACAATCGGAGATGATCGTTTGGAGGAAGGCGACTATATTTCTCTAAACGGATCTACTGGTACTGTATATAGAGGGCAGATTGCAACTGTTCAGCCAGAACTTTCCGGAGATTTTGGAATGATTATGAGTTGGGCAGATGAAATCCGCAAGTTAAAGGTTCGCACCAATGCGGACAATCCGAAAGATGCAGCGCAAGCATTGGCGTTTGGCGCAGAGGGAATTGGTCTTTGCAGAACGGAGCATATGTTCTTTGAAGAAGAAAGAATTCCGGCAATTCGCCAGATGATTTTGGCGGAAACTGAGGAAGAAAGAAGAACTGCACTGGCAAAACTTCTGCCGTTCCAGAAGTCTGACTTCAAAGGAATGTATGAGGTTATGGAGGATAAGCCGGTGACCATTCGTCTTTTAGATCCGCCGCTTCACGAGTTCCTGCCGCAGACCGAGGAAGACACCAGAGAACTGGCAGCGCATACCGGTATTCCATATGAAAAGCTGGCGCAGGCAGCCAGTGAGCTTCACGAGTTCAACCCAATGCTGGGACATCGCGGCTGCAGACTTGCAGTGACTTATCCGGAAATCGCAGAAATGCAGACTCGTGCTATTATGGAAGCAGCTATCGAAGTTGCAGCAGAAAAAGGCGTGGATATCGTGCCTGAAATCATGATCCCACTGGTAGGCAGCAAGGCAGAAATTGCCGATGTAAAAGCGACTGTTGTAAAGACTGCTGACGCTTGCAGAGAAGAGGCAGGCAGCCAGATGAAGTATCACATCGGCACGATGATTGAGGTGCCTAGAGCTGCTTTGACAGCGGATGAGATTGCGGAAGAAGCAGAATTTTTCTCCTTTGGAACCAACGATCTGACCCAGATGACCTTCGGTTTCTCCCGTGACGATACAGGAAAGCTGATTAAAGAATACGTGGATAAAGGGATTCTGCTTGATGACCCGTTCCAGACCATTGATCAGGATGGTGTAGGTTTGCTGGTGCAGATGGCAGTGGAAAAAGGAAGGCAGACCCGCCCGAATATTAAACTGGGTATTTGCGGTGAACACGGCGGAGATCCGAGAAGTATTGAGTTTTGCCACAGAACAGGGCTTGACTACGTTTCCTGCTCCCCTTACCGCGTGCCGATTGCAAGAATTGCGGCAGCGCAGGCAGCAATTAAAGATGTTGAAAAATAAATATGAATTGGTAATATACAGAGCCCTGAAGAAGAGAATCTTCAGGGTTCTTGCTTTATCATCGTGCACTGGCTTGGTGTTTAACCTATAGACAATTTTTCCTTAAAATATGTATAAGAGCTTCCATGATTCTTAACCGAGATTATAGAAAACGCTATAAAAATGTATAAGAGTGTTGTCAGTGAAACGGATTATCTCGAAATTGCGGGCGAAAAACTTGCGTTATATGCAAAATTTCCCCAAATTTTTGGCGTATATGGCGCGGTTCATAGGAAATTTGAGTATGAGAGATGATGGACTTATACATTTTTAGAAAGAATTTGCTGTTTGGGTTAAGATTTCATTTTTGATTCAACCAACAACTCTAGCTTTAGCGGTTTTGTTACTCCATAGCCGGCAGTGATTCCTGCGACATACAGAATAATATCAAAGGTGTCAAAGAATCCTCGCGCAGTAAGTGCTTGTAAAAGCTCCAACGCAAAAGACAGGAAGATGGCGCTGCAAATCATGAGTGGGAATTTTATTTTCCTAAAGAAATAGCCCATAGGAACAAAGCAAAGAAAATTTAATAGACTTTGCAGTTTCATTTCCGGCTCGCCCAATGCCGCAAAAGAGTCTGCTGGATTCCAAATATATTCGGCATGGAGTGCGGAGCGACCGAAAAGGGTGATAAAAAGAAGTACAGCGTAAAGGGCTATTAACGAAAAATATAAATATCTCGGTATTTTGTGATAAAGCACGATGTAACCTAATGCTGAAAAACATGCGATACAGAAGAAAAGTGAAAATCACATGGCAGGAAAATACAGTGGATTGCCAGTTGATACAAATCGAGTAAGAAGTTCACAGAATAGGTAGTAGTGCATAAGATAACCGGGAACGATACTGACTATGGCAATGGTTGGAAGTTTTTTAAGGTTCATAAAAAAGCCTTTCTTTCCTAAAAAATATGATATCAATATTTTAATATATATTGGATGGAACGTACAGAAAAAAGTCAAAAAGGAGGCAGCTTCAAGAGCAGCCTCCAACTTTCACCAGCACAATCTTACTTACTGTTTGGTAAGGGGTATAAGCATTTTTCACCGAGTATTTAATTTGATATTCACCTTCGCAGTCGAAAATCCATGCTGCGGCTTCTTCGGCAGTCACTGGTTGGAAATCAGCATCAGAAGGACCTTTAATTGCAATTTTCAGCTTTGATGTCACATCTTTACCGTTATGAACAGCGCTGATTCCGGTGATAAGATCGGTCGATATGCGGGGCTGTACGGCTAAAGGTGTATTGCAACTGCCGTCTGTACCGACAAGAGCAGCGTTAAACGCCGGCGGCAGCGTCAACTGTGGGTCATTGTTGACTGCCCCTTTTTTAGAAGTAATCGTAATGACCTTTTTCGCCGCTTTATAAGGGGCGTATTTATTTTTGACGATGTATTTTACCGAGTATTTGCCGGTCTTTGCAAACCGGTAATTCTTTGCGTCCTGGTAGGAGTAAATCTTGTATTTCTTTGCGCCTGGCGCTTTGATGTAGACCTTCATGGCACTGGTGCGGATGGCGGAAGCCTGCTTTGCGGTGATACCTTTTACTGCGTTTTTATCGCCCCAAGTGACGGTCCTGCTCTTTGCGCCGGAAATGACGGGCGCTTTTAAGTTGTCTACGACCTTGAGTTTAATTGTGGTGCTGGCGCTTTTTCCGTAAGGAGCAGTGACGGTGTAGGTAATCTTATAAGTTCCCAATTTGTTTGTGGAAAAAGTGTCGCTGACATATTTTCCTTTCTTGGAAGAGTAGCGCGCCACCTTGGAAACCTTGATGAAATCCTTTAAGTTCATAAAGGTATTCGGGTCCTTCGCATAGACGTAGCTTTTTGGGTTATAATTTTTCTTGCCGTATTGCACCGTCAGAGGTTTTTTTGGAGAAACTCTGATGGTCGGCGCATCTATAACATAGTACGGATTGGCAGGGTCCGGGTCTGTAGGATCCCAGTATTTATAGCGACCGGTGTAAACCTTAATCGGTGCAGGCTTTCCCAGCGGACCCGGGTTGTCACTGCGATAAATGGTCACCTTGGTGCCGATTTTGCAGGTGTAATAAATCCACTTTGCGTCGACGACGGAAAGGCGTACGCAGCCGTGGGATGCGGACTGCCCCAGCATGTTGAACTGGCTGGTGACCTGCGAAGCCTTGTCAAAGCGTTCTGTATAGTAAACGGAGTGGAATAGAATGTCATCGGTGATGTGGGTGCAGTACTGTCCATACACATCGTTCATCAGTTCGCCCCAGTTCCATCTCCCCTGCGTGTAAAAAGTCCCTTTGGGCGTAGTGCCGCCAAGACCGGTGGAACAGAGCATGGCGCGAATCGGTTTCCATTTGCCGTCAATTTTTTTGTAAGCCGTTATAACGTTTTGCTGTTCGTTGACTTTGAGCCAGTATTTGCCTGTATAGGTGCTGGCATGAGCATCTGAGACTGTAAAGCATAGCGCTGCCATGGTAAAAAGCACGGCGAGCAAAATACCAATTCCCTTTTTTTCTCTAATCATATTTTGCCTCCCAATTTAATCAGTGACTATAGTATAGCACGTTTTTTTCTGTATAAATATGAAATTTTCTAAAGAATTTCCCAAGAATTCTTCTTTTTTTTCTGAACGGAAGGGAAAAGGACAGTAGTACTTTTTTTTATGCCTGATTTTTCAACGGAAATAAAGAATCAAGATTCTGAATTTAATAAATATACATAGTAAAGGGATACAACTTTAAAGGAATAACGCGAAAAAATATATACGTTTTATGGAAAATAATTACATAAAAAATGAAGAAAAAGCTGAAAAATCAATGCTTTTTGACAAAAAAGAGTAGCGCGCAGAGCAAAAAAACTGTATAATAGGGATACAAAAAATAGGAGTCAAGAAAAGCATATTAATGCTAAAATTAGAATAATTATAATGAAAGATAGGAGTGAGAAGATGGCAGTTTTGATTAACGGACGTGACCTTACGGTAGAAGAGGTTATTCGCGTATGCCGCGGAAATGAAAAAGTCGAAATCGCACCACAGGCGAAGGAGGCAGTCAACAAGGCACGGGCTTACATCGAGCGAAAGCTGGATGAGGGCGCAGTGATTTATGGTTTGACTACCGGGTTTGGTAAATTTTCCAACGTGCTGATTTCTAAAGAGGAGACGACAGACTTACAACGCAATCTGATTATCAGCCACACTTGCACTTTTGGAGAGCCCTATCCGAGGGAGTATGTAAGAGCAGCTATGCTGCTGCGCTGCAACGCATTATCGAGGGGAAATTCCGGCATCAGACTGTCCACCATTCAAACTATGCTGGATATGCTGAATGCAGGCATTCATCCGGTGATTCCAAGGAAAGGCTCTTTGGGCGCTTCGGGCGATCTTGCACCGCTTTCTCACATTGCGCTGGGTCTGATTGGACTTGGAAAAGTGGAATATAAGGGGGAAATCGTTGACGCAAAGGATGCCATGGTGGCAGAAGGCATTACGCCTGTGGAACTGGCAGCCAAAGAGGGGCTTGCCCTGAACAACGGAACCCAGATGATGACAGCAGTTGGTGTTAACGTGCTTTGGGACGCAATGAATCTTTTGAAAGTGGCAGATCTTGCCACTGCCATGACAGCAGAGGCGCTACACGGAATTACTAAGGCGTATGACCATAAAGTGCAGGATGTGCGGGGACATCAGGGGCAGAAAATTACAGCGGAGAATTTGCTTACCCTGCTCGATGGCAGCAAGAATGCTATGGAGGTACAGCCGACTAAGGTGCAGGATCCATATTCTCTTCGCTGCATTCCGCAGATTCACGGGGCTTCCAGAGACGCGCTGCAGTACGTGTATGATGCGGTTTCCAGAGAGATTAATGCAGTAACGGATAATCCAATCGTATTTCCTGATGAAGACGAGGTTATTTCTGGCGGAAACTTCCACGGTCAGCCAATGGCACTGGCATTTGACTTCATGAAGATGGCGATTTCCGAGCTTGCCGATGTTTCTGAAAGAAGAGCAGAAAGATTGATTAATCCGGCGCTTTCGGAGGGACTTCCGGGCTTCCTCACTAAGCATGGAGGCGTTTGCTCCGGCTTTATGATTGCCCAGTATGCAGCGGCTTCCATGGTTTCCGAGAACAAAGTTTACGACCATCCGGCCTGTGTGGATTCCATTCCGTCCTCCGGTAATCAGGAAGACCATGTGTCTATGGGAACGACTTCTGCAAGAACAGCAGCAATGGTGCTCGACAATGCACAGAAAGTGCTCAGTATTGAAATCGCAGCGGCGGCACAGGGCATCTGGCTGAGACAGGAAATCGGTGAAAGCAGCATTGATAATCTGGCGCCGGCAACCAGAGCCGCTTACGATTACATCAGAAGCATTTCTGAGCCGATTGAGGAAGACGTAATCATGCACGATGAGCTTGCAAAATTTGAGCGGATGGTGAAGGATAACAGCCTGCTTGAAGCAGTGGAAAAGGTAGTAACTTTGAAATAAATGGAGGGGAAAAGCATGTTAGATAACAAGACCATTGAAGGGGCTATGACTATTAGACTGGGAAATGACTATCCAGATCATCCGGCTTTTGCGGAAGGAATCAGAAGAGCGCCAGACAGAGGATTCAGACTGACCAAGGAGCAGACAAAGATTGCGCTGAAAAATGCACTGCGCTATGTACCAGAGGAGCTGCACGAAAAGCTGGCGCCGGAATTTATGGAAGAGCTGACAACCCGCGGTAGAATCTATGCGTATAGATACAGACCGGAGGGCAGACTTTACGGAAAGCCGATTCACGAATACAAGGGCAAGTGCCTGGCAGGAAAAGCGTTTCAGGTCATGATTGAAAACAATTTGGACTTTGAGGTTGCTCTTTACCCATATGAACTGGTTACTTACGGCGAAACTGGTCAGGTTTGCCAGAATTGGCTGCAGTACAGACTGATTAAGAAATACCTGGAAGAGTTGACCGAAGACCAGACCCTGGTTGTAGAATCGGGGCATCCACTGGGACTGTTCCCGTCCAAACCGGAAGCGCCGAGGGTTATTATCACCAACTCCATGATGATTGGCATGTATGACAATCTGGACGATTGGGAAATTGCCGAGGAAATGGGCGTTGCCAACTACGGACAGATGACTGCAGGCGGCTGGATGTATATCGGACCGCAAGGTATCGTTCACGGTACATTCAACACCATTTTAAATGCAGGCAGAAAATATCTGGGTGTGGCAGAGCAGGGTGACTTACAGGGGCATACCTTCGTGTCCTCAGGGCTTGGCGGCATGAGCGGGGCACAGCCGAAAGCTGCTAATATTGCAAATGCCGTAGGCATTTTTGCGGAAGTGGACTATTCTAGAATTGTCACTCGGCACGACCAGGGATGGGTTGACGTTATCATGGACGACATTGACGAGATTTTCAAGCTGGCCAACGAGAAAATTGCGGCAAAAGAAAGCATTTCCATCGCTTATCACGGTAATATCGTAGACCTCCTGGAAGCTGCTGCCGCAAAGGATTTTCACATTGATTTGCTGTCAGATCAGACCAGCTGTCACAACGTATATAACGGCGGCTACTGCCCGGTGGGCATGACCTTTGAAGAAAGAACAAAGCTGCTCCATGAGGATCGAGACAGGTTCTGCAAAGAAGTTGACAAGACACTCCACAGACATTACAAGGCAATCAAGGCGCTGACCGAAAAAGGAACCTATTTCTTTGACTACGGCAATTCCTTTATGAAAGCTATGTACGACGCAGGTATCAAGGAAATTTCCAAGAATGGTTACGATGACAAAGACGGCTTTATCTGGCCTTCCTATGTAGAGGATATCATGGGACCGGTACTCTTTGACTACGGCTATGGTCCGTTCAGATGGGTTTGCCTGTCTGGAAAGCCAGAGGATCTCGACGCAACCGACAAGGCGGCGATGGACTGCATCAATCCGGAAAGAAGAGCGCAGGACAGAGACAACTGGGTTTGGATTCGCGATGCAAAGAAGAACAAACTGGTCGTTGGAACCCAGGCGAGAATCCTTTATCAGGATGCAGAAGGCAGAAGGGATATTGCGCTAGCATTTAATAAGCTGGTGCGCGAAGGCAAGTGCGGTCCTATTATGATGGGAAGAGATCACCATGACGTATCCGGTACCGATTCCCCATTCAGAGAGACTTCCAATATCAAGGATGGCTCCAATGTCATGGCAGACATGGCAGTGCAATGCTTTGCAGGAAATGCAGCTAGAGGTATGTCTCTTTGTGCACTGCACAATGGCGGCGGTGTAGGCATCGGAAAAGCCATCAACGGCGGCTTCGGACTGCTTCTTGACGGCTCTGAAAGAGTGGACGAAATTATCAAATCTGCTATGATGTGGGACGTCATGGGCGGCGTTGCCAGAAGAAACTGGGCGAGAAACGAAAACGCACTGACTACTTCCATCGAATACAACAAGAACTACGCAGGAAAAGGACATATCACCATTCCGTTCCTTGCTGACGATGCACTGGTGGAAGCGACAGTCGATAAGTTTGTGAAATAAATCGGGATAATCGTGAGAATCAGAGCAGCCTTGGGTGGGCTAATCTGGTTTATCATGTGAAATGTTTTCGTATGCTGACAAACCTGACAAAAAGCAAAAATATTGTCAGTTTCGTCAGCATTTTGAAAGAAAACCCTGACAAACCTGACAAAATTATAGAAATTTGTCAGTACTGTCAGCAAAATCTATGAGTATGGGAGTGTTTGAGCTGAAAATGCTGACAAAACATTGATCCATTCATAGATTTTGTCAGTAAACACAAAGAGAGACGAGGAGAATCACCAAATGGCAACAGTACTTGTAAAAAATATCGGATTGCTGCAGACCCCTGTTGGCAGTTTCAGTCACGGCGGCAAAGTGCAAGGTGAGAACCTAAAGCTGAAGGACGCCGCTATTCTCATCGAGGACGGAATTATCAGTGAGATTACCGAGGGCGGCGTGCTGCCAAAAGGAGCAGAAACAGCTGATACAGTCATCGACGCAGAGGGCAGGCTGGTGACGCCAGGGCTGGTGGAAGGGCATACCCATATGGTATTCGGCGGCTACAGGCAGCATGAAATACCCATGAAGCTGAAAGGCGCGGGATATCTGGATATTCTGAGAGCAGGCGGCGGCATTCTGGATACCGTGAGAAAGACCAGGGCTGCAAGCTTTGAGGAACTTTACGACAAAACCGAAGGTTTTCTCGATGAAATGATGGGGCTGGGTGTTACCACCTGCGAAGCAAAGAGCGGCTATGGTCTGGACTTTAATACTGAAGTGAAAATGCTGGAAGTGCTGAAAAAGCTCAATGAGGATCACCCGATGGATATTGTGAGCACTTTCATGGGAGCCCATGCCATTCCTGAAGAATACAAGGACCGGGAGAATGGCGCAGATCAATTTATTGATATGCTCTGTACGGACCTGCTGCCTTATGTAAAAGAAAACCAGCTGGCTGACTATGCGGATATCTTCACCGAGGATTCGGTATTTAACTATGAGCAGAGCAAAACCTACCTGGAAAAGGCAAGGAAGCTGGGTTTTGGGCTGAAAATCCATGCTGATGAAATTGAGGCAATCGGCGGCAGCGTATTGGCAGGCGAAATGGGAGCAGCCAGCTGCGAGCATTTAATTGCCATCGATGAAGCGGGTCTTGCGTCTCTGGCAAAAGGCGGTGTGACCGCTATGTGTCTGCCGGCGACTTCCTTCTATTTAGGTGCAAATTTTGCGCCGGCGCGGAAAATGATTGAGATGGGCATACCTGTGGCGACAGCCTCTGATTTTAATCCGGGATCCTGCCCATCGCTGAATCTGCAGTTTGTCATGAATCTGGCATGTATCAAATACCGCATGCTGCCGGAAGAAGTGCTGACTGCAGTGACCATCAATCCGGCTTGCGCTATTGGAAAAGGTGAGCTAGTGGGGACGCTGGAGTGTGGCAAACAGGGCGATCTGGTAATCTGGGACGCCCCTGACATGGATATGCTTTGCTATAGATTTGGCTCTAATCTGGCATTGCAGGTAATCAAGAAAGGAATGGTAGTAGCATGAAATTAATCGATATGCAGGTAAAAGAATATTTGGACGTTTTGAAATCAGATGCACCGGCGCCGGGCGGCGGTTCTGTCAGTGCATTGGCAGGTGCGCAGGGCGCGGCTTTGTTCATGATGGTGGCGGATCTTACTATCGGTAAGGAAAAGTACGCAGACTGGCAGGAGGTGTGCAAAGCAGCAAAGGAAAAGGGCGCAGCCCTTTACGAAGAATTGACTGCGGCGGTAGATAAGGACACCGAGGCGTTCAATCTTGTTTCCGCAGCCTTTAAAATGCCGAAGGAAACTGATGAGGAAAAGGCGGCAAGAAAACAGGCAATTGCGGACGGAACTCTGGTGGCAACGGAGGTGCCTTTCCGCACCATGCAGTTGGGCTATGAGGGTTTGATGACAGCAAGGACCATGATTGGAAAGTCCAATCCTAACGCAGCAAGCGACCTGGGCGTAGCCATTTTGAACCTGACGGCTTGCATCAAGGGCGCATGGCTCAATGTAAAAATCAATCTGCCGGGCGTAAAGGACGGGGCAAAGGCAGCGTATTACGCACAGGAAGGACAGAAAATGTTCGATGAGGCGGATAAAATTGCTAGCGGTCTGTATAACGAAGTGGCTGCAGCACTGTAATTTTTAGATGATAGAAGGAGAAAGAGGAACAATGGCACAGATTATTGAAAGTATTCCAAATATCAGTGAAGGAAGAAGAACTGATGTAATAGAGGCATGTGTGGATCAGATCAGAACCACACCGGGCTGTACCCTGCTTAACTACAGCTCCGACGAGAGCCACAACAGAACCGTTATCACCTATATCGGTGATGCAAAAGGCGTAGAAGAAGCCAGTGTGAAGCTGGTTAAGAAAGCAGCTGAGCTCATCGACCTGACAAAACACGAAGGAGAGCACCCTAGAATGGGCGCAGTAGATGTCATGCCTTTCCTTGCCATCAAGGACTGCACCACAGAGGATTGCGTAGAACTTTCCAAGGCAGTCGGCGCAAGAATTGCTGATGAAGCAGGCGTGCCGGTTTTCCTCTATGAGTACTCCGCACAAAGACCTGAAAGACAGAATCTCGTAAAAATCAGAAAGGGTCAGTTTGAAGGCATGGCAGAAAAAGTGCAGGAGCCTGATTGGGAACCTGATTTTGGCGGCAGAAAAGTTCACCCAACAGCGGGGGTTATGGCAGTAGGAGCAAGACCGCCGCTGGTTGCATACAATTTGAATCTGAACACAGACGATGTGCAGGTTGCGAAGAACATTGCAAACGTTATCAGAGAAAAGGACGGCGGACTGAAATGCGTCAAAGCCATGGGCTTTGAAATCGAAGATGAGGTGACAGGCAAGAAATATGCCCAGGTTTCCATCAACATGACCAATTATGAGCAGACGCCGCTTTATAGAGTTACCGAAATGGTAAAATCCGAAGCAGCCAGATATGGCGTAGTCGTCACCGGCACAGAAATCATCGGACTTTGCCCGATGAAAGCATTGGTGGATTCTGCCGAATATTATCTGCAGATAAAAGATTTCGATTTCCACACACAAGTACTTGAAAATCATATTCTGTAGTGTTATAACTAAAGGGCAGAGTATTTTTCGAGAACAAGGAGAACCAAATGACCGGCGGCAATAACTATTCTAACGTATTTTCACTGACTGATGAAATCGCAGATATCATCCGGGATAGAATCCTCAAAGGGGAGTATAAAATCGGAGAAAAGATCAAGGAAACACAGATTGCGTCAGAGCTGAAGGTCAGCAGAACGCCAATCAGAGAAGCGTTCAAGCAGTTAGAAAATGAAGGGCTCATTGATTACATTCCAAATAGAGGATGTTTTGCGAAGGGTTTTACCAAGCAGGATATCGAGGATATTTACGCGGTGCGTAAGGCACTGGAAATTCTGTGCGTGGAATGGGCAGTAAGCAGAATCACAGAAGAACAGATTCAGAATCTGCAGGATCAATGCGACCTGATGGAGTTTTATACGGTGCGCCAGGATGAAAAGAAGGTGCTGGAAATCAACACTGGGTTTCACGACATCATCTACAATGCCACCGGCAGCCGTTTTATGGCGCAGGTGCTGCGCTCTTATAAAGAGTACATCGACCAGACGAGGAAGGCGCTTTACTATGAGCCTGACTATTTGGACGAGATTCTGGAAGAACATCGGTCGATTCTTACTGCAATCAAGAACAGAGACGTAGAAGAAGGCAAGGCGGCCATGTCAAGACACTTGGACGGCTCTAAGCGCCGGGCAGAGTTTATCTATAATGTGAAATAGATAAAGAACAGCAGGCAGGAACGAAAGTTAGACGTTTCTGCCTATTTTTTTTACTTTATAGTAAATTGCGTTTGTGAGAACAATGAGGTAAAACGAAGAGAAAATAAAAATCAGCTCGTTGAGCAAAGCAGTACAGAGGGCGTTGCGAAGTAAAGTATAATCGAAATGTTTCACATGACGCAAAACAGAGACGTTAACGACACCACCCTCAGAAGGGAGTGAGTTCTCTTTGCGACCGGTTTTAGTAGGGGGAACAGTAGTGATGCTTGAGATAGATGGAGTTGACAATATGGCATATATAACATATAATGGAATAAAAGGAGTAGAATCAAATGTTTCAAGTTCAATTTTTTGAAAAAGAAAATGGGGATTGCCCTGTTGAGAATTTCATTCTAAGCTTAGATACAAAAATGCAGGCAAAGATTGTAGGCTTATTGGAAATTCTTCAGGAAAATGGAAATTCGCTTAGAGAACCGTATAGCAAACATTTATCAGAAGGCATTTTTGAATTGCGATGCAAAGTTGGAAGTAATGCTGCCAGAGTTTTGTATTTTTTCTATTTTGAGGAGAGAATAATCTTGACGAATGGTTTTATTAAAAAGACACAAAAGACGCCAGACAAGGAAATCAAGTTGGCAAAGCAAAGAAGGCAAGCTTTTATAGAGAGGATGGATAGAAAATGAAAACATTAAATTCTTTTAAGGAGCAGAGAATGCAAGATGCTGATTTTGCAAAGGAATATGAAGCAATGCAGCCGGAGCTGGATGTAATTAGAGCAATTGTAAATGCTAGAACATCACAGAATCTGACACAAAAGGAACTCGCTGAACGCACAGGAATTAATCAGGCAGATATCAGTAAGCTAGAGAATGGCACGAGAAACCCATCAGTAAATCTTTTAAAAAGATTGGCAGATGGAATGGACATGGTTTTAAAAATTGAATTCGTTCCCAAGACAAAGTAGTGAAGGGGTCTTGATGATGTCGAAAAGGGAGATGTAAGAGTAGCATAGCACGGTGTGGGAGAAAGTGCAATGGAGATTTACCCCTTGCACATAATCTGTTCTATCATGACAAGAACGGACGCACAGGTGTGAAACTGTACGATATCGTCTTCTAAATTCAGAATTTGGCGAAGTCTGCCGATTCTGTAGCGGATAGTGGTCTCCTTTTGACCCATAGCCTCGGCAGCTGCTTGATAAGAGCCCTGACAGCGGACATACGTTCTTAGGGTATCAAAAAGTGTTGAGTTGTTTTCTGACTTATAAGTGTTGATTGCGGAAACCATGCTGTCATAATAGCGATAAAGCTCAGGGGCATCTTTTAATTTCATGAGGAGCTGCAGCAAAGAGGTTTCGTCATAGGTGACTTGGTTTTCATGTAAAAATATTGCAGTGTTCATTGCCTGCTCACATTCATTAAGGCAAAGATCAATTTCTGTATTTGGGTGGAGCATACTGACGCCTGTAGTATGGTCGGAAAAATAAGACTTCAGTGTATTTGAGAAAACTTCTATATTTTTCTTTAAACGGGACTTTTGGCTGTGGCTAAAAATAAAATAATGATAATCGTCGCACACGATATAGGCGCTCAAAGAATCTTTCATAAAAGATGCAGTCAGTTCGTTTTCGGTGACAGAGGAGCGAATGGTACCTTTTGTACTGATTACGCCTATGAACTGCTCAAATTTAGGATTGATACTTTCTAAAATACGGAGCTTTTCTATATCACTTAGCTTTGCCCGCTTCAGCATATTGATTTTGCTGCCGTTTAAGGCGTGGTAGTATCTTTGTACAATTAACTTGTTAATCGTATCCATGATTTTGGCATAGGAAATATCCCGGTCAACCATGATAATCGGCAGTCCGCCGCGATTGCAGTGAGACATGATTTTCTCTGTAATCAGCGAAGCGTTAATGTCGAGAACGATGAGGGCGCTGCACTTACAGTCAATCAGTGTACAGATAAATTCTAAAAGAATCTCAGGACTGTCTATAAATTGGTCCAGACTGGAAAGAAATAAATCCCCATGTTCGATGATATTTTTGTCGATGGCACTGCCTCTGACGGGACAGTCAAACACGGAAACCCTGTTAATGATGTTATCGAGATAGGCTTCTCCCGCCAGAATCTGAGCATCTTCAAAAAGGGGCTGATTTAGAAGCGTCTGTACTGTACATAACATAGTGCTACCTCCTGACAACATTATAGCAGAATCGTAATAAAAAAGATAGCTTCCATGGGGGAAAATAGAAGCTATCTTTTGTTTATAGTAATATCATAAATTAACGAGGATAGATAGCCTCTAATTCAGGATCTACCATTTTACCTTCATCCATCAGCTGTACGCCATCAAGCCATACGGAAGTATTCAGACAAATGCCATCGGTGTGAGAAACAGCAGCCTGACCTTCAGGACCTCCGACAGTCGGGCTGACATAGCCGATACCCCATTCTGTACAGCCCCATACGCGTTCATCCTCTACGACATTGCCGGAAAGTTTTGCACCCGGATTAAATCCATAAGCGACATGAGCCATTTTCAGCATACCAGGGTCATTAAAATCTTTTAGCCACTTCTCATAGGCTTTTGCGTCAGTGCCGCCTTCAATATTAACGATGACACTGTCTTTTACAGTCAGTTTGATTGGCTGGTCAGGGGTTCTGCCAAACGGCGGCGTTACGGTGCCGTCGAAAACGATAGTTCCGTTAACTGAGCCATATCTAGGCACTACATTGAGTTGTCCCATCATCATATATACGCCGCTCTTTGAGGCATCACCAGCATCTACACTGACCACATGGCGGTCGTCTGTTTCAAAAGTGACATCGGTTCCGCTTGGGGTCGTCATACGGATGACCTTTGCAGCACGGTTCAATTCAGCTACGCGGTTCATAAATTCAGTCAGCTTTGCGGTGTCGATATCGCTCATGGTTCTAATCATTACATCTTCTGTAAATTCCACAAGGCACATATATCTCAATTTTTTATTGGTTGAGATTGCTCTCTGATATGGAGTGGAATATAAGAGCCATTTCTGGTTAAACTCAATCCAGACGTCGCAGTTTGAAACAGCGCCCGTCAGCGGTTCAATTGGAAGCTTGGGATCTGCAGCCTGACCAACGCCGTCTGGTGCTGGAAACTTAATTACCATTGGGAGAGCTCCTGCTGCATGAGCACTTGAAGCAACTGCGTCAACGATTTTCATGCAGGAGAGAGAATCGCAGGTTAGTACGACAGTTTCTCCCGGCTGAACCTTAAAGATATCGCGGATTAAAGTGTCCGCAGCTTTTTGCATTTCATAATCAAACATTTTGAAACCTCCTAGAATTGAATGAGTTCTTCAAATTGGATTATACGAAAGTGATGCAAGAAGGTCACTAATATTTTTTCAATATTTTAGATTTTAGACTGTAAATTTTATAGTGCAGTAGAGTATACTTTAGAGTAAAATGTTAGAAAATTCAATTTCGTTTGTATTTTGTTTGCGAATTGGGATTGTACATTCTATCTTTTTTGTTAAAATGGGTTCTTCAAAGAAATCCCGGCAAAAAATAGATACGAAATTGAGCTGGAATAATTCACTTATTGTATTTAAGAAATGAGGACAGTAATGAAAGAAAAAAAGAGTAATGTGGAAACCACTACCTTGAATCAGGTTTCAGAAGAAGAAAAGAAGGGATGGGTAGAGGTTGCGTTTATTCATGCAGGTGTTATGATTTGTGTTCCCAGTCTGCTGATTGGAGGCCTGCTTGCTTTGGCAATGCCGCTTGGACAGGCGCTCCTTGCCGGATGTATCGGATATGGACTAGTTATGCTTTTCGCATGTTTCACTTCTATACAGGGTAGTGATTTAGGCTTGCCTTCCTGTGTTGTGTTGCAGTCCTGTTTTGGCAAAGCAGGATCAAAGTATCTGATTTCCCTTTTGTTTACAATCTCTCTGTTAGGTTGGTTCGGCGTTAATAATGCTGTGTGCGGCAGTGCATTTTCAAATCTTATGGCAAATTCTTTCGGCATTGAGGTACCTGTTTCTGTTTCCATTCTGATTTGGGGTGTAATCATGCTGACAACGGCAGTATATGGAATCAGTGCAATGGGAAAACTCAATACCTTGGCGGTGCCAGCGCTGCTGATTGTTTGTCTTGCGGGCTGTGTTATGGCACTGCGCACACACGGTACAGAAAATATCAATACTCATGTCGAGACGACCATGTCTCTGATTGAAGGAATTACCCTTACGACGGGATTTTTAACGATGCAGATTGTGACTGCTGCGGATATTACCCGTTATCAGAAGGGCAGAGGCAATACGATAAAGGCAACCCTTTGGGGCGTTCTTCCGGCAGGCATTCTGATGCTGGTTATCGGCATTGTGATGGCAAAGGTTGCCGGTGAGTACGATATCAGTCAGGTGCTTTGCAATGTAGGACTTCCTGTATTGGGGATGATTGTTCTGATTTTAGCGGCATGGACCACAAACACTACGAATGCTTATCTGGCAGGAATCAATATTGTAAATATTCTGGGTCTGAAAGATGATAAACGTGCAATGGTAACGCTGATTTCAGGGCTCATTGGAACAATTCTGGCGGTGGTAGGAGTGATGAGTCAGTTCGAGGCATTTATCACATGGCTGGGCGCAGCATTTTCACCGATGGGCGGCGTGATGCTGGTTGACTACTGGATTCTAAGAAAAGCAAATCCCGAAAAATGGTCTCCGAGAGAAAGTTTTGACTGGCTTGGCGTTACCGCATGGGCAGCAGGTTTTGTACTGAATATCTTTGTGACAAGCGGTCTTGTGCTGGTGCAGAGCATTTTGCTGTCAGGCATTGTTTACTATGCATTATGTAAGGGTTTGAGAAAAGAGGAATACCATGGCGCAGCTCTTTGATGAATATTATAAGGAAAAAGAAGCAGAACTTTTGCGGGATATCTGTGACAGTATTGCAATTCCCAGTATTGCGCAGGAAGATGATGGGCAGGGGAATCCCTTCGGAAGGTCTGTGACAAAATGTCTGGAACACATTTTGGAGCGTGGGGCGGCACTGGGCTTTCAGACAGACAACGTAGATAACTATGTGGGCGAAATTACCATGGGCAGCGGGGAACATTTGATTGGAATTTTATGTCACGCAGATGTGGTGGACGCTGGCACAGGCTGGAATACGGAGCCTTTTTCTGCGGTTGTGGCAGATGGTGAACTATATGGAAGAGGTTCCATAGATGATAAAGGCCCGATGATGTGCTGCTTATATGCTATGGATTACATACAACGAAATCAACTGCTGCCGGATAATACTAGAATTAGGATGATTATCGGAACAGATGAAGAAGAAAATTGGCTTAGTATTGATAAATATCTAAAAGAAAATCCGGAAATCCCAGAAATATCCATTGTTCCAGACGCAAATTTTCCTGTGATATCCTGTGAGAAAGGACTGATTAATGTAGCAATGACTGTGCCTGTCACCTGCAATAATAAGGAATCTGACAATCGGATTCTTCTGAAGTTGGAATCACTTAGCGGCGGCGAAAGAGCTAATGTAGTGGCAGCAAGTGCGAGCTGCAGTATTATCAGCACAGATGAAAAATATGATTGCTGCAAACTGGCTGAGGCAGTGAAGCAGTTGGGCAGAAAGTTACATGTACCGGTTACTGTTGCTATAGCGGGGAGTAAGCTGACCATTAAACTTGAGGGAAAAGCTGCACATGCGATGACTCCTGAAAAGGGAATTAATGCGATTTCTTATCTAATGGAACTCTTATTCCGGTTGACTTCGGATGAAGAGTATGTTTTTGCACAGCAGAATGTATTGGAATTTTACCATCGCTATCTTGGTCTTTCCTATAACGGAGAGGGAATGAATCTGGCGTGGTCTGATGAGGATTCCGGAAATTTAACAGTAAATGTGGGACTTCTGACATTAACAGCTTTGAATCTGGACGTTATAATCAATCTCCGTTATCCGGTGACAAAAAGGTTTGAAGAGGTAGAAGCGGCACTTGCTATGGTATGTGAGGAAAGCGGCGCTTTTATGAAATTCGGTGTTTGTATGAATCCGATTTATTTTGATAAAAACAGTTCGATTGTAAGACAGCTCATGTCAGTTTATCAGGAAAGCACAGGGGATATGGTATCGCAGCCAATATCTCTGGGCGGCGCTACTTTTGCAAGAGCAATTCCTAATGCGATTGCCTTTGGACCGGTTTTTCCTGATCAAGAGGAACTGGCGCACGAGGCGAATGAGCATTATAGAGTAGCGGATTATAAACGAATTACTGAGATTTATGTAAAAGCACTACTAAAACTGAGTGCCAACATATAGAAAAAGGTATGAACAGGGTGTGCTGATGTGCACCCTGTTTTTTAGTAATAGCTAAGATAAAAGTAAATTTTTATACACAAAAATGTGTATACATAATATATTGAATTATTTGAAATGGCATGTTATACTAACAATAGTTGCCTTAACAGGGAATAGGAATAGGAGACTTTATTATGGAAAAGAAAAACGGTAAGAACGTGGCTGGATTTGTCGTTCCATCGGTCATCGGCATTATTTTATTTATGGTGCCGGTAAAGTACGATGGAAACTGGACGGTCACAGTAAAGATTATCGCAGACTTAATCGGCGGAGCCCTTGGCTCAGTACTTCCGATACTCTGCGTTGCAATTGTTACGGTTTCTGCAGTTGGTTCTTTAATTGGACTTGCAAAACCTAAATTTATGACAGAAAACGCAATTTTAGCAGACACTTTCTGTACAAGCCCGATATGGACCATTGTCAGAGTCATCGGTGCAGTATTCATCTGGATGACGTATCTGGGCATGGGTACAGAAGGCGGATCCGATATTGTCAGCATGATTACTGATGGTGGCGCAGGCGGATTTGTACTAGGCGATTTGCTGACAGTATTAGTTATTATATTCTTGATTGCAGCTTTGCTTTTGCCACTTCTTTTGGATTTTGGACTTTTAGAATACGTAGGAGCCCTGTTGACAAAGATCATGCGCCCGCTGTTTAAGATTCCGGGCCGTGCTGCTGTTGACTGTATTACTTCCTGGATTGGTGACGGAACCCTGGGCGTTATGCTGACCTGCAACCAATACGAAGGCGGATATTACTCGGAAAGAGAAGCGTCTGTTATTGCAACGACTTTCTCTGCAGTATCCATTACTTTCAGCATCGTAGTACTTGAACAGGTCGGCTTGATGCAGTACTTTGGTCTTTACTATCTGATGATTTGTCTGGTTGGTATCGCTTGTGCGATTATCGTACCGAGAATCCCGCCTCTTTCTCTGAAGAAGGACAGATACGTTGTAGAAGGAAAGGCTATGCCGGATACACTTCCAGCACCGTACAAAACTTCTCACGAATATGGTATGGCTTTAGCTATGAAGAAGGTTGGTGAATTCAGGGGAATCGGACAGTTCTTTGAAAACGGCATGAAGAATGCCGTAGGTATGTGGTTCGGCGTACTGCCTACAGTTATGGCAATCGGCACGCTGGCGCTGGTTCTCGCAAACAATACCCCGATCTTTGAGATTTGCGGAAAACCGTTTATGCCGCTTCTCGAACTGTTACAGGTTCCGGAAGCTGCAGAGGCATCCAAGACAATGATTGTCGGATTTACAGATATGTTTACGCCTTCCATTATTGCTGCGGAAGGTATTGCAAGTGAGATGACCAGGTTTATCGTAGCGTCTGTATCTGTAACACAGCTGATTTACTTATCTGAAGTGGGTGGTCTGATTCTGGGCTCTAAGCTGCCTGTGAACATTGTTGAGCTGTTCATTCTGTTCTTAGAGAGAACAATTATCAGCTTACTGATTATCTGCCCGCTGGCACATTTGATTTTTTAGGAGATGTACTATCCCTGCAAATAGGCAAAACAAAATCCCGGCACGTGCGAAAGCGTCTTGCCGGGATTTTTAAGTGGGGAGAAGCCTGTAAAGTTTATAACTTTATACTGTGGCGATTGTAGGTTTACAATAGATGTGTTACAACTGAATAAAAAAATTGCAAGATCTCATTTTTGTGTTAAAGTTAAGTTAC